>NZ_CM173234.1:3571137-3895786 GCF_057748015.1 Microbacterium sp. STRO-1N
GACCCCGCCGCTGTGGGCGAGCGTCGCGGTGCTGGCCTTCGCGGGACTCTGCGCGTCGTTCATGTTCACGCTCGTGGTTCCTCTGCAGGCAGAGCTGCCGCGGCTGCTGAACTCGTCCCGCGAGGACACCACCTGGGTGGTGACGATCACGCTGCTCGTCGCGGCCGTCGCCACGCCGATCTCCGGTCGCCTCGGCGACATGTACGGCAAGCGCCGCGTGCTCGTCGTGCTGCTCGCTCTGCTCGTGGTCGGCTCGCTCATCGCCGCGTTGTCGGGCTCGATCGTCGGCGTCATCATCGGGCGCGGCCTGCAGGGCGGCGTGACCGGCGTCATCCCGCTCGGCATCGCGATCATGCGCGACATCCTGCCTCCGCAGCGGCTCGGCACGGCCGTCGCGCTGATGAGCGCGACCATGGGCGTGGGCGGTGCGATCGGGATGCCGGTGGCGGCGCTGCTCGCCGTGCACGCCGACTGGCACACCCTTTTCTGGCTCGCCGCCGCGCTCGGCGTCGTCGGCCTCGCCCTGGTGTTCCTGTTCGTGCCGGAAGACGTGCTGCGCTCCCCCGGCCGCCTCGACATCCCCGGCGCGATCGGGCTGGCGATCGGGCTGACCGGCCTGCTGCTGTTCGTCTCGCGCGGGGCCGAATGGGGCTGGACCGCCCCGCTGACCCTCGTCTGCATCATCGGCGGCGTCGCCGTGCTGCTCGTGTGGGGCTGGTACCAGTTGCGCACGACAGACCCGCTGCTCGACCTGCGCGTCGCCGCTCGGCCCGCCGTGCTGTTCACGAACATCGCCGCGATCGGCATGGGGTTCGCCCTCTTCGCCTCCAACGTGACGTTCCCGCAGATGCTCGAACTCCCCGTGGTGACCGGCGGGTTCGGACTCGACATGGTCGGCGCCGCGCTCATCGTGATGCCGGCCGGTCTCGTGATGATGGTCATCTCGCCGCTGTCCGGCTGGCTCGAGCGCACGATCGGCCCGCGTCCGCTGTTCACCGGCGGCGCCACGGCGATCGTCCTCGCCTATGTGTTCGTGCTGCTGTGGTCGGCCGAGGTGTGGCACATCCTCGTCGCGAACATCCTCATCGGCGTCGGGATCGGCTTCACGTTCGCCGCCATGCCGATGATCATCATGCGCTCGGTCCCGGCGAACGAGACCGGCGCGTCGAACGGGCTGAATGCGCTGTTCCGCTCCGTCGGAACATCGAGCGCCTCGGCCGTGATGGGCGGCGTGCTCGCCGCGATGAGCGTCGAGGTCGACGGTGTCGCGCTGCCGACCAGGGAAGCCTTCCAGGTGTGCTTCTGGCTCGCGATCGCCGCGGGCATCGTGGCTGTCGTGCTGTCGCTCTTCATCCCGCGACAGCGCGCCGTCGAGGCCCACCCTTCACTGCCCTGAGGCGATCAGAACACGCGCGGATCAGGGTCTTCGGCATGCGGAAGGCGCAACCGGGCCGGCAGCGGCCACGGCAGGACGTAGGGCTCGGATGCCGGGCGGCTCATGTCGCCGAAGTCATCGACCTTCACGACGATGCGGCCGGCACGACCGGCATCCGTCGGAGTGACCTCGACGATCCGCACCCGCAGCGGGCGGTCGGTCTCGCCCTCCAGCATCCACGGGTCCGCGAGCCAGGCGAGACCGTGCGATTCGAGCGCGGCTTCGGCGTCCAGCCAGTCGATGCCTTCGGACACCGCGCGCCCGAGCACGTCCACGGCCGTCCAGTCGTCGCCCGCCGGGTGGATCCAGCCGAGCAGCTCACCGTCTTCCCGGCGGTGCGGGGTCCAGTCGGGGTCGGTCATTCCTCGAGCCTACGGGTCATGCTTCGTCACGGGAATCGGCGGCATCCACCTCACCCCGGTAGCGTCGGAGCATGAGCACGATCGCCACCACCACCTCCGGAAGTCTTCCTCGCACCGAGGCCCTCATCGCGGCCAACGCCGCTCGCCCGTTCGGCGACGACGGCTTCACTCTCGAGAGCACCCCGGAGTTCGAGGCCCTGGTGGCGGATGCCGTGGCCGATGTCGTGCGTCGCCAGCGCGAGGCTGGCATCACTCTCGTGGGCGACGGCGAGTTCGGCAAGGCGATGTCGAACCCGCTCGATTACGGCGCATGGTGGAGCTACTCGTTCCAGCGCGTGAACGGCCTCGCCCTCACGGACAACAATCTGTTCACCCAGCCGACAGCCGTCTCGACGCCGGGGAACATCGAACTCACCAGCTTCGTCGATCGTCGCGACCGCCAGCTGTTCCCCCGGGTCTACGGCGACGCGCACTCCGGCGCATTCGAGGGCAAGCCGGCGACCGAGTTCCCCACGACGACGGGCCCGCTGTCGTACAAGGGCCAGGATGCCGTGGCCGCCGACATCCGCCAGCTCAAGGCCGCCCTCGGCGAGGGCGAGCAGGGCTTCATCACGGCGATCGCCCCCGGCTCCGCCGCCCGGGTGTGGAACGAGCATTACGCCACGCACGAGGAGCACCTGTGGGCGTGGGCGGAGACGCTGCGCGAGGAGTACAAGGCCATCACGGATGCCGGGCTCATCGTCCAGCTGGACGACCCGTCGCTGGCCGAGAACTGGGACCAGATCAGCCCCGAGCCGAGCGTCGAGGACTACTTGGCGTTCACCGAGAAGAGCGTCGAGGCGCTGAACTACGCGATCGAGGGACTGCCGAAGGAGCTCGTGCGCCTGCACCTGTGCTGGGGATCCTGGCACGGACCGCACGTCACCGACATCGAGATCGCCAAGATCCTTCCCGAAGTGCTCAAGGCGAACGTCGGCTCGATCTCGTTCGAGGCGGGCAATGTCCGCCACGAGCACGAGTTCGGCGCCTGGGCGGATGCTGCGGTTCCAGATGATCTCCTCCTGGTGCCGGGGGTCGTCAGCCACGCCACGAACGTCGTCGAGCACCCCGACCTCGTGGCTCAGCGCATCGAGCGCTTCACGAACATCGTGGGAGCCGAGCGCGTCATCGCGTCGACGGACTGCGGCCTGGGCGGCCGTGTGCACGCCGACATCGCGTGGGCCAAGCTCGAGGCCCTCGGCGAAGGGGCCCGTCGCGTCCGCGTCTGAGCCCTTCGCCCATCCGAGCGCTCCTGTCAAGGCCGCGCCGATCGCTCGCCGGGTCACTAGGGTCGGGGCATGAGCGAGGCAACCCGAGCGGGCAGCACCCGCACCGACATCGTCCGCCAGTCCGTCGTCATCGCGGCCGCCGTATTCATGCTGATCGGCGCCGCCGTCGGCGGCGGCGCATTCGGCGGCGCCCCCGTGAACGAGCTGCAGAACGGCGCGCTGTCGGCGGAGGGATCGTACCTGGCACCGGCGGGGCCCGCCTTCGCCATCTGGACCGTGATCTACATCGGTCTAGCCTGCTACACGATCTGGCAGGCGCTCCCGGCTCAGCGGGCGGACGCCCGCCAACGACGCACCGGCTGGTGGATCGCGGGGTCCATGGCTCTCAACGGGCTCTGGCTCGTTGCGGCACGCTTCGGAACCCTCCTGCTCACCGTGCTCGTCATCGTCGCGCTGCTCGCCGTGCTCGCGCGGATCATCATCCTGCTCGGCACCTCTCGCGCCGGAAACGCCGTCGATCGCGTGCTGGTCGACGGCACGATGGGCCTGCACTTCGGCTGGGTGACGATCGCGACGGTCGCGAACGTCGCGGCCTGGCTGTCGCAGCTGCTACCCGACTCGTTCGCGGAGCAGGCGGATGTCTGGGGCGTCGCGGTCCTCGTCGTCGTCACCGCGATCGGGATCGCCAGCGCCCTGGCGACCGGCCGCCTGTCTCCCGCGATCGCCACCGCCTGGGGTCTCGCCTGGCTGGCTGTCGGGCGCCTGACCGCGGAACCCGACAGCACGGCGATCGGCGTGACCGCGGTCGCTGCGGCCGTGCTGATCCTCGCGGCCGGCTTCTACGCCGCGGTCAGAGCCACCCCTCAGCGGGCGGACGCCCGTTGATCAGTGGGTGTATTCCATGAGCTCGACGCCGAGCACGCGGAAGGCGTCGTGGGCGCGCAGCCGATGCGCGATCGACAGGTCGTCGAAGCACACGATCATGGCGTAGGCGATGCCGGATCGGGGTCCCGCCAGCACGCCGGCCTCGGCCCGCACGCCGCGGTCCCGGCCGGTCTTGTTGATGAACAGCAGCCCGTGCTGGTCGTGATCGTGGGCGAACGGATCGAGCCCGGTCGACGCGGCGACCAGGCTGAGGTCCTGGTTCAGGCTGAGCCATTCCGAGACCTGAGCGCTCACCGCGGCATCCACGACCTCGGAATTCACCAGCGCGGAGAACAGGCCGGCCAGCTCGCGGCTCGAACCCACCGCGACATGCGGGGCGTCGTCGGGGCCGCGATCGTCGCGGAAGCGATCCAGGATCGCGGTGCGGGTGAGGCCGAGGCCTTCGATCCGCGTACTCACACGCTCGTGCCCGACGCGCTGCAGCAGCGCGTTGACGGCGATCGGGTCGCCCGCGGTCGCCGCGAGCACGGCGAGATCCGTAAGCGGAAGCGCCGGCGCGCGCAGGTGCCGCCACACGCCGGACGTCGTGACGGACTCGACCGAGGAGCGCTCGACGATCTCCAGCGGATCCAACGAACCGTCCTCGAATGCGGCCGCGACCTCGATCAGCAGCGGCACGACGCCGAGGCCGGCGATCGGCATCGTCACGTGATCGTCTCCCGAGAGGACGTGCTTGTGCGTGTCGAGGTCGACGACATGCACCGAGACCTGAGCACCGGCATCCGCCAGCTCCTCCAGCGCCTTCAGCGTGGCGTCGAAGGACCGGCGCCCCACGGCCGCGCGGCGCGGCAGACGACGGGCGCTGCGGTGCGAACGACGCACCGCAGTCGACGGTACGCCGTCGACGGGCTCGGGGGCCGGGGGGAGGGAGGATCCCACGCGTGGTCCTTCACGGCAAGGGTTGGAGGGGGACCGGGGAGGGGCAACTCCCCAGCAGCAGGGCTATCGTAACCCCCGCCCGGTCCCCCGCGATCCCCTAGGCCGCGATAGTCACCAGATCGTCACACGCGCGTCAGCGGGCAGGAACAGTTCGTCCTGCTCGGCGACGTCGAAGGCCTCGTAGAACGCGTGGATGTTGCGCACGATCTGGTTGCAGCGGAACTCGTTCGGCGAATGAGGGTCGATCGTCAGAAGGCGGATCGTCTCAGCCTCCCGGCTCTTCTGCTGCCAGACCTGCGCCCACGAGAGGAAGAGCCGTTGCACGCCGGTGTACCCGTCGATGACGGGCGCCTCGGCGCCGGCCAGGGAGAGCTCGTAGGCCTTCAGCGCGATGCCGAGGCCGCCGAGGTCGCCGATGTTCTCGCCGATCGTGAGCGCACCGTTGACGTGGTGCTCGGCGGCGAGTCCGGCCGGGACGAGCGCGTCGTACTGCGCGATGAGCGCCTTGGTGCGCTCTTCGAATGCGGCGCGGTCGGCATCCGTCCACCAGTCCTCGAGCTTGCCCTGTCCGTCGTACCTGCTGCCCTGGTCATCGAACCCGTGGCCGATCTCATGACCGATCACGGCACCGATGCCGCCGTAGTTCGCTGCCGCATCGCGGGTCGCGTCGAAGAACGGGTACTGCAGGATCGCCGCCGGGAAGACGATCTCGTTCATGGACGGGTTGTAGTACGCGTTCACCATCTGCGGCGGCATGTGCCACTCGGTGCGGTCGATGGGCTTGCCCACCTTGTCGACGTTGCGGTCGTGCTCGAACACGTTGGCGCGACGGACGTTGCCGAACAGGTCGGCCGCGTCGATCTCGAGCGAGGAGTAGTCGCGCCACACCTCGGGGTGCCCGATCTTCGGGGTGAACGCGTCGAGCTTGGCCAGAGCCTTCTCTCGCGTGTCCGGGCTCATCCACTCGAGGTCGGTGATGCTCTGCCGGTAGGCCTCGATGAGGTTCGCGACGAGCTCGTCCATGGCGGCCTTGGCCGTCGGCGGGTAGTGCCGCTCGACGTAGACCTTGCCGATCGCCTCGCCGAGGGCGCCTTCGGTGACCGAGACGCCGCGCTTCCAGCGTTCGCGGATCGTCGGGATGCCGGAGAGCTCGGTGCCGTAGAACGAGAAGTTCTCCAGCACGATGTCGTCGGTCAGGAACGGGGCGGCGGCGTGCACGACCTGCGCGCGCAGCCACGCCTTCCAGTCGTCGAGGCGCTCGACGACGAGCAGCGCGCCCAGCCCTTCGAAGAAGCTCGGCTGCGAGGCGACGGCCTCGGCGAACGCGTCGGGGTTGGTCGGCGCGACCGCGTCGCGCCACGGCGTCAGGTCGACCCCTGCCAATTCCTGGAGCTCGTGCCATGTCTTGAGGTTGTAGGTCTCCACGGCATCGCGGCTGCGCACGTTGTCCCAGTGGTGGCCGGCCAACTCGGTCTCGAGGGCGATCGAGCGATCGGCCTCGGCCGCGGCATCCGCGAGCCCGGCGAGGGAGAGCAGGCGCTCGAGGTGCTCGCGGTACGTCGCACGCGTGCTCTCGAAGTTCTCGAGGCGATAGTAGCTCTCGTCCGGGAGCGAGAGACCGGACTGCACGAGCACCGGAAGGTAGCGCTCCGGATCACCGGGGTCGCCGTCGACGTAGAACCCGATCAGGTGCGCCCGGCCGTCGCGCTCGTACACGCCGGCGACGTGCAGCAGCGCGGAGACCGAATCGATCGCGTCGATCTCGGCGAGCGTTTCGGCCAGCGGCGTCACTCCGGCAGCCGCGATGCGGTCGGTGTCCATGAAGCTGGCGAACAGGTCGCCGATCTTGCGTGCCAGGGTGCCGGGCTCGGCGGTCTGCGATTCCTCGATGATCGCCCGCACATCCTTCTCGGCCTGTTCGGCCAGGAGGTGGAACGAGCCCCAGCGCGCCTTGTCGCCGGGGATCTCGGTGCGGTCGATCCACGCGCCGTTCACATGCCGATACAGGTCGTCCTGCGGTCGGATGCCGGAGCTGAACTCGTCGATGGCCAGGCCTGCGGGAAGAGCATCAGTCATGCTCACCACCCTATGTCCGGACTCGGACGGAGCGGCTGCCGCGACTCACCCCGCCGACCGTCAGGACGAGGAGAGGTGCTCCCCGATCGTCCCCGGTGCCGCGCCGACGAGCGTCTCGCACGCCTGCGCCAGCCGCGCCGCGAACAGCGCGGCGTCGGCGCGACGGGTCAGCGCATGCGCCGCGATGCCGTCGATCATGGCGAGGATCTGCCAGGCCACGGCATCCGTGTCGTCTGTGCGGAACACGCCCGTGCGTCGGCCGTCCTCGATGAGCTGCGCGATGAACGACTGCCAGGCGCTCATCTGCTCGTCTATCGCCACCGACAGCGGCGCGCTGCCGCGGCCGAGCGACCAGGCATCCACCCACACCAGAGTGACGTCGTCGTGATCGCTGCTGAGCACCGTGGAGATCATCCGCGCCATCCGAGCCACAGGCTCGGCCTCGGTCTCGGCGTGCGTCCGGACGTCGTCCAGTTCGGATGCCGTCAGTTCGCGGAACGTCCGGGCGACGAGCTCATCCATGCTGGATGCGTAGTGGGCGACCAGCCCTGGAACGACGCCGGCACGGGCCGCGACGGCGCGCAGGGTCAACGCGGACAGGCCCTCTTCCCTCGCGAGAGCGATCGCCGCATCATGGATCTCGCCGGAGCGCTGCTGCGGGCTCTTGCGGGTGCGAGGACGAACGTCGGACGTTGACATGATCCCTCCAGTGTAGGAACATCTTGTATTGATCGCACGATCAATATGCGGTCGATGGAGATCGAAGGAGACGACATGGGCTGGCGGATGCCTCATGAGGGCGATGCGCACGAGCGCACCTGGATGGCGTTCCCCCGCGCGGGGATCACCCTGGGCGACGGCGCCGAATGGCAGGAGACGGCGTACCGCGCGTGGACGGACACCGCGCTGGCGATCGCCGATTTCGAGCCGGTCACCATGGTCGTCGACCCGACCGAGACGACGCGCGCCCACGACATGCTCGGTTCAGCCGTCGAGATCCTCGAGATGCCGCTGGACGAGTTCTGGATGCGAGACTTCGGCCCGACCTTCGTCCTCGACGACGACCGGCCGGGGGTCCTCGGTGCCGTCGACTGGATCTTCAACGGCTGGGGCGCCCCGGCGTGGGCCGAGTGGCAGGTGGCGGCCGGCGTCGCGCGCACCGTCGCCGAGCGCATCGGAGCCGAGCTCATCAGCTCCGTCCTCGTGAACGAAGGCGGCGGCATCCACGTCGACGGCGAGGGGACCGTCCTGCTCACCGAGACCGTGCAGCTCGACCCGAACCGCAACCCGTATGCGGACAAGATCCGCGTCGAGGCCGAACTGGAGCGCACGATCGGCACCACGAAGGCCATCTGGCTGCCGCGAGGACTCACCCGCGACTACGACGAGTTCGGCACGAACGGGCACGTCGACATCGTCGCCGCGTTCGCCGGCCCCGGCCGCGTGCTGCTGCACCGCCAGGACGACCCGGCACACCCCGATCACGTCGTCGCCCGCGAACTGAAGGCATTCCTTCAGGACCAGACGGATGCCGCGGGTCGCCCGCTCGAGATCATCGATGTCCCCGCGCCGGCCGCTCTGCGCGACGACGAGGGGTTCGTCGACTGGAGCTACATCAACCACCTCGTCGTGAACGACGCCGTGATCGCGTGCGGGTTCGGCGAGGACGCCGCCGACGCCCGCGCGCGGGACATCCTCGAAGCCGCATACCCCGGTCGGCGGGCCGTGACCGTCGACGCGCGCCCGATCTTCGCTCGTGGCGGCGGCCTCCACTGCATCACTCAGCAGCAGCCGGCCATGAAGAAGGTGTCCGCATGATCGACGTGGTCGAAGCATCCATCGCCGACCTTCGGCGAGCGCTCGAGACCGGTGCGGCCACGAGCGTCGAGTTGGTGCAGGCCTATCTCGCCCGCATCGACGCGTACGACGCGCCGGGCACAGAGACCGCGCTCAACGCGGTCGTGGTGCGCAACCCGGACGCGGTCGCGGAGGCGGAGGCATCCGATACCCGCCGGACGGGCGGGCAGTCGCTCGGCCCGCTGGACGGCATCCCGTACACGGCCAAGGACAGCTACCTCGTCACGGGCCTCACCGCTGCAGCCGGGTCCCCCGCGTTCGCCGACCTCGTCGCGCAGCGCGACGCGTTCACGATCGAGCGACTCAGGGCGGGCGGGGCGATCTGTCTCGGCCTGACCAACATGCCCCCCATGGCGAACGGCGGCATGCAGCGCGGCGTGTACGGCCGGGCGGAGAGCCCGTACAGCGCCGACTGGCTGACCAGCGCCTTCGGATCGGGCTCCTCCAACGGCTCCGGTACGGCGACGGCCGCGGGCTTCGCCGCCTTCGGGCTCGGCGAGGAGACCTGGTCGAGCGGCCGGGCGCCGGCGTCCTGCAACGCCCTCTGCGCCTACACTCCCAGCCGCGGCGTCATCTCGGTCCGGGGAAACTGGCCGCTCGTGCCCACCATGGACGTCGTCGTGCCGCACACCCGGACGATGGCCGATCTGCTCGAGGTGCTCGACGTGATCGTCGCGGACGACGCCGACGTGCGGGGCGACTTCTGGCGCGCGCAGCCGTGGGTGCCGATCCCCCGGGCTTCCGAGGTGCGGCCAGACACGTACGCAGATCTGGCGGCCGCCGATCTGCGCGGCCGGCGCATCGGCGTCCCGCGCATGTACATCAACGCCGATCCGGATGCCGGGACCGGCACGTCGATCGGCGGCTCCACGGGACGGCGTATCGAGACCCGTCCGTCCGTGATCGCCCTGTGGGAGCGGGCGCGCCGTGACCTGGAGGCCGCCGGTGCAGAGGTCGTCGAGGTGGACTTCCCCGCGGTGACGAACTACGAGGGCGATCGCGCCGGCGCCCCGACGATCGCGACCCGTGGTCTCGTCTCGCCGGAGTTTCTGCGCAACGAGATCGTCGACCTCTCGGCCTGGGCGTGGGACGACTTCCTGCGGGCCAACGGCGACCCTCAGCTGTCGAACCTCGCCGGCGTGGACGGCACGCAGATCTTCCCCGCGCCGTCCGGCGCGCTGCCGGATCGCTACGACGGGTTCGACGACGACATCGCCACGTACCCCGCGGTCGTTGAGGCGCATCCGTACGCGCACTTCACCGACATCCCGCATCTCGCCGACGGTGCGCGCGGCCTCGAGGAGACCCGCCGGATCGACCTGGAGGAGTGGATGGACGGCCTCGGGCTCGATGCCGTCGCCTTCCCCGCGATGGCAGACATCGGCCCGGCCGACATGGACGTCGACCCGACCTCGGCCGATGCCGGGTGGCGCAACGGCGTGTGGGTCGCCAACGGCAACCTCGTCCCGCGCCACCTCGGCATCCCGACGGTCACCGTACCGATGGGGACCATGGACGACATCGGGATGCCGGTCGGCCTGACGTTCGCCGGGCGGGCGTACGACGACACCGCTCTTCTCGCCCTCGGGCTCGCGTTCGAGGAGACCGGACGCCGCCGCACCGAGCCGCCGCGGACACCGCGGCTCGCGACGCCGAGTTGAGGACCGGAAGCCGGCTCAGCCGCGCCGGAACCAGCTGCGCCGCCGGGCTTCCGTCGACGTCGGGGCGGGCTCCTGAGACGCGACGACGGGCGTCGATGCCCTGCGATCGCGCCACGCGGTGATCTCGGCCTCCACGTCCCGCGTGCGGGTGACGACCGGCGGGCCGCCCGTGAGCTGACGCCGCGCGTCGACCACGCGCTTGTTGAAGTCCTCGAGCACCTCGCGAACGTCGCTCTCCCTGCTGAGGGCGTCGAGATGATCGTTGAGCTCCCTGTCCTCGGTGCGCAGCAGCAGCGCCGGCGGGCCGAGGCCGGTGAGATTCTCCGTCTCGATCTTGCGCCGGATCCACCAGTCCGGGTCGTGATGAGTGCCGAGGTTCTCGAGCGGCTTGCCCGCGCCGGGGAGGTCATCGAACTCACCCCGACGGATCGCGACCTGGATCGCGGTCTCGACGAACTCGTGCTTGTTCTCCGCGGTGAGCTGCATCGGCGCCGACGCGGGCTCGGCATCGGGCTGGTCGGTCTGCCTGGCCCAGTAACGGGCGGCGTTTCCTCGGGGATCGCTCATCGTGCACCTCCGGATTCCGGTCCTTCCAGCCTACGACAGCCGCGTTGCATCGCGCGGCCGTAGGCTCGGAGGGTGACCGCCCGCGCAGCATCCCTGAACCGAGAGATCCTGCGCCTCGCCGTCCCCGCGCTGGGTGCCCTGGTCGCCGAACCCGCCTTCCTCATCGTCGATGCCGCACTCGTCGGCCACCTCGGGACGACCCCGCTCGCCGGGCTCGGGATCGCGGGCGCCGTCCTGCAGACCATCGTCGGGCTGATGATCTTCCTGGCGTATTCGACGACGCCCGCCGTGGCTCGGCGCTTCGGCGCCGGCGATCCCAAGAACGCCGTGTCGGTCGGCATCGACGGCATGTGGCTGGCGCTGGGGCTCGGAGCGGTGCTGGCCGTGGCCGGGGCGATGGCGTCGCCGTGGCTGGTGTCGTTGTTCGGCGCGTCGGAGGCCGTCGCCGAGCAGGCCGACACGTACCTGGCGATCTCGATGTGGGGCCTGCCCGCGATGCTCATCGTCTTCGCCGCCACCGGTCTGCTGCGCGGCATGCAGGACACCGTGACACCGCTGTGGATCGCGGGGCTCGGCTTCGCCGCCAACGCCCTGCTGAACTGGCTGTTCATCTACGGCTGGGGCTGGGGCATCGCCGGATCCGCCGCCGGGACCGTGACGGCGCAGTGGGGCATGGTCGCCGCGTACGTGATCGTGATCGGCCGACTCGCCCGACGCCACTCGGCGTCGGTGCGACCCCAGCGCGATGGCGTACGAGGTTCCGCTCGCTCCGGCGGGTGGTTGTTCCTGCGGACCGTGAGTCTGCGCGTCGCGCTGCTCGCGACCGTCGGTGTCGCCACCGGCATCGGCACGACCGAACTGGCCGGCTGGCAGGTCGTCTTCACGATCTTCTCGGCCGCGGCCTTCGCCCTGGATGCTCTGGCCATCGCCGCCCAGGCCCTCATCGGCAAGGGGCTCGGCGCCGGGGATGAACGGATGGCTCGCCGCGTGCTCGGCCGGACCGTCGCGTGGGGCGCATGGTTCGGGGTGATCGTGGGAGTCCTGATCGGCGGGCTGTCCGCAGTGATCGGGCTGGCTTTCACCGGGGATGCCGAGGTCGCAGCGCTGATCCAACCGGCGCTGATCGTCCTGGCGGTGGCGCAGCCCGTCGCCGGTGTCGTGTTCGTCCTCGACGGCGTGCTGATGGGTGCCGGCGACGCCCGCTACCTGGCGATCGCCGGCGGCCTCAATCTCGTACCGTTCATCCCCGCGCTGTGGATCATCGCCGCCACGGGCGTCGACGGCACAGCCGGAGTGACCTGGCTCTCCGTGGCCTTCTTCGGCGTGTACCTGCTCGCACGTCTCGTGACGCTCGGGTGGCGCGTCCGGACGGGGCGCTGGCTCACCGCGAACGTATGACCCGCTCTGCACTGTGAACGCGCTGATGAAGAACGCGCCTTCGGCGTCGACCGCGGCTGACGCCGAAGGCGCGTCCTCACGCCTCCCGGCTCTCCAGTTCGGCCAGGTGAGCCATCGCGCGGGCGCGAGCCTCGGCATCCTCGTCGGGCACCGACGGAGCGGACCGGTGCATCGCGTACGCCCATGTGGCCAATCCGAGCAGCGGGCCCCAGAGCCAGAACGGGAACATCGACGTCACGTAGAGCACGTCGAGCCGCCCGGCCGGCGAGAGGACGCCCTCGAGGGCGAACTCGATGCCGCCGGAGGTGAACAGCACGCTCACCAGGCTCGCAGGCAGGATCGCCAGGGCCGGCGGTACGACGCGTCCGCCGAGACCGGCCATCCATCGGGGGAATCGCTCGCCCCACGGGCGGACGAGGCCCAGCGTGAGCAGTCCGCCGAAGAGCATCCCGGTGCCGAGCAACAGGCCGGTCACCTGCGTGCCGGGCGACTCCGCGAACATCTCGGCGCTCCCGCCGAACATCGGCCAGGGAGTGAGCCAGGTCAGACGCGCGAACGTGTACGGAACGGAACACAGCGCCGCGATCACGGTGATCGCGACCCGATGACGCAGCACCCAGCCGGCGAAGGATCCTCTCGCGTCGACGCTGACGCCGATCACCCACGCGAGCAGGCACGCCGCCGTCATCACATGCGCCAGAGACAGCAGCATGGTCGGGAGCATGTCGAGCATGGCGTCCAGGATGCGCGGCACGAGAGGCCCGGCCTCGAGGTTGGCCACGGCGTAGACGACCCCAGCGGCCATCACCAGAGCGATCGGCAATCCGATCCACGGATGGCGGATGGCGAGCAGGACGGTTGCCACGACGATGCCGCCGACGACGAGCAGGGCGAACGTGTAGCCCGCGGCCGGGATCACACCGCCCGGGGTGCCGAAGGCGACGACCGCGGCGATGAGCAGGGCCGCGACGCGCAGAGCCGTGAGACCCGACCTCGCGCGTGGTGATGTGGCGGCGAACACGGCGACGGCAACGGCCCCCAGCGCTCCGCACAGTCCGACGATGGTCTCGGTGGTGCTGCCTCCGAGCCGCGCGAGGAACGTCGGATGGAGATCCTCCGTCCAGGCGACGGCATCGGGGGCCAGCATCCGGAGCAGCGTCACGGCGGCGATGACCGCCCCGCCGAGCACGGCGATGATCAGGAGCAGAGAGCGAGTTCGATTCGACATGCCCCCACGTTAGAAACGCGCGCCTTGCAGGCACATCGCCCGCGGTGACGACCGGGGTCACCCGTGCGGGTGAGTTCGGTCACTCATTCTCCCGGGCGCAGCACGCCGTTCTCGTAGGCCCAGATCACGACGTGGACGCGATCCGGCAGGCCGAGCTTCGCGAGCACCGCCTTGACGTGGGTCTTGACGGTGTTCGCCGACAGGAACAGCGCCCGCGCGATGTCGTCGTTGGATGCACCGGTGGCGAGATGGCGGGCCACATCCTGCTCGCGCGGGCTCAGCACGGCCAGCGCCGCATTCGCGTCCGGCGCAGGCGACCCGTCGCGCACGAAGCCGATCATCGCGGCCATCGCGCGCTCGCCCAGCACAGGATCACCCTGTGCGACAGCCACCACGGCATCCGCGACCACCTGCGGCGCGGCGTCCTTCGTGAGGAACCCGCTGGCTCCGGCACGCACCGCCGCGAACACGTATTCGTCGAGGTCGAACGTCGTCAGCACCAGAACGCGCGTCTGCGGGCGCAGCCGCAGCACCTCCGCCGTCGCCGCGATCCCGTCCGTCCCCGGCATCCGCACATCCATCAGGACCACGTCGACGGCATGACCGCGCACGAACGCGATCGCCTCGTCTCCCGAGCGCACGGCGCCAGCGACCTCGAGCCGCTCGTCGCGGCCGAGCATCATCGCGAGCGCTTCGCGGAGCAGATCCTGGTCATCGGCCAGAAGGACTCGGATCCTCACGATCCGCCCCCCCTCGTCGCGGCATCCGAACGAGGCAACTCGGCCTTGACCGCCCAGCCGTTCCCATCGACCCCGGACGCGAGCACCCCGCCGGCGAGTCGCACCCGCTCGGCCAGGCCGACCAATCCGACCCCGGCGCCGAGATCGTTCGCCCGGCGCCCTGCACCGCCGTCGTCGCGGATGATCGCGATCAGTCCGGCGCCGGTCCAGTCCAGCGTCACCATCACCCGAACCGGCGGTTCGGTGTGCCGCAGCGCGTTGGTCAGCGCCTCGCGCACGACGTGGTGCAGAGCGAGCACGACGACCGGCTCGAGGGTTCCGGCAACGCCGCGTTCTTCGTATTCGACGACGGCCCGCGGGCTGCGCGCGCTCTGGACCAGAGCGCGCACGGCGTCGAGGTCGGGAGCGGGATTGCGGTCTGCGTCGTCCGCGACGATCCCGCGCATGCCGCGCAGCGCTTCCCGCCCCGTGTCGACGACCACGCCGAGCGCCCGCTCGCTGGTCCCCGGGTCCTCCCGCAGGAACGCTCTGGCGACCTCGGCCTGGGCGATCATCACCGTCGTCGCGTGGGCGACGAGGTCGTGCAGGTCGCGGTTGATCCGCTCCCGCTCCTCGGACACGGCCCGTTGCGTGCGCATGCGCAGCTCCTCGTCCGCACGTTCCCTGCGCAGCCGCTGCAGGACGCCGAGGGCCCACGCCACGAGGATCGTCGCCGACAGCCCGAGGAACCCGCCGAGCTGCCAGAGCGGATTGTCGAGCCCTGGGGTGGTCAGCACGACGATGACGGATCCCACGATGCCCACGGCGAGCGCCGCAGTGCTGTATCGGCGATCGCACTGGAGTGCGACCTGTCCGAGGGCGAGCAGGTAGGCGATCCCCGACGGATACATGGCGGCCGAGTTCACGCCGCCGACCGGGATCATCGCGAGTGCGAGCATGATCGCGCTGCCGACGACGAACGCCGGCAACGGCGAGCGGATCGCGACGAACGCCAGCGCATGCAGTACCGCGAACAGCGCGACGGCCAGCGCGAGCGGCCATCCCGAGAGGCCCGGGGGCTGCGCGAGCGCGGCGATGGTGGCGGGCAGGAGGATCGCGGCGAGCACCGCGGCTGTGATCACGTCGAGCCGCTGCCATGCGCGCGGCGCGTCTCGGGGTGCCCGCTGATCCGTCATCACCCGCCCATCCTCTCGCACCGTCCGAGCCGCGTCAGGGTGCGTACCGGCGGCACCACTCGTACATGACGACGGCACCGGCGGCCGACGCGTTGATCGATCGGGTCGATCCGTACTGCGTGATCTCGATGTGGCCGGATGCCGCGGCGAGCGCCTCCTCGGTGAGCCCTGGTCCCTCCTGGCCGAACAGGAGCACGCACCGCTCCGGCAGATCCGCGCGGTGCACCGGCACCGCTTCGCCGACGTTGTCCACCGCGATGATGGGCAGCCCGGCATCCTGTGCCCAGGCGGCGAAGGACGCGACGTCCTCATGGTGGACGACGTGCTGGTAGCGGTCGGTGACCATGGCACCGCGCTTGTTCCAGCGGCGGCGCCCGATGATGTGGACCGTGTCGGCGAGGAAGGCGTTGGCACTGCGCACGATCGAGCCGATGTTCATGTCGTGCTGCCAGTTCTCGATGGCGACGTGGAACGGGTGCCGCTTGGTGTCGAGGTCGGCGACGATCGCCTCCATCCGCCAGTAGCGGTAGCGGTCGATGACGTTGCGTGTGTCGCCGTGCGCGAGCAGTTCGGGGTCGTACTGGTCGCCTTCCGGCCGTTCTCCTTCCCACGGGCCGACGCCGTGGGTGCTGCGCTCGGGGGTCTCGCTCACCTCGCCAGCGTAGTCTGGAGGCGTGGCATCCCCCGCAGCAGACGACTACCTGAAGACGGTGTACGCGCACACCGAGTGGCAGGATGCCCCGATCACCCCCTCGCAGCTGGCGGCGAAGCTGGGTATCGCGCCCTCCAGCGTCACCGAGATGGTCAAGAAGCTCGCCGCCGCAGGGTTCGTCTCGCACGTGCCGTACGGCGCGGTGCGGCTGACGGATGCCGGGCTGGCCCGCGCCCTGTCGATGGTGCGCCGCCACCGGCTGATCGAGACCTGGCTCGTCCAGGAGTTCGGCTATGCCTGGGACGAGGTCCACGACGAGGCGGAGGTGCTGGAGCACACGATCAGCGATCGGCTGCTCGAGGGCATCGACGAGCGCCTCGGCCGCCCGCGGTTCGACCCGCACGGCGATGCGATCCCGGATGCCGCTGGCACCGTCGAACGGGTCCCGTTCGTGCTTCTGGCCGATGCGCCTGACGGCCACACCGGGCGAGTGCTGCGCGTCGACGACCGCGACCCTGAGCTGCTGCGCGCCCTGGAGGCGTGCGGCCTCGGCGTCGGCCACGCGGTCGCCGTGAACGCCGGCACCGTGACGATCGACGGCGCATCCGCCGATCTGCCCGACGGCGCCGTCGACGTCGTCTGGATCAGCGCGTAACCCCCGCCCCCTAGGCTGAGCACATGGCAGAACGCACCGAGATCGAATGCTGGCTCACCGACATGGACGGCGTGCTCGTCCATGAGAACGACGCCATCCCCGGAGCATCCGAGCTGCTCGCCGGCTGGGAGGCCGCCGGGACCCCGTATCTGGTGCTGACGAACAACTCGATCTTCACGGCGCGCGACCTCTCCGCCCGCCTGCGCGCGAGCGGTCTGAGCGTCCCGGAGGACCGCATCTGGACCTCGGCGCTGGCCACGGCATCCTTCCTGCAGCAGCAGGTCCCTGGCGGTTCCGCGTTCGTCATCGGCGAGGCCGGCATCCTCACGGCTCTGCACGAGGCGGGTTTCGTCATGACCGAGACCGCCCCGGACTTCGTCGTCGTCGGCGAGACGCGCAACTACTCGTTCGAGGCCATCACGAAGGCCATCCGCCTCATCAACGGTGGCGCGCGCTTCATCGTCACGAACCCGGATGCGACCGGCCCGAGCGCCGACGGTCCACTGCCGGCGACCGGCGCGATCGCGGCCCTCATCACGAAGGCCACGGGCAAGGAGCCCTACGTCGTCGGCAAGCCGAACCCGATGATGTTCCGCTCGGCGCTCAACAAGATCGGAGCGCACTCCAAGCGCACCGGCATGATCGGCGACCGCATGGACACCGACGTCGTCGCGGGCATCGAGGCCGGCCTGCACACCGTGCTCGTGCTCACCGGCATCAGCGACCGCGCCGAGATCGAGAAGTACCCGTTCCGCCCGGACGAGGTCGTGAACTCGGTCGCGGATCTGCTCCCAGAGGGCTGACATGGGCGCCCTCGACGACGGCGAGCGCATCCGCGCGGCGGATGCCGCGACCTGGCGCTCCTGGCTCGAGGCGAACCACACCCGTGCTGCCGGTGTCTGGCTGCTCAGCGTCCGCGGCGGCAGCGCCGAGGGCGTCGGCTACGAGGATGCCGTCCGGCACGCCCTGTGCTTCGGCTGGATCGACGGGCCGGTGCGCACCTTCGACGACGCCACGGTCGGCCAGTGGTTCTCGCCGCGCCGCCCGTCCAGCGGGTGGGCCGCCACCAACAAGGCGCGCCTCGCAGAGCTCGAGGCCGCCGGTCTGATCGCACCAGCCGGGCTCCGGGCGATCAAGGCCGCCAAGGCGAACGGCTCATGGACGATGCTCGACGGCCCCGAAGCGGGTATCGAACCGGACGAGTTCGCAGCCGCGCTGGACGCCCTGCCCGCCGCGCGCGCGAACTGGGACGCGTTCCCCAAGTCTGTGAAGAAGTTCGGTCTCACGCACATCGCGATGGCGAAGAGGCCAGAGACCCGGGCTGCCCGCATCGCGAAGATCGTGGCGGATGCCGCGGAAGGAAAGCGCCCATGAATCAGAGCGACATGCTGTTCTTCGTGTTGATCCTGATCGGGATCTCGTCACTCACGCTCGTCACCGTGCAGCTGCTCAAGCGCCCGAAGCGGGACGATCGCGGCGATTGGTACGAGGGCCCCTGGGACGACGACGACCGTCCGAGGCGCTGAGCACGGCGGACGATCCCGGGCCTGCGTGCCTGCAGGTCCGTGCCGCGCCGGTGCGGCCTACCGTGGCTTCCCTCCCGCAGTGCCTGCACGCACGGATGTCGGGACGATTCACGGATGTCGGGCCGAATGCGCACAAATCGCCCGACGTTCGGGAAGATCTCCCGACATCCGGTCCAGACGAAGGACCGCCCTGATCGCTCAGGCCAGTGTCAGGCTCTTCAGGGCGGCGACAGGTTCCGGCATCCGCAGCGGGCCGGCACCCGGCGTGATCGTCCCGAGGATCCGGGGTTCGCGTGCTCCCGTTCCGCCGGGGACGACGGCGGGGACGCCGTGCATCGTGCACCAGCCGATCAGGGCGAACAGGATCGCCTCCTTGGCGTCCGCTGACGCGCCGAGTTCGTCCGCCAGGACGACGGCGACCTCGGGGAGCGCGTCGCGCAGCCCCTGCAGGATCAGCGGGTTGCGGCATCCGCCTCCGGAGACCGCGAGGAATCCGATGCCCGCGCGGCGGATGTCGGCGGCGACGGTGCGGACGGTCAGTTCGGTGAGGGTCCGAACGAGATCGGCGACCGGAATCGCCCGCCCCTGCGCGGCGACGGCGGCCCGGACGTAGTCGAGGTGGAAGTGCTCCTTGCCCGTGCTCTTGGGCGCCGGCAGCGCGTAGTACGCGTCGGCGAGCAGGGCGTCGAGCAGCGGTTGGTCGACGTCGCCGGAGCGGGCGATCGCGGCATCCTCGTCGTAACCGAGATCGTTGAGCCGCTCGGCGGCGACGATCGCGTCGACCAGCGCGTTCGCGGGGCCGATGTCGTACGCCGAGACCGTGCCGTCGCCGACGACCGTGATGTTCGCGATCCCGCCGAGATTCAGCGCGGCCGACACCCCCGCCCGGTCGCGCAGCAGCAGTTCGTCGAGGAACGACACCAGCGGGGCGCCGTGCCCGCCGACCGTGATGTCGCGGATGCGGACGTCCGAGATCACCGGCACCCCGATCCGCTCGGCGATCCAGGCCGGCTGCCCGATCTGCAGCGTTCCGCGGGCGTGATCGCCCTCGACCCAGTGGAAGACGGTCTGGCCGTGGGTGCAGGCGGCGTCGACTCCCCCGACGGATGCCGCGGCATCCGCTGCCACCTCGGCGAAGGCCTGGCCGATCAGCGTGTCGAGTTCGCAGACCTCGGCCAGCGTGGTCGGGGCCGGCGGAAGGGCGGCCACCAGCCTGGCGCGCAGCTCGGATGCATACGGGATGCTGTCTTCGTGCAGCACCCGGCCGTGCAGCCGACCGTCCGACTCGGTGAAGTCGACCACGGCGACGTCGATCCCGTCGTGCGAGGTGCCCGAGAGCAGGCCGAGAACGCGCATCCGATGTCCTTCCGTCGTGTCCTCCGAGCCTACGACGGATTTGTCAGGGCTCCTGCCGAATGTTGTCGTCGCGTCTCGTTGTCTTCCGTTCCGGGGGCCGACACGCCAGATGTCGGACCGAATCCGCCGAAGCGTTCGATGGGTGGCGTGTCGGCCCCCGTGCAGGCCGCGGCCGGCGAGGCTCAGGCCGGCGCGGAGAGCCGTTCCCGGACGTCCTCACGGTCCGTGAGCGCGAGCGCGTCCTGACACGCCTGCTCGAGGACGTCATCGATGCGCACGCGGACACCGGTCTCGGCGGACTGCACGGCCGCCTCGACCATCGCGAGGCTGCGCAGATTGTCGCCCGCGGCGTTCTCCGGCGCATGCCCGGTGCGCAGCGCCGTGACGAACGCCGCCAACGACCCCGCGAGCTCCTGCGCGGAGGCGTCGATCTCCGCGGAAACCGGCTCCCCGGCATCCGGCCGGTGCACGACCGGCGCACCCTCGCCGTCCCACTCGGCCGAGCCGTCCGCGGCGCTCACGCGCCACGACCCGTTCCAGGACGTCTCGAGTCCGGGGGCGCACCAGCTGCCGTCGTAGACGTAGCGGGCGCCGCCCGCGAACTCGAACACCGCCACCGCGTTCGCCGCACCGTCGTACCAGCTCCACTCGGGGTTGTACTCCTCGCAGTACACCGAGACGGGCTCCGCATTCAGCACGTACCGCGCGGCGTCGAACGCGTGGATCGCCATGTCCACGAGCAGGACGTGCGGCATCTGCTCGCGGAAGCCGCCGAAGTGCGGGGCCTTGAAGAAGTCGGTGCGCACCGTGCCGATCGTCCCGAGCTGCGCGACCTCGCGGCGCAGCGCCCGCAACTCGGGGAAGAAGCGCCGGGACTGGCTGATCATCAGCAGCTCCCCCGCCGCCTCCGCGATCGCCGCCTGCACCATCGCGGTGGCCACGGTCGGCGCCGCCGGCTTCTCGCACAGCACGGGGAGACCTGCCTCCAGCGCCTCGCGGTTCACGACGAGGTGCGCTTCGGGAACCGTGACGTTGACCACGGCATCCGCTGACACCGCCTGTGCGAGCTCAGCCGCGCTGCCGCCGATCTCCACACCCTCGAGTCCGGCATCCGCGATGGCGGCCCGTGCGGTGCCGAGGTCCAGATCCACCAGGCCGACCAGCTCGACGTCGGGATTCGCCGTGATCGCGCGCAGCCAGGCGCGTCCCATGCCGCCCGCACCGACCTGCACGAGCCGCAGCGGTCGATCCCCCTCGAGCGTGCGGAACCCCGTCATCGCTCCATCGCTCCCTGGTAGCCCTGGCCGTTGTAGAAGTCCTCACGCTCGTAGCGCAGCAGCACCGGGCTGGTGCGCTCCGGGCGCAGGGTCTTCGCCCACTCGACGGCGTTCGAGATGACCTTGCGCACCTCGGCCTGGTGATAGACCGGGTAATCCTGGTCGCCGGGGCTGAAGAAGAAGATCTTCCCGAACCCGCGCCGATAGGTCATGCCGCTTCGGAAGACCTCGCCACCCGAGAACGTGGACAGGAACACCAGTTCGTCTGGAGCCGGCACGTCGAAGAACTCGCCGTACATCTCCTGCGCCGGGATGATGAACGGATGCGGGATGCCCTGCGCGATCGGATGCGTGGGGTCGACGGTCCACACGATCTCGCGGTCGTCCTTCGAGCGCCAGCGCAGCGTGCACGACGTGCCCATCAGCTTGCCGAAGATCTTCGACCAGTGCCCGGAGTGCAGCACGAGCAGCCCCATCCCGGCGAGGACGTGCCGGTGCACGCGCTCGACGATCTCGTCCGCGACCTCGCCGTGGGCGGCATGCCCCCACCAGACGAGCACGTCCGTGTTCGCGAGCAGCTCCTCGGTCAGGCCGTGCTCCGGGTCGTCGAGCGTGACGGTGGTGACGACCGCTCGCTCCGCGAGGTTCTCCTCGATGCCCTCTTTGATCGTGGTGTGCATCCCGTGCGGATAGATGTCGCGCACCTTCTGCTCGACCTGCTCGTGGCGGTTCTCGCCCCAGACGACGACGCGGATGGGGTGTTCGGGGGTGGTCATTCTCGATGCTCCTTGTGTTCTTCGATGAGACTATTTGACGGCGCCGCCGGTGGCACCGGCGGCGATGTAGCGCTGGGCGAGCACCAGCAGCAGGATCGCCGGGATCGACGACAGCACGGCGGTGGCCATGACGGCGCTCCAGTTGGCGACCTGCGTTCCCAGGTACTGGTAGATGCCGAGCGTCACGGGCGTGATGTCCTCGGTCGTCGTGAGCGTCAGCGCGAACAGGAAGTCGCTCCACGAGAACAGGAAGGCGAACAGCCCTGCCGTGATCAGCGAGTTCTTCGCGACGGGCAGCACGATCGACCAGAAGGCTCGGAAGTGCCCTGCCCCGTCGACGCGGGCCGCCTCGATGATGGACGGCGGCACGCTCATCATGAAGGCGCGCAGGATCATGATCGAGAACGGGATCGCCGAGGTCGCGTCCGCGAGGACGAGACCGGGGATGGAATTCAGGAGCCCGATGTCGTTGTACGCGGCGTACAGCGCGTTCGCGATCACGATGCCCGGGATCATCTGCGCGATCAGCACCGCGAGCAGCGCCACGTTGATCCAGCGATAGCGGAACTGCGCGAGCGCATAGGCCGCGGGTGCCGCGATGGCGAGGCTGAGGATCACGGTGCCGACCGAGATGATGAGGCTCGTGACCAGGTTCGCACCCTGGTCGGCGATCGCCTTCTCGTACCCCGCGAAGCTCGGATTGAGAGGGAAGAGCGTCGCGGTCAGCGTATTGCCCGACGGCTGGAGTGACGCGTTGATCATCCAGTACACCGGGAACAGCATGATGACGAGGAAGAGGATCCCCAGCCCGGTGTAGGCGATGCTCCGCCCTGACCGGCGCTGCGCGCGGCGTGCAGCCGCCGAGTCGCCGGTGACGATGGCCATGGTTGTCATGTTCGTTCCGTTCTACTCGTCGACGGCCTTGCGGTTTCCGCGCAGATAGACGAACGCGAAGACCAGTGAGATCAGGATCAGGATGTTGCTGAAGGCGGCGCCGACACCGAACTCGAAATCGATGAACGACGTCTGATACGAACGGATCGCGACGGTCTGCGTCGCATTCGCCGGCCCGCCGTTGGTGAGGCCGAGGATGATGTCGATGACCTTCAGCGTGTACACGACGCCCAGCACGAGCACGACGTTGATGACGGGACGCAGGTTCGGAAGCGTGATGTGCCAGAACGCCTTCCATCCGGTGGCGCCATCGAGAGATGCGGCCTCGTAGAGCTCCTCCGGGATGTCCTGCAGCCCGCCGTACAGGATCGTGACATTGAACGGGATGCCGATCCAGATGTTCACCAGGATCACGCTGAGCAGGGCCACATCCGGGCTGGTCAGCCAAGGGACAGCGCCGATGCCGAGGCTGCCGAGGAACGCGTTCAGGATGCCGCTGTCCTGATCCATGATCGACCGCCACGTCGCGCTGGCGACGATCAGCGGGAGCAGCCACGGCAGCAGCAGCATGGCCCGCAGGAACCCGCTGAGCGGGAACCGGTGGTGGAAGAACACCGCGAGGGCGAGGCCGATCACGAACTGGCCCGCGATCGACCCGATCGTGAACAGCGCAGTGTTCGTCATGGACGGCCAGAACAGGTTGCTGCTGACCACGGTGATGTAGTTCTGCAGGCCGACCCAGGGCGCTTCCCCGGTGAAGAAGGTCTTGGTCGTGTAGTCCTGGAAGCTCATCGTGAGGTTCTTGACCACCGGGTAGCCGAAGAACAGCACGATGTAGAGCGCGGCCGGCGCGACGAACAGCGCCTTGACGATCGTGTCTCGGCGGAGTCGTCGCCGTGGGCGCGGAGCAGACGGCGGCGCCGTGACGGCCGGCGCGGATGTGGTCGCTGTCGTTGTCATCTCGATCTCCCTTCCGGATGCCCCGCGGCGCGCCGGAGCGCGACCGCGGGGCGTCGGATGCGGGCTCAGCCCTGAGCGGCCTGCTCGAATGCGACGTCGGGGGTCGCCTTGCCGGTGAGGGCGAGCTGGATGGCGTTGTAGATCACGGTCGCCTGCGTCGGCCATTCCTCGCCGAGCTTCCCGGTGCGCGAACGGGCGTTGACGACCTGCTCCGCGAAGGCGGCCATGTCGGGCATCTTCTCTGTGAACTCGGGGATGACGTCGGTGCGCGTCGGGACGGTGAAGCGGGTCTCGCCCGCCTGCAGCGCGATGTCATCGCTGCCCATGCACTCCACGAATTTCGCGGCGTTGGCCTGCTTCTCGGCATCGCCGGTCTGCGGAACCGTCCAGACCTCGCCGCCGAGCGGGGCGACCGGCGTCTGCCCGGCCTCGTTCACCGGCAGCTGCACGCTCGCCCAGTTCACGTCGGTCTCATTCAGAGCCGGGATGTTCCAGGGTCCGTTGACCATCATGGCCGCCTTGCCGGCGGCGAACTGGTCCTTCACGTCGCCCTGGCTCCAGTTGATGACGCTCTGGGATGCCGAGCCCGAATCGACCAGGTCCACCCAGAGCTGCAGCGCCTCGGCGTTCTCCGGCGTCTGCAGGTCGGTCTCATCGCCGCCGTTGGTCCACATGAAGGGCAGGAACTGCCAGGAGCCCTCGTACGTCGCGATGGCGGAGAATGCCATGCCGTACTGGTCGCCGACGGTCAGTTTCGCCGCAGCATCTTTCAGCTCGTCCCACGTGGTGGGCGGGGCGATGCCGGCGGCCTCGAGGGTGTCGACGTTGTAGAACAGGCCGAGCGTGTTCACGGCCGGCGCGAGTCCGTAGACCTCGCCCTCGTAGGTGGCGGCCTCGATGATGCCGTCGATGTAACCGGAGGTGTCGACGTCGAAATCGCTGAGCGGTGCCAGCGCGCCGCTCGCCGCGATCTCCTGCACGTCCGGGTTGTCGAGCATGAGCACGTCGGGGAGCGTCTTCGATGACGCGCGCTGGAGCACCTTCTGGATGAGGTCCTTGCCCGGCACGGACTCCCTCTCGATCGTCAGATCGAGGTCGGCCGCGCACTGGTCGAGGAGGTCCTGGACCAGCCCCTTGTCCGGCTCGTTGTTGTAGTAGTCGAGGATCGTGATCGTCTTCGGATCGCCACCGGAGGCGCCTCCCCCTCCGGCACTGCAGCCGGCGAGGGCGAGCGGAACGATCGTGAGGGCCGCGGCGGCCGTGAACAGGGTGCGTCGAGTGCGCATCGGTGACTCCTTTGTGTGAGATGCGGGGTACAGCGAACGGGGCCGGACGGGCTCGGTGCGTCCTCGTCACGGCGATCGTTAAAGCGCTTAAACTGTCGGTGGGAACGAGTATGGATCGATAAGTTGTGGTTGTCAACAAGAGGAAATCGAACGGGAGCGCCATGGTCACCATGAATGACGTCGCGAAGCGCGCGAACGTATCGATCGCGACGGTGTCGTTCGTGCTCAGCGGGGCGAAGCCGATCTCGGCGGGCACGCGCGAACGCGTGGAGACGGCGATGCGCGACCTCGGGTATCGCCGCAACCCCGTCGGCGCGGCGCTGGCTCGTGGCCGCACGAACATCATCGCCCTGCTCTACCCGGCGCTGCAGCGACCGGCCACCGGCTCCGTGATGGGCTTCTTCACGAGCGCCGCAGCCCGCGCACAGGAGCGCGGGCTGAACCTCGTGATGTGGCCGATCAGCAACGACGCGAACGAGGCCGCCGCGCTCGCGAACACCGGCCTCGTCGACGGCGTGCTCCTCATGGAAGTGCAGATGGAGGATGCGCGAGTCCAGGCGCTTCTCCCGGGCAGCACGCCGTTCGTCCTCATCGGCCGCACGCGCGACCCCGCGGGCCTCACCTTCGTGGACGTCGACTTCGAGACGTCCATGTCCGAGGCCGTGGCGGCTCTCGACGCGTTGGGACACCGACGGATCGCGTTCATCACCGGGAACTGGGGCGACCTGCATCTCGAGGGCCACGGCGCTGCGGAGCGCTCGCGTGCCTGCTTCCGCAGGGAGATGTCCCAGCGCGGCGTCTCCGATCCGCTGATCATGCCGTGCCCCGAGAACTCACTGGACGGACGTCGGCTCGGCCGGACACTCGCGACCGAGCATCCGGATCTCACCGCCCTCGTGCTGATGAACGAGCACGCCGCCCCCGGCATCGTGATGGGGCTGCGCGATGCCGGCAGCCGCGTGCCCGATGACATCTCGATCATCTCGATCGGCTCCTCCGCCAACATGGCGGGAATGGCCGATCCGCCGCTGAACTACATGCGGACCCCCGGTGAGGAACTCGGGCGGCTCGGCGTCGATGCGATCATCGAGCGGATCGCCAATGCCGCCGCCGAACCGCCCGCCGTGCTGCTCGCGTGCGAGATGCAGCCCGGAGAGTCGCTCGCACCGGCGCGAGCGACTCTCTGAGCGTCAGATCTCGGACAGTGCGACCGCCTCAGGCCGCTCGCAGGTGCTCTCGATGACGACCGTCCCGCCCTCTTCCGCCGCGCGGAGGACCGACAGCATGACATCCAGCGCGTGGAACCCGACGGCCCCTGAGGCGCGGGCGGCTTCCGCACCGGAGACCGCGCGGTCGTGGATGCCGACACCGCGACCGGCGTCGATGTACCCGGCGGAGACGGGGAGCTCCGTCCACTCCCGGGACTCGAGCGTGTGCAGCCGCACGTCTCCTGCGAAGTTGTTCGGGTCGGGCACGACCAGCGACCCCGTCTCGCCGTGCACTTCGATGTTCGACGCGCGCGTGGCGACCGTGTCGAACGACATCACGACCGTGGACAGCGCGCCGGATTCGTGCGTGAGAACCGCGGTGATGTGGGTGAGCACCTCGACAGGGATGCGCTCACCGGCCCGGTCGCCCGAACCGATGACGCGTTCGCTGCGCGTGCGACTTCCCACTCCGACCACGCTCGCCACCGGTCCGAGCAGGTGGATCAGTGCCGAGACGTAGTACGGACCCATGTCCAGCAGCGGCCCGCCGCCGGGGAGGTAGTAGAAGTCCGGATTCGGATGCCACCGCTCATGCCCTGCGGTCATCATGGTGGCCGTCGCCGAGATCGGCCGACCGATCAGCCCGTCGTCCACGGCCTTGCGTGCGGTCTGGATTCCGGTGCCGAGCACCGTGTCGGGAGCGCAGCCGACCCAGACGCCGGCACGGGCGGCCGCGTCGAGCACGGCGGCAGCGGATTCGGCATCCGATGTCAGCGGCTTCTCGGTGTAGACCTCCTTGCCTGCAGCGATCACGCGCTGGGCGACCTCGGCGTGCGCGGCCGGGATCGTCAGGTTCACGACGAGCTGGATCGACGGGTCGGCGATGAGATCATCGATGCTCAGCGCACGAACCCCCGGCACGCGTGCGGCGACCTCGGCGGCGCGCTCGGGCACGAGATCCGCGACGGCGACGAGATCGACGCTCCCGAGCCGCGAGAAGGTGTCGAGGTACTGGGCGGCGATGTTGCCGCATCCGATGATCCCGACCTTCAGCGTGCTCAACGGCTGGCCCACAGCATCCCCCGCTCGATGATCGTGCGCACGTTCGGGTTCTCGAGGATGTCGACCGAGTGCCCTGGCGTGGCGACGAAGATCCGGCCCTTGCCCCACAACCGCGTCCAGACCGCCGGCGACACGATCGGCCGATGCCACGGGTGGTACGGCTGCACGGGGTGCGTCGTCGTCGCGAGAACGTCGTTGAGATCGTCGTGCAGCACCCAGTACTGCTCGGTCTCGAGCTCGAAGTCGTCGATGCCTGCCATGATCTCGTGTGCTCGCCCGAGGTCGGTCAGCTCGACCGTGTAACGCAGGTAGTTGTCCTGCTCGTTGCCCGGTCGCTCCTCAGGGTGGCGCCCTGGATGCGTCGCGAACTGCCCGCCGATGAGCTGCAGGTAGTCCGAGTTGTTGCGATAGGAGTCGGCGATGCCGCCGTGCCATCCGGCCATGCCGGCGCCGGCTTCGATCGCCGCCCGCAGCCCCTTGAACTCTTCCGGCTGGATCGTGCTCATCGTGTTGCTCTGCACGATCAGGTCGACATCCGCCATCGTGTCGGCATCCGCGTAGACCGCGGGACTCTCTTCGATTCTGACGTCATAACCCTGCTCGCGCAGGAACGGCACGAACAGTTCCGTCGCCTCGACGGGATGATGCCCGTCCCACCCACCGCGCACGATGAGGGCTGAACGCGTATTGCTCACCAGGTCTCCTTTTCCGATCGACGCTGATCTGGACTTCGCGCCGTCCTCGATATATGTTGCCAGAAACAACTTTTGAAGTGAAACCGTCGAAGGAGACAGACGTCCATGCGCGTTGCGATGATCGGCCACGGATTCATGGGCGCCGCCCATTCCCAGGGCTGGCGAACCGCCCCCCGGTTCTTCGATCTGCCGGTCCGACCCGAGATGCATCTGCTCGTCGGACGGGATGCCGCGAAGGCCGACGCCGCGGCCGCGCAGTGGGGCTGGTCGGAGACCGCGACCGACTGGCGTTCCGCTGTCGAACGCGATGACGTGGATGTCGTCGACATCGTCACCCCGGGTGACACGCACGCCGAGATCGCCCTGGCCGCGCTGCGCGCCGGCAAGCACGTCATCTGCGAGAAGCCGCTCGCCAACAGCGTCGCCGAGGCCGAGGAGATGACGCGCGCCGCCGAGGAGGCGGCCGCGCGCGGGATCCTCTCGATGGTCGGTTTCACGTACCGCCGGGTCCCCGCCGCCGTGTTCGCCCGTCAGCTCGTCGCCGACGGACGACTCGGCGAGATCCGCCAGATCCGCGCCGAGTACCTGCAGGACTGGCTGACGGATGCCGAGGCGCCGCTCACCTGGCGCCTGCAGAAGAATCGGGCCGGATCCGGTTCGCTCGGCGACATCGGCGCCCACGCGATCGACATGGTCGAGTACGTCACCGGCATCCGGCTGTCGAGCGTGTCGGGCATCCTGGAGACCATCGTCGCCGAGCGTCCGCTGCTCGGCGAGGGCGTCGGGCTCTCCGGCACCGCCTCGACGGAGCGCGGGCCGGTCACGGTCGACGACGTCGCGCTGTTCCACGGCCGGTTCGCCAACGGAGCACTCGGCTCCTTCGAGGCGACCCGCTTCCGCACCGGACGCAAGAACGCGTTCCGATTCGAGATCTCGGGCTCGCTGGGCGCGCTGTCGTTCGACATGGAGCGCATGAACGAACTCGAGTTCTACGACGCGACCTCCCCCGATCTCGAGCAGGGCTTCCGCCGCATCCTCGTCACCGAGGCCGGGCACCCGTACACCGGGAACTGGTGGCCGACCGGCCACATGCTCGGCTACGAGCACGGCTTCTCGCACCAGGTCGTCGACTTCGTGCAGGCCGTCGCCGACGGGGCGCAGCCACGCCCGTCGTTCGCCGACGCGCTGCACGTGCAACGGGTGCTGGATGCCGTGGAGCGCAGTTCTGAGGCCGGCAGCGCCTGGACGCCGATCGGCGGCTGACCGATCTGGTCCCCGGCGCGCGCTGACTACCGCAGGACGAACGCGGCAGCGCCGATCAGCGGACCCTCGTCGCCGAGTCCCGAACGCACGACACGCGTGCGTCGGGAGTACTCGTGCGCGGCACTCGCGGTGAGTGCGGTCTGGACGAGATCGATGTAGTCGTCGGAGACCCGCGAGAAGCCGCCGCCGATGGCCACGGTGTCGAGGTCGACCAGCGTCGCCGCATCCGCGAGCGACTCTCCGACGGCCTTCGCCGAGCGCTCGATCGCGGCCCGCGCGGTGGCGTCGCCGGCCGCGGCATCCCTGGCGAGGTCCTCGCCCGTCGCGCCGGCCCAGCCCTGCGTCTGCGCCCAGGCTGCGCTCGCTGGCCCTGATGCGATCTCCTCGAGAGTCAGCCCGCCCTCACGGCGGACCTGTCCGAGGTGTCCGGCGTTGCCGGTGGCACCGGCAATGTACGCGCCGTTGACGACGAAGCCGCCGCCGACGCCGGTCGAGACGACGATCGACAGGGACGCATGCGCGTCGCGCGTGGCCCCCAGCCAGGACTCGGCGAGCGCGAGCGCACCGCCGTCGTGTCCGAAGACCGTCGGAACGTCGCGACCCAGAATCGACGACGCCGCGGTGCGGACGGCGTCTGCGAGTCCGTATCCGCGTGCCTGCGGCATGTTGACGGGGAGGATCTGCCCGGTGCTGCGGTCGACCGGTCCGGCGCTGCCGATGCCGGCGCCGGCGAGTTCGGCATCCGCCGGGAGCACGGACAGCGCGTGTTGGACGATCGCGGCGACCGCGGCATCCAGACTCGCGGTCGTCGCGGAGCGCCCTGTCGCCTGGCGGCTGCGGCTCCCCTCAACGAGCACGCCGTCGTCGGCCACGAGCGCGGCCTCCATCTTGGTGCCGCCGACGTCGACGGCCAGCGCGTAGCGGGTCACTGGACTCCCTTTCCGCGCAGGGTCTGCGCGCTCGGACCGAGGGTCACTGCGGGTCGAGCCCGAGGTCGTCGAGATCGAAGGCGGCACGCCACTCGAGACCGGCTGCTTCGATCGCGGCGTGCGCTCCGGTCTTGCGGTCGACGATCACGGCGACGGCGACGACCTCGGCGCCCTCACGGCGGAGGGCTTCGACGGCCTTGAGCGCGGACTGACCGGTGGTCGAGGTGTCCTCGAGGACGACCACGCGCTTGCCCGTGATGTCCGCGCCCTCGATCTGGCGGCCGCGGCCGTGGTCCTTGGGCTCCTTGCGGACGACGAAGGCGTCCAGTGGGCGTTCCGTCCCGACGGACGCGTGCATGACGGAGTTCGCGATCGGGTCGGCGCCGAGCGTCAGGCCGCCGACGGCGACGACGTCGAGGTCGCCGATCAGGTCGAGCATGATGCGCCCGATGGCCGGGGCGGCGCGGTGGTCGAGGGTCAGCTTGCGCATGTCGACGTAGTACGTCGCCTGCTTGCCGCTGGAGAGGGTGAAGTCGCCGTGGAACACCGCCTCATCCGTGATGAGGGCGAGCAGGGACTGGCGATCTGCGTCGAGGGTCACGGCATCCAGTGTAGGGCGCGGGCCCTGGCCGTGACGGCGCGTGTCGCCTATCGTGGCGTGGGAAGCGACGGATGCCGGAGGTCTCATGTTCTCGTTCGATCCCTATGCCGAACTCGCCGAACTGCGCCCTGTGGCGCCGCTGGAACTGACCAGCCCTGATTTCACGCCGGGCGGTCCGTTGCCGGTGTTCGTCTGGTCGGCGTCGCGCGGCGGCGAGGACCGAGCGCCGACGCTCGAGTGGTCGCAGCCGCCGGCCGGAACCCGGAGTCTCGCGATCAGCTGCTTCGATCCGGACGCGCCGACCGGATCGGGCTTCTGGCATTGGGCCGCATTCGATCTCCCCGGTGGCACCATGTCGCTCCCCGGCGGGGATGGCACAGCCGCGTCGCTGCCGGGTTCGGCGCGCGTGCTGCCGAACGAGCAGCGTACCGAGCGCTTCATCGGCGCGGCACCGCCAGCCGGCACCGGAGTGCACCGCTACTTCTTCGTCGTCGACGCCCTGGACGTCGAGACGCTCGACATTCCCGCCGGTTCGACGCCCGCGGTCCTGGGCTTCAATCGGCACTTCCACACCCTCGCGCGCGGCGTACTCGTCGGCACGGCGGATCCTGCGGAGCGCTAGTCGCTGGCCTTCTTTCGCGGCCGCTTCTGCACTTCAGGCACCTCAAGTTTGGGCACCGCGCGCAGCATGAACTTGTCGAAGTCAGGCACAGTGAACGCGGCATATCCGTGCTCTGGCGTGTACAGCAACCCCATGTCGATCAGTTCAGCTCGTGTGGGTCCGAGTTGAGTCGACTCGCGGCCCATCACCCGTGCGACTTCAGACGCCTTCTGTGCTTCTGGCCCGAGGTCCGCCATCGCCCGCATATAGGCGGTTTGAAGGGGGGTGGCGCGGTCTAGACGGACGCGGAAGAACGAGCTGTCGAGTTTGGCTTCGTAACCTTCTCTGGCGATCAGCACGTCTTCGCGAGTAATGGGAGATTGCTCCGCGATTTCCCATACCTGGTAGCCGAGCTCTTGCAGGAAGTAGGGGTATCCACGCGTGATATCGACAGCTAGATCGACAGCATCCGCCTCGAACACCACTCCTTCGGCGGCGGCGGGCTCGATCAGAGCCTTTTGCGCATCTTCCCCACTGAGCGAGTCGATCTTCGGGAACTGGAAGAGGCGCTCGGCGTACGATTTCGCATCGCCGGCCAGTTCCGCGATCTGTGGAAGTCCGGCCCCCACAAACGTTATCGGCAGCTTCCGTTGCACGGTCTTGTGCACTGCCTGGATCAGTGCTTCCAGTTGCCTGGCGCTGAGAAACTGCACTTCGTCGATGAGGATGGCAATGCCACGCTCCCGCTCTTGTGCGATCTCGCCGAGGGCAACCAGCACATCGGTGAGATCAAGCCCGAGATCGCCGTGATCAGCGAACCCTTCTTCTGCTTCCACATCCCACGCGAGCGACCACGTCCCCTGCTGGTCGACGGAGACAGCGAAGGACGTGACGACTGCGGCCGCGCGCCGGGCACGATCGGTCCACTTCGCGCGCGGCGACAGCCTGAGCAGGGCTGCCTTCAGGAGCGAGGCCATGGTCTGTCGGAAGCGAGTGTCATCATGCTTACGCGCTTCGATCTCGAGCACTTCCCAGTGTTCCGTGCGCGCGATGTCGCCGAACTCGTTGAGCAGCACTGTCTTGCCGACGCCACGCAACCCGGTGATGATCATCGACTGATGCGTCTTGCCGCGCGCGAGTCGTCGAAGCAGGATCTCGAAGGCCTTCGTCTGCTCCTCCCTCCCGACGATGATGTCAGGAGACGCTCCAGCGTTCGGTGTGTACGGGTTCAGGATGCTGTCCACGCTGCGCCTCTGTTTGTTTTGTTACTCGGATTATGCCACTTTATGTCATTCGGATAAAGCTTCCAAACGTCAGAAAATGCCGCGTTGGTCACCCGCGACATCCCGAGCCCGAGGCTGAGCGCTACTCCGAGAGCGAGTGGCCGAGCACCGACAGCGTCGCGATCTGCGCCGCCGTCGCGCTCGCACCTCGCCTGCTCACCAGCAACCCGACGACCGACTCCGTGACGAGCATCAGTGCGGCGCGCGAGGTGTACAGCAGTTCGTCGCGAAACGAGTCGTTGATCGGCGCGACGACGAGAGCGACATCGGCGATCTCAGCGACCGGCGAACGAGGGAACGAGGTGATCGCGAGGACGCGGGCGCCGCTCGCCCGTGCGGCGGTCATCACGTCGATGGAGGCGCGATTGACCCCCGATCCTGACACCACCAGGCAGGCGGAGCCTGCACCGAGCTGCGACGCCGTGATCTGCTGGCCGAGCGTGTCCGCGACGTACTCGGCCGGACGGCCGGCCGAGGTCAGCCGCATCGCGAGGTCGGCTCCGACCGGTGCCGACAGGCCGTTCGCCGCGACGAGCAGCCGCGTCGAACTGTCGAGCTCGCCGACGAAGGCCGCCAGGGTCTCCTCTGTGACGGCCGAGACCGTGTGCGCCAACCGGGAGGAGAAGCGGTCGACCGCGCCGCGCAGCGCTCCGAGCATCGTGCCGTCTGCGGTGTCGTCCTGCGTCGGTGCGGAACTCGCGCGTTCGCGGGCGAGCGCGACCCGCAGCTGCGGATAGCCGTCGTAGCCGAGAGTCTGGGCGGTGCGGACCACGGTCGTGCGGCCGACGCCGACGGCATCCGCGATCTCCTGCGCCGTCCGCTCGATCGAGACGTCCACGTCGACCGCGATCGCCTCGGCCACACGGCGCTCGCTGGGCTGCATCGACGGCGCCAGCATCGCGATGCGCGCCGTCGGCGGCGCGTCAGCGGGTCCCTGCCACATCCGTGCGCTCCTTCTTCGGTTCCGCGATCGCCTTCGCCCGTGGTCCGCGCATGATCCGCCGCCGGATCGCACCGGAAACCGCATCCATGAGCATGGTCGCCAGAACGACCACGATCAACAGCATCCCGACCGTATCCCACTCGCGGAAGTTCGTGTAGTTCGCGAGCATGCTGCCGATTCCGCCGGCGCCGACCAGCCCGAGGACCGCCGACGTGCGGATGTTGATCTCGAATCGGTAGAGCGCGAACGACAGCAGTGTCGGTGCGGCGGCGGGCCAGAGCGCCCACCTCGTCACCTCCGCCGTACTGCCGCCCGCGGCCCTGACGGCCTCGGATGCGCCCTCCTGAACGGACTCGACGGTCTCATAGACCCATTTGGCCTGCGTGCCGATGCCGGCGATCGCCAACGCCAGTGCCCCGGTGAACGGGGTGAGGCCGGTGACGGTGAGCAGCAGCAGCGCGATGATGACCTCCGGCACAGCGCGGATCACGGCGAACACACCCCGCAGGGGCAGGCGCACCCACACCGGCCCGACGTTGTTCGCGGCGAGCATGCCGAGCGGGATCGACACGATGACGCACCCGATCGCGCCGATCCACGCCATCGAGATCGAGCGCCACGTCTCGAACAGCGCCTGCGGCAGCTTCTCCCAGTTGGGGTCCGCGAACATGAGCGTGAGATAGTGCGCGATCTGCCCCGGCAGGGAGCCGAGGTCGCTCCACGGAATCGGCAGCCCGGCCGCCGCGGCGAGCACGACAGCGCCGACGATGACGGCGACCACGGTCGGGACGAGGCGGGACGGATGCCGGGGCAGATCGAGTCCGATACCGCGCGCGGTTGTCGAAAGCGTCATACCAGTCGCCTCCGCAGGAAGTTCGAGAACACTTCGATGAGCACCACGACGACGAGGATCTCCAGCACGATCACCGCGACGTCGTCGTACGCGTAGAACGCGCGCCGTTCGTCGAGGAGCCGGCCGATGCCGCCGGCGCCGACGATGCCGAGGATCGCCGAGATGCGGACGTTGAGTTCGAGCGTGTACAGCCACTGGTTGGCGAACAGCGGCCAGGTCTGCGGCAGGACCACGCTGCGATTGATCTGCGTCTGCCCACCGCCGGTGGCGCGTCCCGCCTCGATGACGGGCAGGTCGGTGGAGTCGATCGCCTCCGACACGAGCTTGACGATGATCCCGATGTCGAAGAGGAACAGCGTGATGAGCCCTGGTAGCGCGCCGACGCCGACCATCGCGACGAGGACGGTCGCGTAGACGAGGTCGGGAACAGAGCGGATGACGTTGATCACGGTCCGCACCGCGATGCGAGTCGGGGTGTTCGGGTTGGTCGGAGCGGCCGCCCACAGCGTCAGCGGGACCGAGATCACCGCGGCGAGCGCAGCGCCGACCACCGCCATCTGGAGGGTCTCGAGCATCGGCCCGAAGGTCCGAGGCAGGAACGAGAAGTCCGGTTGCAGGAACTGGGCGAGCAGCGCGGATCCGTTGTCCCAGTTGCGGATGAGCGCGCCGAAGTCCAGGTCGATGCCGCCGATCGCGGGGATGCAGGTGGCGATCGTGAACGCGGCGAACGCCAGGACGACGAGGCCGGTGCGCACCCTGGACGTCGGCTTGGGCGGGACCTCGAGGGGTCGGGCTCCGGTCGTCATGCGCCGAGCACATCCCTCGGCTGGATGGGGCGGCCGTAGATCTGCTCGAAGTCGTGATCTGCGGCATCCGCAGCGGGTCCGTCGTAGACGACTTCGCCGGCGCGCAGGCCGATCATGCGCGTCGTGTACTGGCGCGCCAGATCCATCAGGTGGATGTTGACGAGCACCGTGAGGTGCTCTTCGACGTTGACGCGGCGCAGGTCGTGCATGACAGCGTGAGCCGTCGGCGGGTCGAGACTGGCGACGGGTTCGTCGGCGAGCATGACGCTGGGCTGCTGCGTCAGCGCCCGAGCGATCGCGACGCGCTGCTTCTGGCCGCCCGAGAGCTGACCTGCACGGTTCCAGACCTTCTCGAGCATGCCGACGGAGTCGAGTGCGCGCAGGGCGAGCTCGCGATCCTGCGCCGTGGTCAACCCGAGCACGGTCCGCCAGGTCGGGGCGTGCGCGAAGCGGCCGACGAGCACATTGCGGTACACATCGGCGCGGTCGGCGAGGTTGAATCCCTGGAAGATCATGCCGATGTGCCCGCGCGTCTCGCGGAGCCGGCGCCCGCGCATGCCCGTCACGGTGTGCGGGCCGACCGTGACCGTCCCGCTCGTCGCGGGCACGAGGCCGTTGATCGTGCGGATGAGCGTGGACTTGCCCGACCCGGAGAGGCCGACGACGGAGACCATCTCGCCGGCCGCGATGTCGAGCGATACGCCGCTGAGGGCGCGGGTGCCGTTGGGGTAGGTGACCGAGACGTCGTCGAGACGGATCGACCACGACGCGGAGGCCTGGGGCAGAGCCCCGGCCTCCGCGCGCTGCGGATCAGTGTGCATGTTTCCCGGTTCGCGTGTCAGTTGGAGAACTCGGCCAGGATCTCGCCGTAGCGGGTGATCTCGTCCTCGGCGGTCTCGCTGGTCCAGTCGGAGAGACCGACGAGGTCGAACATCACGGATGCCGCCTCTTCGGACGAGTCCGCGTAGCCGTCGAGCAGTTCGGTGAGCTCGGCGACGAGGTCGTCGGGAAGCGTCGTGGTGACCGCGACGCCGCCGTTGGGGATCATCTCGGTGTAGGCGAAGGCGACGACCTTATCCGCGATGTCCGGGGCTTCCTCGGTGACGGTCGTGCGAGCGTCCCAGTACGCGAAGCTGACCTCGGCGTCGCCGTTGTAGACCGCGAGCACCGCGTTGTTGTTGCCTTCGACCGGCACCTGGGTGATCCCGGCATCCGTGTCCACGCCCTCTTCGCGCATCGCGACGACGGGGTACTGGTAGCCGGCCGGCGACGTGGCGGCCTGCAGGGCGACCTTGGTGCCGTCTGTGATCTCGCCGAGCGCCTCGACGCCGGCGGGGCCGGAGCCGGTCGCGTCTGCTGCGGCCTCTTCGATGCCGTTGCAGTACGACAGCTGGATGTCGCTGGCGGCGTACGTCGACAGGACGGGCTCGTCCTCGCAGTACTTGTCGGGGTTGTTCGTGTACGCCACCGAGGCGTACGACGTGGCGCCGAAGCGGACGTCGCGGAGGATCAGCTCGGCGTCGTAGCGCTCCGTGGCGTTGTACAGGGATCCGGCGTCGGTGATGATGACCTGCGCCTGGTCGGTGCCGAGAGCCTCGACGGTGGCGGCGTAATCCGAGGCGACGACGCCCTTGACCTCGATGTCGAGGTTCTCGGACAGGTAGGCGGTGAGCGGGTCGAGGGCCTGGGCGAGGTCTTCGCCCTCGACCGACGGCACCAGCGACAGGGTGATGGAGGACGGCCATTCGGTCGCCTCGCCTGCCGTCTCTTCGGCTGCGCTGCTGCTGCAGCCGGCGAGCGCCAGAACGGCGACGGCGGCGATGCCCGTGGTGAGCAAGGACTTACGCATTCGGATCGTGCCTTTCGGTGAGGGTGGTGCTGCGGGGGGTACTGGATACCGCAGTCGCGGCCCAGGCTTCGATATCGCCGTACAGGTCGGCGATCGTCCGGCCGCGCATCGTCACGGCTGCCGGGGCGCGTTCGGCAGTGGCACCGACAAGCGCCGTCGCGGCGCCCAGCTCGGCCGCTGGGGCGAGGTCGAACTCGAAGATGTCGCCCACCGAGAGGACGGGTCCTTCGGCGATCGCCGCCCGGATGATCGGGATGAGCCCTGCCGGCTTTCCGACCGTGAAGTGCAGGTCGTCGAACAGCTCAGTGACGCCCCACCCGTCCAGGACGGGACGGATGCCGGCACCCGGCGCATTGGTCGCCAGGACGACGCTGACGTGCGGGTGGATCCGGTTCAGGAAGTCGGAGAGTCCGGCCGGCGGCGCGATCGCGGCGTGCTCGGAGCCCAGCAGCGCCCGCGACGACTGGTAGGCGGCCTCGAGCGCATCGGCAGTGACACCCTGCTCGGCGGCGAGCGTGCTGATCACGTCGTACCCGTCGCGCGCGTCGGTCTCGCCGCGTTCGAACGCGGCGAGGTCGGCCATCGCGCGGTCCGCGAACGTCGGGTCGTCGACGGAGGTCGCGACGGCGCGGGCGAAGGCCTCGAGCGGTCCGGCGCCGAGCGCGATGGTGCCGTCGAAGTCGAGGACGAGAGTGAGAGTCACGGTTCTCCTGGTCAGGATCGGGACGATGCGTCCATACTTGCATTCGTCTTTGGACATTACGACCATCTTGCGTGAACAGCGCGTGAACTCCGATTCCGGCTCGGTCGGTCCAGCCGGTTACGCTCGTCGTCGTGATCGATCGATGGGATGCCGCGGCCGCCGCGCACGATGCTTCGGACGTGCTGTCGATGTTCGACTGGCTCGGTCCGGCGATCGATGCGGATGCCGCGGCCGACCGCTTCGCGCGCTGGGGTCGATCAACGATCGTGGACGAGAACGTCGGAGCGCCGGTGCTGTCGCAGCCGATGTTCGAGGCGCTGCACGATCGTGCGGGTCTGGATTCCGCGTGGCCGGTCGGCAACGCCGGCCTGCTGCACGTGTACGGCTACCTGCTCTCGACCATCCCCACGCCGTACGGCCTGAAACGCGACCGCTGGCTCGACGGAGAGCTCGCCGTCGCGTGCGCGCTCTCCCCCGACGCCTTCATCCCCTGGACCGGCGACCGCACGCTCCTCGACCGCGTCACGGAAGCAGCCGAGACGCTGATCGCCGCCGCCCCGGTGCGCCGCCAGCACCTCGCCGACGCGGATGCCGTCGTCGCGATCGCCGATCGACGCCCGCGCCCGTCCGCTCTCGCCTACGCCATCGACGCCCCCGCACGCGGACGCCACCTGATCACGATGTTCCCCATCGCGGACCCCGCCCCTCTGCTCGCCGACCTCGATGCCGCCCCTCCGCGCCTCCGCTGGAACGCGGTCCTCTGACCGCTGCCCAGCAATACACGCGTTTCGACTCGGTCGGCTCCGCCGTCCTCACCCAACGAGCGCGTACTGTGTCCGCCCCTCCCCGTAGGCTGGACCCATGCGCTTGGCCACCTGGAACATCAACTCCATTCGCACCCGCGTCACCCGCGCCGTCGAGTTCGCCGTCCGTGAGGACATCGACGTCCTGGCCTTCCAGGAGATCAAGTGCAAGCCGGAGCAGTTCCCGTATGAGCCGTTCGAGGCTGCGGGCTATCACGTCGAGGTCCACGGCTTCAATCAGTGGAACGGCGTGGCCATCGCCAGCCGCCTCCCCATCACCGACGTACGGACCTCGTTCGCCGGGATGCCGGGGTTCGCCAAGGGTCATGAGGGCCCTGATGCCCCACTCGAGGCACGCGCTCTCGGCGTGATGGTCGACGGCGTGCGGGTGTGGAGCCTGTACGTCCCGAACGGCCGCAGCCTGGACGACCCGCACTACGTCTACAAACTGCACTGGCTGGAGCAGCTGAAGAACGCCACAGCAGCCGAGCTGGCTGCGAACCCGGATCTGCCGCTCGCGCTGGTCGGCGACTTCAACATCATCCCGTTCGACACCGACAACGGCGACCCGGCGATCGTCGAGGGCGTCTCCACGCACGTCTCGCCCCCCGAGCGCCAGGCGTTCTTCGCCCTCGCAGACGCCGGCGTCACCGATGTGGTCCGCCCGCTCATCCCCGAGGGCTATACCTACTGGGATTACCAGCGCCTGAAGTTCCCGCGCAACGAGGGCATCCGCATCGACTTCATCCTCGGATCGCGCGCGCTGGCGGATGCCGTGACCGGAGCATCCATCCATCGCGAGGAGCGCAAGGGCGCGCAGCCCAGCGACCACGTTCCCGTGGTGGTGGATCTCGCCTTCGGCGCGGTCGAGGAGGACGAAGACCTCCCGATGATCTTCGCGTGATCCGCCTCATCGCGACGGACCTCGACGGCACGCTGCTGAACGCCGCCCAACAGGTCTCGCCGCGTACGCGCGCCGCTCTGGATGCCGCACGAGCACGCGGCATCCGCGTGGTGCCCGTGACCGCGCGCCAGCCGATCGGGCTGCAGCAGGTCGCCGCCGGCGCCGGTTTCGACGATTGGGCCCTGTGCGGCAACGGCGCGTACGGCGTCCATCTCGCCACCGGCGAGCACCTGTTCGCTCAGGAGATCCCGTCCGCCGTGCAGCAGGAGCTGGCCGAGGCGCTGGGCCGGGTCATCCCGGATCTCGTCTTCGCGAGCGTGCGCGATGTCGGTGAGAGCTTCGTCGCTCAGCACGGCTACGCGGAGCTCGCCCAGCTCAGCGATCACAAGCGGGATCCGGCGACCATGGGCGGGGTGCCGCTGGCCGATGTGCTGGCGGCTCCCAGCCTCAAGCTGGTCATCCGGCATCCATCCGTTCCGATTCCGGAGATCTTCGCCGCCCTGCAGGAGCTCGGCCTCACCGGCTTCGAGGCGACGCTGTCCGGCGCCCCGTTCGTCGAGGTGATGGCCGAGGGCGTGACGAAGGCGACCGGTCTCGCCCAGCTGTGCACGCACGTCGGGATCGACCGCACCGAAGTCGTCGCGTTCGGGGACGCCCTCAACGACCTCGAGATGCTGCACTGGGCCGGCCGCGGCGTCGCGATGCCCGACGCCGAGCCCGCCGTTCAGGATGCCGCGGACGAGGTCGCCCCGGCATCGAACGACGACCACGGCGTCGCTCTCGTTCTCGAGCGCCTCCTGGCCTGATCGCGCGCTACGACCCCATCGTCCCCGTCTGCACCTCTCCCGGCGCCGGCGCGTAACGCAGCAGCAGCGTGCCTCCATCGCCCGCGGACGCGCTGAGCAGCGTCATGTTCGACGGGACGGCACCGTCGGGGAACACCTTCTTGCCCTGCCCGAGCACCACCGGGTAGACCCACAGCTGCAGCTCGTCATACAGCTTCTCGGCGAGCAGCGTCTGCGCGAGATCGATGCTCCCGATCACGTGCACGTCGCGGTGCCGCGACCGCAGCTCGGCGATCTCGGAGGCCAGATCGTCGCCGACCCGCGTCGACCCCTGCCACGACAGCTCGATGCCGGCATCCCGCGAGGCGACGTACTTCGGCACCCGATCGAACAGCTGCCCGATCCAGCCTTCCTCGCCGGTGGTGTGCTGCGGCCAGTAGCCGGCGAAGATGTCGTACGTCCGGCGTCCGAGCAGCAGGGCGTCGAGGGTCTCCATGCCTTCGGCGACGCTGCGCCCGACGGCTTCGCTCGGCAGCGGCGCCTGCCACCCGCCGAAGGGGAAGGCACCGGATTCGTCCTCCTCAGGGCCGCCTGGTGCCTGCGCGACGCCGTCCAGCGTGGTGAAGAGGTCGATGATGATGCGTCCGGATTCTGAATCGCTCATGTCATGCTCCCTTGCGTGATCAGCGGTGCGATGTGGAATGTCGACGCGAATGCGTCCAGTGCGCTCTCGTCGCCGCGCACCACCGCGACGAGATCCTGCGCGATCGCCTCAGCCGGTGTCACATCGCCGGCGATCAGGCGTCGGATGCCGGGGCCGGCGACGATCACGGCATCCGGCTCTCCGGTCGGAAGTCGGCCGCCGACAGGAGGCGCCGGCGGCGCGAGCTGCGTGACCGCGAGCTCGCCGTCGACCACGACGACCCGCAGCACGATGTCGCCGAGGTGCAGCTCGATGTCGGCGTCCGCAGCGGCAGTCGACTGGAACGAGGTCCGCAGCGCCATCGTGAGCGAGTCGGGGGTGACGACGTCACCCGGTTCCGGATCGCCCATCGCCTGGAATCCCCACCGGCCGAGAGCCAGCAGGATCGGCTCGAGCGCACGCCCGTACGGCGTCAGCTCGTAGACCAGCCCGCAGTTCATCAGCGGAACGCGTCGCACGACCCCGCCCTCCTGCAGCTCTTTGAGCCGCGTGGAGAGGATGTTGGTCGGGATCCGAGGAAGACCCTGCTTGAGATCGGTGTAGCGGCGAGGACCGACGATCAGATCGCGGACGATGAGCATCGCCCATCGCTCCCCGATCAGCTCGACGGCCGTCGTGATGCCGCAGTACTGGCCGTAGCTCCGGGCGGCCATCAGGCCGACTCGGCGCCCTGCTCCGCCATGAACGCCTCGGGTCCCTGCTCGGCGGCGGCCGGGTCCATGTAGAGGAACTCGATGCCGTTGCCGTCAGGGTCCTCGAGGTCGCGCGAGTACATGAAGCCGTAGTCCTTGGCCTCGTTCGGCTCGGTGCCTCCAGCGGCGAGACCGGCGGCGAGCACGGCATCCACGTCCTCGCGCGAGTCACGACTCAGCGCGATCAGCACCTGTGCGCCCTCGCGGGGGTCGACGATGGGCTTCTCGGTGAATGTGCCGAAGTACTCGCGCGTGAGAACCATGAAGTAGACGTCGTCGCTCCACACGATGCAGGCGGCGTTCTCGTCGGTGAACAGCGGATTGATGTCGCAGCCCAGTGCCGTGTAGAACGCCTTGCTGCGCTCGAGGTCGGCGGTGGGCAGGTTGACGAAGATCTTCGTGGACATGCTGACTCCCTTGTGAGATTCCGGTCGTGCAAGCTCGGTTGGCGAGCCTGTCGAAAACAAGCTTGCAAAAAACAACCAAGCTTGTCAATAGCAAGTTGAGACGGATCCGTCGCAGGGCGGATGCCGCGGCATCCGCTTTTCCGTAGCGTGGTGCACATGCCCGCATCGACCCGCCCGATCACGCCGCAGCAGCGCCGGTACGACCTCCTTCTGGCGGCGGTCGTCTTCGTCTCAGGCGTGGTCAGCGCCGTGCTCTCATCGATCTCCGAGATCTACGGCGACGAGCAGGCGCCGCTTCCGTTCGCTGTGCCGTATCTCGTCGTCCTCGCCGCTCCGCTCGCCTTCCGCCGTGTGTGGCCCGCACAGGTGGCGCTCGTCGTCTCCGCCGCGTACTTCGTCGCCGTGACCTTCCGCATCCCCGAGCTGTACGCCGGTAACATCGCGATGTTCATCGCGCTGTACACGGTCGGTGCCTGGATGACGAACCGGCGGGCGGCGACGATCGTGCGCTCGGCGATCATCGCCGGCATGTTCCTGTGGCTCATCATCACCATGTACCGCGACGCGATCGACACCGCCGACGAAGCCGATGTCATCGCCGGCGCGATGTCCCCGTACATCGCGTTCATGCTGCTGCAGTTGCTGGTGAACGTGCTCTACTTCGGCGGCGCATACTACTTCGGCGAGCGCGCATGGAAAGCCGCGACGCAGCGGGCCGCCCTCGAACAGCGCACCGCAGACCTCGAGCGCGAGCGCGAGGTCACCGCCGCGCAAGCCGTCGCGCTGGATCGGGTGCGCATCGCGCGCGAACTGCACGACGTGGTCGCGCACCACGTCTCCGTGATGGGCGTGCAGGCCGGCGCCGCCCGGGTCGTGATCGACGCGGACCCTGGCGAGGCGAAGCGCCTGCTGTCGGGGATCGAAGCCTCGGCACGGGATGCCATCGGCGAGCTGCGGAACCTGCTCGAGACGCTGCGCTCCTCGAACGAGGAGTCCGCGGACACGGCCTCGACGCTGGACGTGGACGACATCGCCGAGCTGGTCGCGGCGGCGACGGAAGCCGGCATCCCGACCACCTACGACATCGTCGGCGAGCCGCGCCCCGTGCCGCCCATGATCGCCGTGAATCTCTACCGCATCGCCCAGGAGTCGCTGACGAACGCGCGCCGTCACGCGGGAGCGGGCGCCACCGCCGACGTCCGGCTGCGGTACACGGACGCCGCCGTCGAACTCGAGGTCGTCAACACAGGGCGGCACGTGCTCATCACGCGGGCGGGGCTCGGCCAGCTCGGCATGCGCGAGCGCGCCGCGGCCTCGGGCGGAACGATCGAGTCCGGACCGCGGGAGCGCGGCGGTTGGCGGGTCCGTGCGACGGTGCCGCTGGTGGCGTCGCTCGCCGGAGCGCCGGCATGAGCGGCGGGATACGCGTCCTCCTCGTGGACGATCACGCCATGCTGCGCGCCGGCTTCCGGACGATCCTCGACGCCCAGCCCGACATCACCGTCGTGGGCGAGGCGTCGACGGGTGCGGAGGCGGTGGCCGCGGCATCCGCTCTCGATCCGGGTGTCATCTGCATGGACGTCCAGATGCCGGACATGGACGGCATCGAAGCGACCCGTCGGATCGTCGCCGACCCGGATTCGCACGCCGCGATCGCGATCGTCACGACGTTCGATCGCGACGACTACCTGTTCTCCGCTCTGGATGCCGGGGCGAGCGGGTTTCTGCTGAAGAACGCCGGCCCGGAGGACCTCGTCGCGGCGGTGCGGGCGCTGGCCGCAGGCGACGGGATGCTGGCGCCGGAGGTGACGCGGCGTGTGCTGCGGCGGTTCGGGCGCGAGGATCTCGCAGCCCCGACCCTGGTGCCGGCCGAGCCGTTCACCGACCGCGAAGCAGAGGTGCTGGCGCTGATGGCCGAGGCGCTCAGCAACGCCGAGATCGGCGCGCGGCTGTACATCGGCGAGGCGACGGTGAAGACGCACGTCTCGCGGATCCTGCAGAAGCTCGGGGCGCGGGACCGCGTGCAGGCGGTCGTGCTCGCGCTGCGGGGAGGCCTGGCGTGACGGCCGGGGCGCTCACCGCGAACGCGATCGGCGTGACGATCGACGGGCAGGTGCTGCTCCCGACGACATCCGCGACGATCACTGCAGGGAGCGCGCTGGCGATCCGGGGTCCCAACGGTGCGGGCAAGACGACGCTGCTGCGGGTGCTCGCCGGCCTCACACCCCCGTCGACGGGAGAGGTGCGATGGGAGGGCGAGCCGCTGCGGATCCGGCGCGCCGGGCACCGTGCGGCCGTGGCGGCGATGGTCGGGATGCCCCCGCTGGCCCGAGACCTCACGCTCGTCGAGCAGCTGCGCTTCGTCCGAGCGACCTGGGGCGACTCGGCCGCCGACGGCGAACGAGCGGCCCGCGACGGACTGGCGGAGTTGGACATCTCCGCGCTCGCGATGCGCTACCCCACCGAGCTCTCCTCCGGTCAGCTGCAGCTGTTCTCGCTCGCACTCGCGTTCGCCCGGCCCTGCCGAGTGCTGCTGCTGGATGAACCGGAGCAGCGGCTGGATGCGCATCGCCGCGGTCTCGTGGCCGAGGCGCTGCGTCGGCGCATGGCCGCCGGGGTCGCGATCGGACTCGCGACGCACAGCGGGAAGCTCGTGCGATCGATCGGCGCGGAGGTCCTGACCGTCGGCGACGCATCGTGACGGACGGCGCCTCCGAACACGCCAGGCTCGCCGCCGCGCGCACGGTCCGGCGCGAGCGCGCAGGACGACCGACACGGGCCGACGCCGCGTACCTCGTCTACGTCGGAATCCTGGTCGCCGCCATCGCGGGCGTACCTGTCGTCCGCACGATCGTGCTGGCGCTGGCGACGCCCGAGGCGGTCGAGGCGCTGACCCGCCCGGAGGCTCCCCGCATCGTCGGGATCGTCAGCGGACTGCTCTGGGTCGGCGCTCTGACGCTGGGCCGGGTGCGCGGGCCGATCGCGCCGCCGCCGTTCGATGCATCCGTCCTCGGCCGATCGGACATCTCGCCGGTTCGCGCCTGGGCGCGCAGCCTGATCAGAGCGGCGGTGGGCATGGTGCTGATCGGTGCGGGCATCGCGATGCTCGCGGTCAGCGGCCTGCTCGCAAACGCCATCGCGGTCGATCGAGGCATCGCGTTCGCCGTGGGCTGCGCCCTGTGCTCGCTCGCAGCGGTCGCCCTCTGGCTGGCCGCCCAGGTGCTCGATCGGCGAGGCGCCGGAATGCTCGCCGTCGTTCTGGGCGCCCACCTCGTCGCCGCCTCGGCCGGGGTGCCGGCGATTCCGGCATCCGCCCTCGCCTCCCTCTGGGACGGATCGGGCGGGCTCGCACCACTTCTCGTGCTCGGAATCACGGCCGTCGCCGGCCTCGTGGTCCTGCCGATGCTGCTCGCCCGGCTGCGCCCCGAGACCGTCGAGACGCACGCGATCCGGTGGGAGGCCATATCGGTGCTCGCGGCCACGGGCGATCTGGCGGGGGCTGCGGATCGGACGCGGCCTCTTCCCGCGTTCGGGCGGCGGTTGCACATCGCCCTGCGTCGCCCCCTGCTTCTCGCCGTGCTTCAGCGCGACGTCGTCGGTTCGGTGCGCACCCCCCTGCGACTCGGGGTCGCGCTCGTGACGCTCGGCCTTTCGGGGGCGGGATGGGCGTGGCTGTCCGGATTCGACAGCGGTCCGCGCTGGGTGGCGGCGATCGGCATCGGCGTGGTCGCGTTCCTCGCTCTCGGCGCATTGATGGATGGAAGCCGCGAGGCCGCCGATGCGGCCGGACGACCGGCGCTGCATGGCCTCCCTCCCGGACGCATGCTCCTGCTGCACCTGGTGTGGCCCCTGCTCTGCGCCGTCCTCGTTCCGGCGCTCGTCGCCCTCGCTGCAGGGGTCGACGTCGCAGCCGCGGTGGCGGTCTTCGGTGCGACGATCGTCGGGGTACGCGCGTACGACACGACGAAGGGACCGCTGCCGATCGAGTTGATGATGCCGGTGCCGACACCGGCCGGCGACGCGTCGGCCATCGGGATCTGGCTGTGGCAGTCGGATGCCGTCCTGTGGACGGCAGCGCTGTCCTTCGGCGCGCTGGCGGCGATGTCCGCCGGCCCGCCGGCTCTTCTCTGGTCGATACCGATCCTGATCGTGCTGGCCGCGTTGACAGTCGGGAGGCTGCGGCGCGCGGCGACGTAGGCGCCCGAATCCCCCGTCGGTTCCGGTGAACGGCTCCGTGCGGACGAATGCCGCCGCAGCCCGCGATAGCCTCGCATCCATGACCGAAACCGCCGTCTCGATCTCGCGACCCGTCACGGCGGGCATCGTCACGGCACTCGTCGGGTTCACGAGCTCGTTCGCCGTCGTGCTCACCGGGCTCAGCGCGGTCGGGGCCTCCTCCGCTCAGGCGGCGAGCGGTCTGCTCGCCCTCTGCCTCACGATGGGGATCGCCTGCGTCGTGCTCGCCTGGCGGTACCGGATGCCGATCACCGCCGCATGGTCGACACCCGGTGCCGCGCTGCTCGCCGCCACGGGTGCGGTCGAGGGCGGATGGCCGGCCGCGGTCGGCGCGTTCCTCGTCGTCGCGGCGCTCATCGTCCTCGCGGGACTGTGGCCGGGCTTCGGGCGTCTGATCGCGCGGATCCCGGCATCCATCGCGCAGGCCATGCTGGCCGGCGTCCTACTGCCGCTGTGCCTGGCGCCGATCACCGGGATCGCCGAGAACCCGTGGGGAGTCCTGCCGGTCGTGCTCACCTGGCTCGTGTTCGCCCGGCTCGCGCCGCGGTGGGCGGTGCCGCTCGCGTTCGTGGCTGCGGCCGTCGTCGTGGCGATCGACCTGTTCCGCACCGGCGCCGCCGTCGATCCCGCACTGCTCCTCCCGCGCCTCGGGTTCACCGCCCCCACGTTCACCGTCGGGGCGCTCGTCGGCGTCGCGCTGCCGCTGTTCGTCGTGACGATGGCGTCGCAGAACGTCCCAGGCGTCGCCATCATGCGCAGTTACGGATACGACGTCCCGTGGCGCCCGGCGATGTTCGTCACCGGCGTCGGCACCGCGGTCGGCGTGACCGCCGGCGGTCACGCCATCAACCTCGCGGCGATCAGCGCGGCGCTGGCCGCCGCGCCCGAGGCCGACCCGAATCCCGCCAGGCGCTGGGTGGCCGGGGTCTCGACCGGGGTGTCGTATCTCGTCCTCGGCGGCTTCTCGGCGGCGTTCGCCGCGCTGGTGCTGCTGGCTCCGGCCGCGGTGATCCCGGCCGTCGCCGGCCTCGCGCTGTTCGCCGCGTTCGGCTCGGCCGTGCAGCAGGCGGTCGCCGAACCCGCCGAGCGGATGCCAGCCGTCGTCACGTTCCTCATCGCGGCATCCGGCCTGTCGCTCGGCGGGATCAGCGCCGCGTTCTGGGCGCTCATCGCCGGACTGATCGTGCGCGCGGTCCTGACCGCTCGCCGCTGAGCCCCGTCGGACGGGGGACGCGCTGTCCTCCCCAGGGGGGATGCCGCGGCATCCGCTTCTTCATAGCGTGGGAGCATGAGCACAGGAACCCTGCAGCTGACAGGAATCACCAAGAGCTTCGGCGAGCGCCGCGTGCTCGACGACATCACCTTTCCGGTGGCCAGCGGCCACCTGACGGGATTCGTCGGCGGGAACGGCGCGGGCAAGACCACCACGATGCGGATCGTGCTGGGCCTGCTCACCTCCGACGGCGGATCGGTCACGCTCGGCGGAGCCGCGCTGACCCCTGAGATGCGCCGCAACTTCGGGTACATGCCGGAGGAGCGCGGCCTGTACCCCAAGATGAAGGTGCTCGAGCAGGTCGCCTACTTCGCACGCCTGCACGGCTTCACCAAGACGGATGCCGTGGCCCGATCGACCGCGCTGCTGGAGGAGCTCGGGCTCGGCGAACGGCTGAACGACAACATCGAGGCGCTGTCCCTCGGCAACCAGCAGCGCGCGCAGATCGCGGCATCCCTGGTCCACGACCCTGATGTGCTGATCCTCGACGAGCCGTTCTCGGGCCTGGACCCGCTCGCGGTCGACACCGTCGCCGGCGTCCTGCAGGAGCGAGCGGCGCGTGGCGTCTCTGTCCTGTTCTCGTCGCACCAGCTGGACGTCGTCGAGAGGCTCTGCGACGACGTCGTCATCATCGCCGGCGGGGTGATCCGCGCCTCCGGACCGCGCGACGAGCTGCGCCGACAGTACGCGGCCCCGCGCTGGGAGCTGGAGACCACGGGCGACGCCGGCTGGCTGCGGGACGAGCCGGGTGTCACGGTCGTCGACTTCGACGGCGGCAGCGCGGTGTTCGACGTCGACGCGCCGGACACCGCGCAGCGCGTCCTGCGCCGCGCGCTCGACGGCGGCGACGTCGGCCGCTTCGCACCGCAGCAGCCGACGCTCGCCCAGATCTTCAAGGAAGTCATCCAGCCCGCACCGGCTCACGAACTCGAGGAGGTCGTCCGATGACCGCGCACCCCACCCTGTCGCCCACGCAGGGCATCTGGCTGGTCGCCGAGCGGGAGCTCTCGACCCGGCTGCGCAGCAAGGCGTTCCTCATCTCCACCGGCATCCTGCTCATCGTGGCGCTCGCCGGCGTCATCTGGATGGGAATCGCCTCGAACACGACGAGTTCGACGCCGATCGCCGCGACGAGCGAGGCCGCCGCGCTCCTGCCCGAGGGCGACGCGTTCGAGGTCACCGAGGTCGCCGACCGAGAGGCCGCGACGGCGCTGGTGGAATCCGGTGACGTGGATGCCGCGGTCATCGCCGACTCGAGCGCACCGACCGGCGTGATCATCATCGCGAACCAGTCCCCTCCGGATGCCCTGGTGAGCGCGTTCTCGATCGCGCCGACCGTGGAGCTTCTGGATCCGAACGCACCGACCTTCGGCATGCGATACCTGCTCGGCATGGTCTTCGGGATCGTGTTCATGATGGCCGCGCTGAGCTTCGGCTCTCCCATCGCGACGAGCGTCGTGGAGGAGAAGCAGACGAGGATCATCGAGATCCTGCTGTCGGCGATCCCCGCCCGCGTGCTGCTGGCCGGCAAGGTGATCGGCAACACGCTGCTCGCGATCACGCAGATCCTGCTGCTCGTCGTGGTCGCGGCGATCGGCCTGATCGTGACCGGCCAGACCGAGCTGCTGCAGGGATTCGGCGCACCGCTGATCTGGTTCGCGGTGTTCTTCCTGTTCGGGTTCGTGCTGATCGCGACGATGTTCGCGGCGGCCGGATCCCTGGTCTCCCGCCAGGAGGACGTCGGCTCGGTCTACACGCCGATGATGATCCTGGTGATGGCGCCGTTCTACCTCGTGCTGTTCCTCGGCGAGAACCCGACGGTCATGACGATCCTGTCGTACGTGCCGTTCTCGGCGCCGGTCGCGATGCCGATCCGGCTGTTCTTCGGCGAAGCCGCGTGGTGGGAGCCGCTCGTCGCTCTCGCTCTGCTCGTCGCGACCTGTGCGCTGGTCGTGCTGCTCTCGGCGAAGATCTACGAGAACTCGCTGCTGAAGATGGGCGCGCGGGTCAAGCTCAGCGAGGCGTTGCGCGCCTGAGCTCCGGCGGTACGGCCCACTACCCTGGGCCGTACCGCCGACCTCCGCGAAAGGCTCCGACCCGTGACGACCGCCGCAGTGCGCACCGACCGCCGATCTCTCCTCCACAGGGGCGCGATCGATCTTCGACCGCTGGCGCTCGGGTACCGCGCCGTGGCGCTCATGCTGATCCTCACCGGGCTCGTGCGCGTCACGGGGATTTTCAGCGACACTCCGTCGTGGAGCAGCCTGCTGTTTTACACGATCATGAGCAACATCTTCTGCGCGGTGTGGATGGTGCTGCTGATCATCCGGACGATCCAGGATCTGCGGCGAGACGGGACGCGGGGCACATCGACGCCGTCGGCACGGTTCAGCGGCGCGGTGATGGAGGCGATCACGGTCACCATGCTGGTGTATCTCTTCGTGCTCGTTCCGGCCGCCTTCAGTCAGCCGGGCACCTACGAGCCGTTCACGCTCACCGACAACCTGATCCACATCATCACGCCGTGCCTGCTCATCGCCGACTGGCTGCTGTTCGTGCGCAAGGGCGCCTTCCGCTGGATCGATCCGCTGCTGTGGGCGCTCATCCCCTAGGCCTATCTGGTGTTCGCGTTCACCTTCAGTGCGCTGGGCGGCGAGTTCGGCCCCGGCAAGAAGTACCCCTACCCCTTCATGAACGTCGACACGCTGGGACTCGGCGGCGTCGCGACGCAGATCCTCATCCTCACCATCGCCCTCGTCGCCGTGGGTTATGTGTACGTCGGCCTGGACCGGCTGCTCGAGTGGACGTTCCGCGCGAAGGACTGATGCCCTGTTTCGTTCCGTGACCTTCGGAATATGCATTCAGTTGCATGCGTTTAGACTGGCGTAGGCGCGGACGACGGAGTCGGCACGAAACCCCACTCCGAAAGGTCATCCATGTCCACTCCTGTCCTCGATCGCACCGCCGAGACGACCGTCCCCGTCCTCGACATCCTCGCCGAGCGCTGGAGCCCTCGGGCCTTCGACAACGCCACCCCGATCGACGAGGACAAGCTCGCGTCGGCACTCGAGGCAGCACGCTGGACCCCCTCCGCCAACAACACCCAGCCGTGGCGCTTCATCGTCGCCCGTCGTGGATCCGAGCTGCACGCGCAGATCCACGCCGGACTGATCGGCTTCAACCAGATCTGGGCCGGAAACGCGGCCGTCCCGATCGTCGCCCTCGCCGAGACGACGGATGCCGAGGGCAACGCCATCAGCCACGCGCAGTACGACCTGGGCCAGGCCGTCGCACACCTGTCGGTCCAGGCGCACGCCGACGGCCTCGTCGTGCATCAGATGAGCGGCTTCGAGCCGGAGGCGCTGAAGCAGCTCCCCGGTGTCGAGGCGCGCTTCGTGCCGACGACGGTGATCGCCCTCGGCGAGTTCGGCGACGTCGAGTCGCTTCCCGAGGTCCTGCAGGAGCGCGAGGTCGCGCCGCGTGTGCGCCGCGCTCTGAACGAGACGGTGCTCGTCAGCGCCTGAGGCCGTCGAGGGCGACGCGCAGCACGTCATCCGCGAGCTCCGCGGCGCCCTCCGGACCGGTCGGTCGGTACCACTCGACGATCGAGTTGACCATGCCGAACAGCAGACGCGTGGCGAGCGACGCGTCGACGTCGGCACGGACGCTGCCCTCCTCCTGAGCGGCCCTGACGAGGGCGGTCACTTCGCGATCGAACACTCGCCGTCGTTCGAGCGCACGCCGCTCGACATCGCTGTTGCCCCGGACCCGCAGGAGCAGCGTGACGTAGGGCAGCTTCTCGACGAGCACGCCGACCGCGCCGCGCAGCACGTATTCGAGCTTCGCGCGCGCGGTTGCGCCCTGCGCCGACGCGAGGACGCCCTCGAGACCGCCGAGCGCTTCCTCCAGCGCCACTTCGAGCAGCTGCTGCTTGGATGCGTAGTGGTGGTACAGCGCCGACTTCGACAGGCCGAGCCGGTCGGCGAGCGCCGCGACCGATGTGGCGTCGTATCCGTGCGCGATGAACTCCTGCACGGCGACGTCGAGGACCTGCCCCTGGTCGTAGCCGGGGCGCCCGCGGCGCGCTGGAGTATCGGACACGGATCCCAGTCTGGCACCGATTGCTCCCGGCTCATCTCCCTGCCATACTGAATTCCTGACCGATCGGTTGGTAATTACGCATCGAGGACGATGTCAGGGAGCGCTGATGCCTGAGGCCTACCTCGTCGGCGGCGTCCGGACGCCGATCGGCCGCTACGGCGGTTCCCTCGCCGGCATCCGCCCCGACGATCTCGCCGCCCTGGTCGTCTCGGCAGCGGTCGAACGCGCGGGGATCCCGGCATCCGATATCGACGAGGTCGTCCTCGGCGCCGCCAACCAGGCCGGCGAGGACAACCGCAACGTCGCGCGCATGGCCGTGCTGCTGGCCGGGCTTCCGGATGCTGTGCCGGCCGTCACCGTGAACCGACTGTGCGCTTCGGGGATATCGGCCATCACGATGGCCGCGCAGGCGATCCGCGCGGGAGACGCCGACCTCGTCGTCGCGGGCGGCGTCGAGTCGATGACCCGCGCGCCGTGGGTGCAGGCCAAGCCCGCCCGTGCATGGGCGAAGCCGGGTGAGGCGTTCGACACGTCGATCGGCTGGCGCTTCACCAACCCCCGGCTCGCCGCCCGCGACAAGGCGACGTTCACGATGCCGGAGACGGCCGAAGAGGTCGCCCGCCTCGACGGAATCAGCCGAGCGGATGCCGATGCGTTCGCCCTGCGCAGCCACCGTCGCGCGGTCGCCGCGATCGATGCGGGGCGGTTCGTATCCGAGATCGTCGCGGTGCCGACCGTCGGCGGTGCTGTCTCGGTGGATGAGGCTCCGCGTCGCGACACCACGACCGACGCGCTGGCGGCGCTGCGGCCGGTCGTCGCGGGCGGCTCGGTCGTCACGGCGGGCAACGCCAGCGGGCTCAACGATGGGGCTTCGGCGATCGTCGTCGCGAGCGCAGCCGCCGTCGAGCGGTACGGTCTGACACCGAGAGCGCGGGTCGTCTCGGCATCCGCCGCGGGCGTCGCGCCGGAGGTCATGGGACTCGGTCCCGTTCCGGCCACCCGGAAGGCGCTCGCCCGCGCAGGACTCACGATCGACGATCTCGACGCGATCGAACTCAACGAGGCCTTCGCCGCGCAGGCACTCGCGGTCATGCGGCGCCTCGGCATCGAGGATGACCGCGTGAACGCCGACGGCGGCGCGATCGCGCTCGGCCATCCGCTCGGCGCGAGCGGATGCCGCATCGTCGTGACGCTGCTCGGCCGGATGGAACGGGAGAACGCCGCCCGGGGCCTCGCGACCATGTGCGTCGGCGTCGGACAGGGCACGGCCATGATCCTGGAGCGGGTGTGATGGACGAACCGGTCCTCATCGAGCGGCGCGACGATCGCGTGATCGCCACGCTCCACCGGCCCGACAAGCGCAACGCGATCAACCTGGCGATGGTGGAGGCGCTGCATGACGTGTGCACCGAGCTCGAGGTTCGCCCCCGCATCCTGATCCTCACCGGCGCGGGAGGCGTGTTCGCCGCCGGCGCCGACATCGCCCAGTTGCGCGCACGGCGGGCGGACGACGCCCGGAAGAACATCAACGCCGCGCTCTTCGTCCGCATCCACGAGCTGCCGATGCCGGTCATCGCCGCACTCGACGGCTACGCGCTCGGCGGCGGCGCCGAACTCGCGTATGCCGCGGACATCCGGATCGCGGCACCGTCGCTGCGCATCGGAAACCCCGAGGTGGGCCTCGGCATCCTCGCCGCCGCAGGGGCGACGTGGCGACTGCCGGCACTGGTCGGCGAAGCTCTGGCCGCCGAGATGCTGTTCACCGGCCGCGCCCTGACGGCCGACGAGGCACTGGCCGCCGGCCTGATCACTGGCATCCACGCGGCGGACGCCCTGATGGACGCGGCGCACGCGATCGCCGATCGGATCGGCACCAACGATCCCCTCGCGATCCGCCACACCAAGACCGCGCTGCGCGCGCCTCGCGCCGACCACCCGCGGATCGACTCCGAGCTGCAGGCCGAGCTGTTCGAGAGCCCGGAGAAGATGCGTCGGATGACCGAGTTCCTCGCCCAGAGGCGGCGTCCGTGAGGGTCGGTGTGCTGGGCGGTGGACGGATGGGCGCGGGGATCGCGCACGCCTTCCTCCTCGCCGGAGATGATGTGACGATCGTCGAGCGCGATATGGGGACGGCGAGTGCCGCGGCCGACCGGATCCGCGACCTCCTGACGCGATCGGCGGCGCGCGGTCGGATCGCTCCGGGCCCGGCCGAGTTCCGCACCTCGACCGACGTCGGCGACTTCTCGGACCGTGAGCTGGTGATCGAGGCAGTGCCGGAGGATCGTGCGCTCAAGGCGGATGCTCTCACCCGTGTCGAGGCGGTCATGAGCGATGCCGCGCTGCTCGCGACGAACACGTCCTCGATCTCGATCGACGCCCTCGCCTCGGCGCTGAGTCGCCCCGAGCGCTTCCTCGGGCTGCACTTCTTCAATCCGGTACCGACCTCGGCGCTGGTCGAGATCGTGATCGGCCGGGCGACGGCCGACGTTAGCGTCGAGCAAGCGCGTGCGTACGTCGACGCCATCGGCAAGACGCCGATCGTCGTTCGCGATTCCCCCGGGTTCGCGTCGAGCAGGCTCGGCGTCCTGCTGGGGCTGGAGGCGATCCGCATGCTCGAGGAGGGCGTCGCGGATGCCGGCGACATCGATCGTGCGATGGAGCTGGGCTACCGGCATCCGATGGGCCCGCTGCGGACGACCGACCTCGTCGGGCTGGATGTTCGGCTCGGGATCGCCGAGGAACTGCGCGCCGCGTTCGGCGAGCGCTTCGCTCCGCCCGCCCTCCTGCGACGGATGGTCGCTGAGGGCAGGCTCGGCCGCAAGAGCGGCGAAGGCTTCTACAGATGGGACGCATCATGACCGGCATCCTGCCCAGCTACATCCGGGATTCCTGGTGGACGCCGGCCACTGCGGACGATGCGGCTGTCGTGCGGGACGCGTCGACCGGCGAGGAGATCGCCAGGGTCAGCACGGCGGGCCTCGACCTCGCCGGCGCGCTCGAGCATGCGCGGTCGGTCGGCCAGCAGAGTCTGGGCCGGCTGACCTTCCACCAGCGCGCGGTGCTGCTGAAGCAGTTCGCGCTCGCCCTGACCGCACGCAAGGACGAGCTCTACGCGCTCTCCGCGTGTGCGGGGGCCACCGCCACCGACTCGTGGGTAGACATCGACGGCGGAATCGGCGTCCTGTTCGCGTACTCGGGCAAGGGGCGGCGCGAGTTGCCGAACGAGCAGGTGTACGTCGACGGGCCGGTCGAGCAGCTCTCGAAGGACGGCTCGTTCCTCGGCCGGCACATCGCCACACGCCTGCCGGGTGTCGCCGTGCAGATCAATGCCTTCAACTTCCCCGTCTGGGGGCCGCTGGAGAAGTTCGCGCCGGCCTTCCTCGCCGGGATGCCGACACTGATCAAGCCGGCGACGCCGACGGGATATCTCACCGAGGCGATGGTGCGGATCCTCGTCGAGTCCAACCTGCTGCCGGCCGGCGCGCTGCAGCTCGTCAGCGGGAGCGTGCCCGACCTGTTCGAGCATCTGCGGCTCGGCGACCTCGTGGCGTTCACGGGCAGCGCCTCGACGGCCGAGCGGCTGCGCGCGCATGCCGCTGTGCAGACCGGCGGCGTGCGCTTCACCGCGGAGACCGACTCGATCAACGCCTCAGTACTGGGCCCGGATGCGGTCGAGGGAACGCCGGAGTTCGACGCGTACGTCCGCCAGCTCGTGACCGAGATGACGGCGAAGGCAGGGCAGAAGTGCACGGGCATCCGTCGTGCGATCGTGCCGACCGGCTCGGCCGACGCGGTCATCGACGCCGTCCGAACCCGCCTGGCCGACAAGGTGGTGCTCGGCGATCCCCGCATCGACGGCGTCACGATGGGTCCGCTCGCCTCGCTTGCGCAACGCGATGAGGTGCGGCGTCAGGTGCAGAAGCTCGTCGACGGCGGCGGGCGGATCGTGATCGGCTCGACCGCTGCGCCGGATGCGCGCGCGGCAGACGGGCAGGATGCCCCGGACGGCGCGTTCTTCACGCCCGTGCTGCTGCGCTTCGACGATCCGACGGCCGACGCGGCGCACACGGTCGAGGCGTTCGGTCCGGTGTCGTCGTTGATCACCTACGACACGATCGCCGAGGCATCCGACATCGTCGCCCGCGGCGGCGGATCCCTCGTCACGAGCGTCGCGACGCACGACGCGGCCTTCGCCGCCCAGCTCGTGACAGCGGTCGCGGCGCACAACGGACGCGTGCTGCTCCTCGACCGCGACGACGTGCGGTCGTCGACCGGGCACGGCTCCCCCCTTCCCGGTCTCGTGCACGGCGGACCCGGTCGTGCCGGCGGCGGCGAGGAGCTCGGCGGTATCCGCGCGGTCCTGCATCACATGCAGCGGACGGCCATCCAGGGCTCCCCCGACATGCTCACCGCGATCACCGGCATCTGGCATGCGGGAGCCACGGCGGTGAGCTCCGGCATCCATCCGTTCCGCAAGACGCTGGGCGAGCTGCGGATCGGCGACCGGATCGCGTCGGCGTCCCGCGAGGTGACCCTGCAGGACATCGAGACCTTCGCACACTTCACCGGGGACACCTTCTACGCGCACATGGACGAGGATGCCGCGGCGGCGAATCCGTTCTTCCCCGGCCGTGTCGCGCACGGCTACCTGCTGGTGTCGTGGGCGGCCGGCCTGTTCGTCGACCCCGCTCCCGGCCCCGTGCTGGCGAACTACGGGCTCGAGAACCTGCGCTTCCTCACTCCCGTGTCGCCGGGCGACAGCATCCGGGTCGATCTGACCGCGAAGCAGATCACGCCGCGCGAGACCGACGACTACGGCGAGGTCCGCTGGGACGCGGTCATCCGCAACCAGGACGACGAGACTGTCGCGACGTACGACGTCCTCACGCTCGTCGCGAAGCAGTAGCGCGCGTCTGCATCACCCACGCAGCGCGAGCACGAACGGCAGCACGGCAGTCGCCCCGGCCTGCCGGAGCGCACGCGCGGCGACCGTCAGCGTCCAGCGGCTGTCGGCCTGGTCATCGACGAGCAGCACCGGCCCTTCGGGGATCTCGAGACCGCCGGCGCTGAAGCGGTCCCAGAGTCCGGCGAGCCGGAACGCGCTGTTGCCGCCGGGCTGCCCCGTGGGGCCACCGTCGGCGAAGGACAGCGCTCCTATATACGGCAGGCGCCCCACCTCGGCGAGACCTCGGGCGAGCGAGTCCACCAGGAGCGGACGCGACCGCGACGGCATCGCGACGACCGCGACCGGTCGTTCCTCCCAGCCCCAGTCGGCGAGCACCCGGACGCACGCGGCGAGCACCTGCGGGGTGACCGCGGCATCCGGCGCACCGGCGGCGAAGAGATCCCGCAGCGTGCCGCCCCACCCGAGGTCGGTGAGGCGCGCGAGCGCGCGCCCGTCGGCCGCCTGCTCCGCGGGGGCGATGCGCCCCTTGGCCGGGACGCCGAGCCGATCGGCTCCAGTCGGCCAGGCCTTGCGCGGCTCGATCGGAACCCCGACGCGGTCGAGCGATCCGGCCGCGGCCTCGGTCGCGGTCTTGCGGATCTCACTCGGGAACCAGATGCCGGCGCAGTTGTCGCAGCGGCCGCACGGAGCGGCGGTCTCATCGTCGAGCGAGCGCTGGAGGAACTCCATCCGGCATCCGTCGGTCCGCTCGTACTCGATCATGTGCTGCTGCTCGGCGAGACGTTCGGCCGCGATGCGCTCGTAGCGCTCGGCGTCGTACGTCCACGGCTGCCCCGTGGCGACCCATCCACCCTGCACTCGGCGGACGGCGCCGTCGACATCGAGGACCTTCAGCAACAGTTCGAGCGGGGTTCTCCTGATGTCGACCATCGCTTCCAGCGCCGGTGTCGAGACCGGCGCATCGCCGAGCGCCGCGATCACGCGCTCCGCCCGTTCCTGGTCGGGCATCGATGCCGTGGCGAAGTAGTGCCAGATCTCGCGGTCCTCCACTCCCGGGAGCAGCAGCACGTCGGCGCTGTCGCTCGCACGGCCGGCGCGGCCGACCTGCTGGTAGTAAGCGACCGGTGAGGACGGCGCACCGAGGTGCAGCACGAAGCCGAGGTCGGGTTTGTCGAAGCCCATCCCCAGCGCGCTGGTCGCCACGAGCGCCTTGACCTCGTTGCGCTTGAGCATCCCCTCGGATTCCGTGCGCTCGTCGGTGTCGGTCTGCCCGGTATACGCGCGCACCTCGTGCCCGTGCTCGCGCAGCAGCCGGGCGGTGTCGACCGCGGCCGCCACCGTCAGCGTGTAGATGATGCCCGACCCGGGCAGGTCGTCGAGGTGGCTGAGCAGCCAGGCCAGTCGGCTGGCCGAATCGGGCAGTCGCAGCACGCCGAGGCGGAGGGATGCTCGGGCCAACGGGCCGCGGATCGTCAGCACTCCGGCATCCGGCGTGCCTGCGGCATCCGCACCACCGGTTCCGAGCTGCTCGGCGACGTCGGCGACGACGCGGCTGTTCGCCGTCGCCGTCGTGGCGAGCACCGGCACGGCAGCGGGCATCTCGGCGATCAGGTCGCGCAGCCGCCGGTAGTCGGGACGGAAGTCGTGCCCCCAGTCGCTGATGCAGTGCGCCTCGTCGACGACGAGCATGCCGATGCGGCGAACCAGGGCGGGCAGCTGCTGCTCGCGGAACGCCGGATTGTTCAGCCGCTCGGGCGAGACCAGCAGGACGTCGACCTCGTCGCGATCGAGTTGCGCGAGCACGTCGGACCACTCGTGCGCGTTGGTCGAGTTGATCGCGACGGCGCGCACGCCGGCGCGCTCGGCGGCGGCGATCTGATCGCGCATGAGGGCCAGCAGGGGCGAGACGAGCACGGTGGGGCCAGCACCCTGACGGCGCAGCAGCAGCGTCGCGACGAAGTAGACCGCGGACTTCCCCCACCCGGTGCGCTGCACGACGAGCGCGCGGCGACGTCCCGCGACCAGTGCCTCGATCGCCTCGTACTGGCCGTCGTGGAACTCGGCATCCGGGCGTCCGACGAGTTCGCGGAGCGCGGCGAGGGCTGCGGCGCGGGTATCGGTGGGCGAAGTCGTCATGCCCCCACTCTGCCTCACCCGACCGACACCGCACGCCCCTCGAGACCGGACCTAGGCTGAATGCATGATCTCCCGTGAACTCGCCATCGCGCTGCGGGACGCCGGCCTGACCTGGCGACCCGACAGCGGCGACCGATTCCAGCTCGATCTTCCGAACGACGTCGAGCTCGAGGCCGAGGCCGACGTCTTCACGGTCAGCGAGATGACGATCGAGGCGCGGCGCACGCCGAGCGGCACTGATCTCGCCTTCAACGGCACCACTGAGTGGGCACTCGATGCGGTCACCCTCGAGGATGCCGTGTGGCTGCCCCGCGAGGACCAGCTGCGCGATCTCCTGCGCGGGACGTTCCGCCGGCTCGTCCGGCTCGATGACACGTTCCGCGTGGAGATCGAGATCGCCGGCGAGGAACTGCAGTTCGAGCATCCGGATCCTTCGGAGGCGTACGCGAACGCGCTCCTGGAGCTCATCTCGCGCTCGCGCTGATCCACCGCGTCCTGGGATCTTTACGGCCCCGCAGTCGTGTGCGAGAATAAATGAACGATCGGTCAGTAAAGCGCGACGAAGGAGTCGACATGGACGACCAGTCCGCGGGGCAGCGACGATTCGACGAGATCATCGCGGCGGATTCCCGCGTCGAGCCTCGCGACTGGATGCCGGATGCCTACCGGAAGACCCTGATCCGCCAGATCAGTCAGCACGCGCACTCCGAGATCATCGGCATGCAGCCCGAGGGCAACTGGATCACGCGCGCCCCGAGCCTGAAACGCAAGGCGATCCTCATGGCCAAGGTGCAGGACGAGGCCGGCCACGGGCTCTACCTCTACTCCGCCGCGCAGACGCTCGGCATCGGACGCACCGAGATGACCGAGCAGCTCATCGAGGGCCGGGCGAAGTACTCCTCGATCTTCAACTACCCGACGCCGACGTGGGCGGACATGGGCGCGATCGGCTGGCTCGTGGACGGCGCCGCGATCTGCAACCAGGTGCCGCTGTGCCGAGCATCCTATGGTCCGTACGCCCGCGCGATGGTGCGCATCTGCAAGGAGGAGTCGTTCCATCAGCGTCAGGGGTTCGAGATCCTGCTGGCTCTGATGCAGGGCACGCCAGCGCAGCAGGAGATGGCGCAGGATGCCGTGAACCGCTGGTACTGGCCGAGCCTGGCGATGTTCGGGCCGCCGGACGACGAGTCGCCGAACTCGGCGCAGTCGATGGCGTGGAACATCAAGCGGTTCTCGAACGACGAACTGCGTCGACGCTTCGTCGGGATGCTGGTGCCGCAGGCCGAGATCCTCGGCATCACGCTGCCTGATCCCGACCTGCGCTACGACGAGGAGACCGGGCAGTACGAGATGGGCGAGATCGACTGGGACGAGTTCTTCGCGGTGCTCCACGGGAACGGCCCGATGAACGCCGAACGGATCCGCGCGCGGCGCGAGGCGCACGAGGACGGCGCCTGGGTGCGTGAGGCGGCAGCCGAGTACGCGCGCAAGCACGCCGCCTCGCTCCCCGAGTTCGTCGAGGGGGCCGCATGACCGAGGAAGCCTGGCCGCTGTGGGAGGTGTTCGTCCGAGCGAACCGCGGGTTGAGCCACGTTCACGTCGGCTCGCTGCTCGCGCCGGATGCCGACCTCGCGGTCCGCAACGCCCGCGACCTCTACACGCGTCGCGGCGAGGGCGTCTCGATCTGGGTCGTGCCCGCCGAAGCGATCACGGCGAGCGACCCCGACGCCAAGGGCGCCTACTTCGAGAGCCCGGCGGGCAAGAACTTCCGCCACGCCGTGTACTACACGGCATCCGAGGGGGTGCCGCACCTGTGAACGCCGATCGCGGGGCTCACGGAGGGGGCGCGTCTGGTCGCCTCCCGGCCGCCGACGCGACCACACGCGACCCCTCCCGTCCGGATCAGGCGGCCAGCACCTCGGCAGGGGACGCGAATCGTCGCCTCCCCGACGCGGACACGACCACACGCGGCCCCTCCCGCGTCGGCGAGGGATCGCGCCCCCTCCCGCACGGCCACGTCATGGTCGACGAGCTCGACCTCGCCGCCGAGCTCGCCGGATCGGATGCCGCAGCCACTCCCGCCGCGGCCGAATACGCGCTGTGGCTCGGCGACGACGCGCTGATCCTGTCCCAGCAGCTCGGCGAGTGGATCGCCCACGCGCCGGAGCTCGAAGAGGACGTGGCGCTCGCGAACATCGCGCTCGATCTGCTCGGGCATGCGCGATCGCTGCTCCGGTATGCCGGAAGTGCGGATGGGCGCAGCGAGGACGACCTGGCATACTTCCGCGATGAGCCCGACTTCCGATCGTCCTGGCTGTTCGAGCAGCCGAACGGCGACTTCGCGCGCACGATCGCACGCCAACTCCTCGCGTCGGTCTACCTGTTCGAGCTGTATGCAGCGCTGCAGCACTCGACGGATCCGACGCTCGCGGCCGTCGCAGCGAAGGCCGTCAAGGAGGTCGAGTACCACCGCGACCACGCCGAGCAGTGGACGCTGCGCCTCGCCGGCGGCACGGAGGAGTCGCGGCGCCGGATGTTCCGAGGGCTCGCGGATGTCTGGCCGTACGTCGATGAGCTGTTCCGCGACGAGCCGCTCATCGACGACCTTGAGGGCGTCGCCGTCCGGCCCTCCTCGCTCCGCGACGGGTTCGACGCACGTCTGGATGCTGTGCTCGGCGCGGCCGAGTTAGAGCGGCCGACCGGTCCGGCGGCGGCCGGGGGCGGTCGCCGCGGCATCCACTTCCCACAGTTGGGGCGGATCCTCGCCGAGATGCAGGTGCTCGCCCGGCAGCACCCGGGGGCGACATGGTGACCACCTTCATTCGCTCGTTGAGCGAGCGAAGCGAGTCGAAACGCCTGCCCGGCAACGACCCCGTTTCGACTCGGTCGGCTCCGCCGTCCTCGCTCAACGAACGAGGGGGCATGACCCCGGTCGACGAGCGAGGGGAACGAGCGGCGTGGGCCGTCGCGGCATCCGTCGCCGACCCCGAGATCCCCGTGCTGACGATCGCCGACCTCGGCATCCTGCGGGACGTCACGGTCGAGGACGGCCGCGTCGTCGTCAAGATCACGCCGACCTACAGCGGCTGCCCGGCCGTCGAGGCCATCCGCGACGATGTCCTGCGCGCGCTGGCCGACACCGGCTTCGAGGACGCCGTCGTCCGCACCGTGCTCTCGCCCGCCTGGACCACGGACTGGATGACGGATGCCGGCAAGCAGAAACTGCTCGACTACGGCATCGCGCCGCCGACCGGTACGCGACCGGCCGGTCCCGTCTCGGTCCCGCTGAGCGTGCGCTGCCCGCAGTGCGGATCGTTGGACACGCGCGAGCTCACCCGCTTCGGCTCGACCGCGTGCAAAGCGCTGTACGAATGCCGCACGTGCCTCGAGCCCTTCGATCATTTCAAGCCGCTATGAGCACCACGACGCGCAAGCGGGCGCGGTTCCACGAGCTCGAGGTGATCGCGGTGCGGCCGCTCACGGCCGACAGCATCGAGGTGACGTTCGCCGTGCCGGAGGAACTGTGGAAGGAATATCAGTACCTGCCGGGGCAGTACGTCGCGCTGCGTGCGCACGTCGACGGTCGCGAGGTGCGGCGCAGCTATTCGATCTGCCGGGCGCCGGATGCTGCAGAGTCGGGGCTGCGTTTCGACTCGGGCGCTTCGCGGACTCGCTCAACGAGCGAACAAGGCGGAACGAACGGGGGAAGGCGGATCTCGGTCGGCATCAAGCGCGATCTCGGTGGACTGTTCTCGGTGTGGGCGCACGAGAACCTGCGCCCCGGCATCCGAATCGAGGTGATGAGCCCGGAAGGCCGCTTCACGTCGAACCTGCCGGATCTCGACGGCGCGCACCTGGTCGGGATCGCCGCCGGCTCCGGGATCACGCCGATGATGGCGCTCGCCTCCTCGGTACTAGCTGCGTCGCCGACCGCGCGCTTCTCGCTGATCTACACGAACCGAGCCACGCGCGACGTGATGTTCCTCGAGGACCTCGCCGATCTGAAGGACCGCCATCCGGCCCGCCTCGCCCTCCATCACGTGCTGTCCCGCGAGCAGCGCGCAGCGCCTCTGCTGTCGGGGCGAATCGACGCCGCCAAACTCGACGCGATCCTCGACGGACTGGTCGAGCCGGAGAGCGTCACCGAGTGGTTCCTGTGCGGGCCGTTCGATCTCGTGGCGCTCTGCCGCGAGAGGCTCGCGGCCCGCGGCATCCCTGACGACAGCATCCGTTTCGAGCTGTTCACGACCGATGCGGACGAACCGCGCGCCGACCGCGGGCGGCCGGTCTCCGTGCGCGAAGAGGACGAGACCTACGTTCTGGAGTTCACCCTGGACGGGTTGTCGTCGACGGTCGAGTCGCCCATCGCTGCGGACGAGCCTCTGCTGGATGCCGCGTTGCGCGTACGAGGCGATGTGCCGTTCGCGTGCGCCGGAGGGGTGTGCGGGACGTGCCGTGCACGCCTGGTCGAAGGCGACGTTCGCATGACGCAGAACTTCGCGCTCGAGCCGGACGAGCTCGAGCGCGGCTACGTGCTGACCTGCCAGTCCCACCCGACGACGCCCCGCGTGGTCGTCGACTACGACGTGTGAGGAGCCTCCCATGATCGAGCTGACCATCGACGGCGATGTCGCCCATGTGGTGCTGAACGCACCGGCCAAGCGCAATGCACTCGACCCCGACGCGCTGCTCGCGCTGGGCGATGCGTACGACCGGGCCGAGGATGCCGGGGTTCGCGCCCTGGTGCTGAGCGGGGAGGGCGCGGGCTTCTGCGCCGGTCGCGACATCTCAGGCGTCGACCCCGCGACCGATGACGTGATCGGTTACCTCGGCGGCCTCGTGACGCCGTTGCTGCAGCGTATGGCGGCATTTCCGGCGCCGACCTTCGCGGCCGCGCACGGCGCGTGCCTGGGCGTCGGACTCGGGCTGCTCATCGCGACGGACGTCGTGTACGTCGCCGACACGGCGAAGATCGGCTCGCCGTTCGCGGCACTCGGCGCGACGCTCGACTCCGGCGGGCACGCGCTGTTCCTCGACCGGCTCGGGCCGCACAAGACCTTGGATCTCATCTACACCGGGCGGCTCATGACGGGCACCGAGGCGGTCGGGTCCGGGCTCTTCTCGCAGGTGCTGCCCGCCGACGGGGTCCAGCAGGCGACGGCGGATGCCGCGGTGCGCGCGGCCTCCGGAGCCACCGCCGCGTTCCTCGCGTCGAAGCGCCTGATCGCCCGCATCCGTGACGAACGGCTCTCACTGTGGGATTCGGTCGTGCTCGAGAACGTCGCGCAGGCCGAACTGTGCGACACCGCGGATTACCGGGAAGGCTTCGCCGCGTTCCAGGAGAAACGGAAGCCGCGGTTCGAGGGGCGGTAGCGTGTCCCGCAGGGGACACATGTCGGGAGAAAGCCCGGATGCCTGACGATCCCGCGGCGTGTCGCCCCGACATTCGGGAAGAGTCCCGACATCCGTACCCGGTCGAACTCGGCGCGCCGGAGTGTCAGCGACCGTAGGCGGCGAGGAAGACATCCAACGCCTGGTCGACGTGCGCGGCGGTGTCCAACCCGCTCCGCGCCGCGTCGTCTCCGAGGAGCATCGCCCGGTTGACGGGCTCCCCCATCACGAGCCAGTTCAGCTGGGTCGCAGCCCGCTCAGCATCCGGCACGGCGAGCAGTCCGGCGTCGTCGAGCCGGCCGATGAGTTCGGCGAGAGATCGGATCGCTCGCTGCGCCCCGTGCTCGTAGAGTTCGCGCGCGAGATCGGGGAACTGCGGCAGCAGGCCGATGACCAGCCGGCGGAGGGCGAGCAGGTTCGGCGCGAGGACCGTATCGAGCTGATCCCTGAGCACACGATCGAGAGCCGAGCGGGCGTCGTCATCGGGAGCGATCGGCGGCGGCGCGCTGAGGACTCGTTCGCTGGCCGCGCGCGTCTGCGAGCGGACGAGCTCGAGGAAGAGGGCCTCCTTGCTGCCGAAGTGCCCGTAGAGCGTCTGCTTCGCGACACCGGAGTCGCGCGAGATGGCGTCCATGGTCACGGACTCGTAGCCGTTCGCGAGGAAGGCCGCCTGCGCCGCGTTCAGGATCGCCTCGCGCTTGGCGACAGAACTCGGCCGCAGTGGCCGAGCACCTCTTGACATCTTCATACTCCGGAGTCTAGTTTAGACAAATCATACTCACCAGTCTTGAAAGGAGCGGATGATGACCGCAGCCATGCAGTTCGAAGCAGAGCTCGTCCATCCGGGCGAAGTGGCCGGGTGGACCGTGTTCGAAGCTCGGGGATCCGCCGAAGTGTTCGGCACTGGCAATCCTGTGCGCGTGGTCGGCACGCTCGACGACGTGCCGGTCGCGATCACGCTCCTGCCGTCCGGGTGCGGATTCCACTTCGGCCCCGTGAAGGCCGCCACGCGCAAGGCGCTCGGAAAGGCCGCGGGCGACCGCGTGTCGGTGCGGATCGAGGTGGCCCCATGAGCATGTTGACGACCTCCCGCGGCGATCGCATCGTGTATGACGATCGCGGCCCTGTCGGCGCACCCGCCGTGATCTTCGTCACGGGAGCCGGCCCCACCCGAGCGGAGGATCCGACGACGCACGCCACCGCCGAGCGCCTGGCGGCATCCGGATTCCGCTCGCTGTTCGCCGACCGTCTCGGGCGCGGCGAGAGCGTCTCCGCCGGCACCATCACCCTCGACGCTCAGATCGACGCGATCGTCGAACTCGCCGCAGCGACGCAATCACCTGTCGTGCTCGTCGGGCACTCGTCTGGTTGTGCGATCGCGATGCTCGCCGCCCCTCGCATCCCGGATCTCGTCGGTCTCGCGCTCTGGGAGGCACCCCTTGGCCTCTTCCCCGAGGGCGCCCCCGCGTGGTGGCAGGCGATACGGGAGTCGATCGATGCGGGCGCGCTCGAAGAGGCCGTTGCCGGCTACATGGCGGGAATGCCACCGGAATGGCTGGAGCAGCTCAAGGCGTCACCCGACTATCCCGATCTGGTGCTCAGCTGGGTGCCGGATGGCGAAGCGCTCGCACTCGTGGAACAGCGGGGGCATCGCGAGTCTCTCGTGAGCGTCTCTGCGCCGGTGGTCGCAGTCACCGGCACCGAGACGTTCCCCGGGATGCGGGACACTGCCGAAGAGATCGCCGATGCGGCGGCGCACGGGTCGGCCGAGCAGCTGGTCGGCTCCGAGCATTCCTGGGACCCGGATGCCATGGCGGCGCGCCTCGCGTGGATGCTCGCGACGCCTACTTCGCGATAAGAGGGGCACGATCATTTGATCGCGCCCGCTCCGATCCCGTTCACAATGTGTCGCTGCGCCATGAGGTAGAAGATGATCACCGGCACGATCGAGATCGCGGTCGCGGCAAGCAGGATCTGCTGTTGCGGGGTCTCCGCGGAGGTGAACGCCGTGAGGCCTCGCTGAATCGGCATCAGCGAGTTGTCGTCGAACAGCACCAAAGCCATCAGATACTCATTCCACGCACCCAGCCCCTGTATCACCGCGACCGCGGCGAGCCCTGGGCGCGCGAGCGGCAGGATGACGCTGGCGAAGATGCGCAGCGGACCGGCCCCGTCGAGTGCGGCCGCCTCCTCGAGATCCTTGGGCTGGCTGACGAAGAAGCTCCGCATGATCAGCGTCGACATCGGGATTCCCGAAGTGATCAGGATCAGCACGTACCCGACAGGGCTGTTGGTCAGCCCGAGTGTGATCAGAAGCTTGTACTGCGCGAGGAACATGGCCGGCGCGGGGATGATCATGACGGCGAGGATCAGGACTGTGAACACTCCCTTTCCCGCGAAGTCGAGCCGTGCCAGTGCGTAGCCGGCAAGACTCGAAACGATGAGGATGCCGACGACGGCGCACGCCGTGTACACGACACTGTTGCGCAGGAACGTGCCGAGGTCGCCCTGCACCCAGGCCGTGACGTAGTTCTGCCACTGCGGGACTGCCGGGAGGAAGCTCTCGTTCGAGAGCAGCTCGGGCAACGACTGCAGGGAGCCCGAGAGCATCCAGAGCAGGGGGAACAGTGCGGTCAGTGCCGCGACCATCAACAGCCCATACAAGCCGATGCGGTCCGGACGCCACCTCCTCCGCCCTCGAGTGCCATCCGAGTCGGTGGACGCCTTCGCGCTGTGCGGAGTCGTCGTTGTGGTGATCGATACAGACGTGTCGATGCTCATGCGCGTGCCCTTCGTCCGGTGATCGCGAGCTGAATGACGGAGAGCAGTACAAGTGCGCCGCCGAAGATCACCGACATCGCCGCGGCGCTTCCGTATCGCCAGTTCACGAACGCCTCGTTGTAGATCGCGAGCGTCGGCACCATCGTGTGATGGCCGGGCCCGCCGTTGGTGAGCACCTGCACGGTGCCGAAGATCTGCAGCGCCGCGAGCAGCGTGAGCAGGCTGACGATCGAGGTAACCGGCGCCAGTTGCGGCCAGGTGATGTAGCGGAATTTCGTCCATCGGTTTGCGCCGTCCAGCTCCGCCGCTTCGTACAGTTCTTTCGGCACGTCCTGGAGCCCTGCCAGGAAGAGGAGGAAACCGAAGCCCCAGTGGAACCAGATGAACACGGCGGCGACGGTCGGCAGCGCGACTGCGGAGTCGCCCAGCCAGTTCTGCTGAAGTGCGCCAAGTCCCACGACTTCGAGCAGTCGATTCAGCACTCCCGATCCCGGCGCGAGGATGAACGAGAACAGCAATCCGACGACGACCACCGAAAGCACGCCCGGGAGATAGAAGACGGTACGGAAGAACGTCCGCCCCCGCAGGACGCTGTTCACGGCGACCGCCATGGCGAGCGCGATGCCGTTGCCGAGGAAGAAGCCGACCACTCCGAAGAACAGCACATTGCGCATCGACGCCCAGAAGATCGGGTCTCCGGCGACGAACTCGTAATTCTCCAGCCCGACCCAGGGCGTGTCTGGACTGACGCCGTCCCAGGATTGGAAGCTCAGCAGAATCGCCTGCGCGAACGGAACGATCGTGAAGACGCCGATCAAGCCGATCGCAGGCGCCAGGAAGATCCAGCCCAGCAGGTTGCGCCGCATGGCGTGCTTCCCGCGCGGGACCCGAACCGGGCCCCGCGCAGGAAGCACTGCTGCTTCGGTCGTCATGACACCCTGTCCTGCGCCGCCTGGATGTTGGCGAGCGCTTCGTCGACGGTGGACTCTCCGAGCACGAGCCGCTCCGATTCGGCGACGATCGCGGTCTTCACGTCCGTGGCGAAGGTGGTGGACATCACCTGGAGGTTCTCGACCCCAGCGGCGAAACCGGCGAGCTGCGGCGGGACGTCACCGCTCGCGAGAAGCTCGGGGTTGGTCGGCAGGATCCGGGCGGTCTCCGCGAAGACGGCCTGCTGCTCGGGGGCCGTCAGCCACTTCACGAACTCCACGGCCTCCTCGGTGTGGTCACCCTTCGGGTTGATGACGGCGCCCTTCCCGGGAACGCCCGGCGAGCGCGGCTCCTCTGTGCCGTCCTCGGCCGCGAGGACGCCCAGGGAGAAGTAGTCCTCGAATTCGGGGTTCGTCTTGAGCCCGACAGAGACACCGGGTGTCGCGTCGAATATCGCGCCCGTACCCTGGGTGAAGAACGCGGACTCGACGCTGGGATTGTCATCCTGGCCACCCGGAAGCGCGCCGTTCGCGATCACACCGGCGTCGCGCAGATCGACAAGATATTGGAACGCGTTTCGCCAGCCGTCCTGCTCCCAGCTTTCCTCGCCGTTGAACGTCGCGGCGATCTCCTCATCGGTCAGCCAGTTCGACGCGATGCCCTGGATGAGCTGCGGCGTCAGGGATGCGGCGACCGAGAAAGTGCCACCGTCCTGACTCGAAGCGGCGAGCGCCTCGGTGAACGCCTCGAGCGTCTCCGGCGCCTCCTCCTGGGTGAAACCGGTGATTGCGGGGTTGATCAGGAACCCGTAGGTCTGCGTCTCCCAGTGCACACTGTAGATCCCGGCGGGGATATCGAGGTTGTTCCCGTCCTCGAACGTGGACATCTCGAGCACGGCCGGGCTGAAGTCATCCTGCCAACCGGATTCGAGTTCCTTGGTCAGATCCATCGCCCAGCCCGCCTTGTAGAACGGCGCCATCTCGGTCGCGTTGAACGACGAGTACACGTCGGGCATGGCGTTGGACTGGGCCTTCGCCTGCAGCTTCGGCAGGTAGTCGGCAGGTCCAGGTGAGTCGACCGTGATCTTCACGCCGGTCTCCTCGGTGTACTGCTCGGCGAGCTGCATGAGCGCCGCCTCCTGCCCGCGCGACTGGTTCATGAACGTCAGTTCGACGTCGCCGTCCGCTTCGGGCGTTTCCGTGCCGCCGGAGCAGCCTGTGAGGGCGAGTGCGGTGGCGATCGCGAGCGATCCGCTCATCAGGATGGTGCGGCGACGGCCGCGGGGTACTGTCGGGTTCTTGCGCATGGTCCTCACCTTTGAAAGCCTCGTTGTCAGGGTTGCGGCCTGGCCGCGCCCTCGCGCCCTCGGGCGGGCGCTGTGTTCGGATGTCGTGATTGCGGCGGTTCAGCGGGGGATCCGCTGTCCTACCGTGCGGTTCTCGGCGATGGCCTCCTCTCCGGGCTGAGTCGTGCGATGACCGGACGGGTCGGTGACGCGCGGGAGGACGTCCATCCCCTCCGCGGTCAGCGACCACCCCTCCGGGAGGTCGTGTCCTCGTTCGACGGCGGCGGCGATGTGGGCGATCGCGGCCAGCAGTCCGCCGTTGGCGGGCAAGTAGAGAGTCAGGAAGCCCGGCATCTGCGGATTGTGCCCGTTCGCGAGGAAGACGTTCTTCGGCGAGGGCAGCAGGAGCGCCTCTAGCGCTCGATCGATCTGCCCCAGGCGGGCAGCCGTCATGGCCAGCACGGGATAGTCCCATCCCCAGCTCGACTGGAGGTCCCATTCCGCCCACACGGCATCGAGTGTGTCCGCCATGCGCTCGGGGTCGATGAGACCGGTGTCCGGCAGCCAGCCGAGTGCCATCAGCATCGATGGATGGTCTCTGCGGATGAGCATCGGCGGCGTCGCCAGCGCGGGATACGTCCCATCAGGCAGCGGTTCGGGCCTGCGCATGCCATCGGCCACCCGCGCCCATTCCCGGTTCGGTTCGAGACCCAGTCGCTCTCGCCATTCACCCGCGATCCGCAGCGCCCACGACCAGTAGGCGAGCTCGAACGTCGGGTCGGCGTTGGTCGCTCGATCGACGAGGTAGCTCTCCTGCGCAGGAATGAGCGGAGGCGGGAGCACGAACACGCCGTCATCCTCGGCCGCGAAGTCCACCATGAACTCGGCGGTCGCCTCCACGAGCGGATAGTGCCGCCGCAGGAAGTCGTCGTCGCGGCCCTCTGCCCGCAGGAGTTCGAGGAGATGAATGATGTGAGGCTGCTGCCAGAGCAGGAAGACCCCGATGTTGCTCGGCGACTCTCGCGCACTCGTGTCGGTCTGCTTCGGCCAGCGTGCTCCGCGATACCCCTGCCAGCGGGCGGTGCGCACGGCGGACTCCAGAGCTTCGTGGTACCAGCCGAGGCTGCGTTCGAGGAGGTCGCCTCGCCCCCACAGTGGGAAATGCGCTCCGTGCCACCAGTGCATCTCGAGGTGGAACTTGCCGCTCCAGGTGTTGTAGGTCAATCCGGATTCGGCGGGGGGCGTCGCTCCGGCGGCGTTCACGGCGAGAAGGTACTGCGAGAGCACGATGCGGCGCTCCAACTCGTTCGCCCTCTCGTCGGTGCTGCCGGCGAGGCTCACCGCCGCGCCCCGCTGCCAGTATTCGTCCCACCAAGCCGACGCGGCATCCCGCACCTCCTGGAAGGATGCCGCGGCGCAGAGCGCCTCTTCGTCGGGAGCCAGGGCGACGACGACCTCGAGTGCGCTGCTGTCCGTCGAGGCGACGGCCGATCCGTCCTCCTGGCGGATGGCGCCGCTCGTTCGCACTTCGACGAAGTACTCGGAGTCCTCGACGACGCGGCGTCCACGCCAGCATCCCGACTCCTTCTCGCGCCATGCCGTACTGGTCTGCAACGGCTCCTCGAACGGTGCGAGGTCGTCAGGCTGGGCATCGAACACCCACGCCACTCCCCAACCTTGGCGGAGCAGTCCGCTCTCCACGCGGGTCGCGAATCGCTGCTGCGTCGGATCGGCGACCGTGACGACGTTCACCGGCTCACCACCGATCGAGTAGCTCGAGACGACCGCACCGGTGACGAGGTCGAGCTCGCAGCGCACGCCTTCCAGCAGTCGCGGGTCCGCGAGCGGCACTCCGTCCGGACCGACCAGAGTCAGGCGACCGAGATGCGCGCGGCGCGGGTTGAAGTGGAACCAGGCACCGGAGACGTATTCGTCGGCGATGGGGTCGCCCGGGCGCTGGAGCCCCATGCGGTCGAGGTAGGGCACGACGCCGCGGTGCGTCTCGTACGGCGTCGCGGTATCGAGCAGCCGCACCTTGCGCTCGGTGCGGGTGGAGTACCAGCCCCAGCTCGACTGCGTGCGCAACGGGATCTGGAAGTCGTCGGCGTCGAACCGTCGGGCCAGCTGCTCGGGCAGGCCGGAGAATCCATCGAGCGGGACGCGCCGTGGATCGGGAACCAGCTCGTGGAAGCGGGGGAACGACTGCAGACCCGAGGCGTCGACCGTCAACGCGATGTCGCCGTTGCCGACGGTGAGCGCACCGGTGGGGTGCGCTGCCGTCAGCACCGGATTGTGCCGCCGGACCAGACGACGGCGATCGATCATCTCTGGCATCCTTGCCTTTCCAGCCAATTCTGAGTCAGCTATCATTTTCGTGGGTCGAGCATAACATTGCATTCGAAACTCGATCAAGGACCTTCATGAGGAGAGCGGATGACGCGCAAAAGAGGCCCCTATGCCAAGACCGATCAGCGCCGCGCCGCTCTGAGCAAGGCCGCACTCGATCTCGTGCGAGAGAAGGGGCACCGCAACGTCGCTGTCACAGAGATCGCCGAGGTCGCCGGTGCCAGTGAGCCGACGGTCTACTACCACTTCCCCACGAAAGAAGCGCTGCTGATCGCCGCGCTGCACCAGCACGACGTGGAGAACGTGCGCCCCGAGGGTGCCGAGGCCGGAGCCATCGCGGACATGGGCGCACGTGCCGAGGTCGGCGTGAAGCGCACGAACTACGGCCGCCTGTACAACGAACTCGCGGGCGCCGCAGCCGATCCGGAGCATCCGGCCAACGAATTCTTCCAACTGCGCTGGGCGCGGTCGCAGCAGATCGTGTCGACCGACATCCGCAACCTCCAGGCGCAGGGCAGAGTCGATCCAGGCGTCGACGCCGATATCGCGGCCCAGTTGCTCCTCGCCGCCTGGGAGGGCCTGCAGTTGCAGTGGATGCAGGGTCCCGAGTTCGATATCCGTGCGCGGATCGAATGGCACATCCGAGCGCTGCTCGGCCCGGAAGCTCTCGGCTGACTCCCCGCACTCACCCCCTTCATCCCGCCTTCGATCCAGGAAGAGCCACCCACCATGCACGGTTCCCCAGTTCCCGACCAGCACGGCGCCCAGCGCCCGCTTCCCCGGGTCGAGCAGCGCGGGCACGTGACGCAACTGCTCGTCGACGACGCACCGTATCTCGTTCTCGGCGGCGAGCTGCACAACTCCAGCTCGTCGAGCCCCGCGTACATGGGTCCGATCTGGCAGCATCTGGCCGACGCCGGCCTGCGCACGGTGATCACGCCGGTGACCTGGCAGCTTCTCGAACCGGAGGAGGGCCGGTTCGACTTCACGACGCTGGACGACCAGATCACGCAGGCCAGGCGACACGGGATGCGTCTCATCGTGCTCTGGTTCGGCTCGTACAAGAACGCCGAATCCACGTACACGCCGACGTGGGTGCGTCGCGACGAGACGCGCTTCCCGCGCGCTCGGCGCGACCCGCGGCGACGTCTTCCCGGCCGCTTTCCCTTGGATGCGCCCATACTGAGCCCGTTCTCCGAAGAACTCATGAGCGCGGATGCCCGCGCGTTCGCGGCGCTCATGCGCCATCTCCGAGAGATCGACGGCGAGCGCACGGTGATCGCGGTTCAGGTGGAGAACGAGGTGGGTCTGCTCGGAGACAGTCGCGATCGCTCCTCCGCCGCCGAGGCTGCGTGGTCGGCGCCGGTTCCGGACGAACTGCTCGTCGGCCTCGCGAATCGTGGAGAGTCGCTCCGCGACCACGTGCGCGAACTGTGGTCGGAACACGGCTCGCGCTCCTCAGGCAGGTGGGACGAGGTGTTCGGCCCCACTGCGGACGCCGAGGAGATCTTCATGAGCTGGGCGTTCGCCCGCTTCCTGGAGCATGTCGCCGCGGCGGGTGCGACCGAATACCCGCTGCCGTTGTTCGCCAATGCCTGGCTGGGGCCGCAGCCCAATGCGGCGAGTCCGGGTCAGTATCCGAGCGGCGGCCCGGTCGCGCGCATGCAGGATGTCTGGAAGGCCACGGCGCCGTCGCTCGCGTTCCTGTCCCCCGACATCTACGTCCAGGATTTCTCGGGGACGCTGGCCGATTTCCGGGCGGCAGACAACCCCCTGCTGATCCCGGAAGCGAGGCCCGAGGCGGCGCTGGCCTTCGTTGCGGTCGGCGGATTCGCCGCAATGGGATTCAGCCCGTTTGCGATCGAGGACCTCCCTGTCGACCACGAGGTCTTCCGCGCGTACCGGGCGCTCGAGCCAATCGTTCCGATGCTGATCGAGGCGCAGGCCGAGAACAGGGTGCACGGCTTCAGGATCCGCACGGGTGAGGAGCAGACCACCGAACTCGGTGGATTCAGGATCACCATCCGGGGCCCGATCGACACCCGCGGGATGTTCGGACTCGGCACCGGCCAGGCAGCGGACGATGTCACCGGCTACGGCCTCCTGATCCAGACCGGGGAAGACGACTTCCTCGCCCTGATCCTCGGCGCGTCGGTCGTCTTCGCCCGTCAGGATGCCGAAGTCGAGATCGACAGCGTCGAGGAGGGCTCGTTCCGCGACGGCATCTGGGAAGGCGGTCGCGTGCTCAACGGCGACGAGCGGCATTTCATGTTCCCCAACGACCAGCTGCGAATGGTCCGCATCTCACTGCTGCGCCGAGCGCCGCTCGTCACTTCGCGATGAGGTTGAGCGCGGCGTTGAGGGCCGCCACCTGTTCGATCGGAACTCCGCCGGCCTCGCGGATGAGCTTCTCGACGCTCATCCGGTCGACGATGGACTGCATCGCCGCCGGGATCTCGACGCCTCGCCCCACCTCCCCACGGCTCGTCGCCAGCACCTCGAACACCGACGAGAGCACCCCGGCACCGTCCTGGGACTTCTTGATGTCGCCGAGGGTGTCGCGGATCGAGAAGTAACCGGCGGGGCTGGGCAGTTCGGCATCGTCGAACCAGTTCGCGATCGTCGTCGTCGGCATCACCGTCGCTTCGGGGACCTCGTCGACTCGGCGCACCGCGATGGTGTCGGAGAGCTCGCCCGATCGAGCGGTGATCTCGTGCGTCCCCGTGAGCGGCACCCGGAAGCGGAACGAACGGGAGCCGGCGACGGTGTCGAGTTCCACCCCGTCGACGAACAGAGTGACCTCGGCCCGGTTGGAGTAGACGACCACCTCGGTCACGTCCTCCGCGCGCTCGGCTCTGCGCCGCCCGGCGACGTGCACGAACGGATCGGTCGACCACGCGGCCTTGTACACGTAGAAGGCGTCTTTCCTGAGGCTGCGATCGAAGGTGACGAGGCCCTTCTGGTTGCGTCCGGCGACACCGCCCTCATCCCGCCCTGCGGAGCCGAAGTCCGCGAGATTCCACACGTGCGTCGCCCACAGCCACGGGCGCTGCTCGATCATGCCGATCATGTGCTCGTGGTACTCCGCCTGATACGACTCGCTGTAGTCCCCCTTTGCCGGATGCGCCGATTGATACTGCGGATTCGCGTCGGCCCCGTACTCAGCCAACCCGATCGCGACACCGGGGTAGGCGGCGTGGAAGTCGTCAAGCCACGTGTCGTTGTCACCGACTTCGCCCACGTACCAGCCGAAGTAGAGGTTGTACGACATGACATCCGGCACGGTGACGAGCGGATTGTCGGTCTCCAGCAGGAACAGATTCGCCATCGCCGTGAGACGGGTCGGATCGAGCGTGTGCGCGAGGTCATTCAACTCGCGGTGGGCCGAGAGAACGTCGTCACCTGAACCGGCGAGGGTGATCTCGTTCGAGAGTCCCCAGCACACGATGCTCGCGTGGTGACGGTTCTGGACGATGAGCTCGGTGAGCTGGTCGCGCGCGTTGTCGACCGCACCGGGGAGGAAGACGGTGATCTGCGGGACCTCCGCCCACACCACGATTCCGGTTTCATCGCACAGGTCGTAGAAGCGTTGATCGTGTTGATAGTGCGCGAGGCGCACCGTTGTCGCACCCAGCTCGCGGAGCAGATCGAGATCCGCCCGCATCATGTCCTCGGTGATGGCATTGCCGACGCCCTCGAAGTCCTGATGCCGCGAGACTCCGCGCAGCGGGTACTCCTCGCCGTTCAGCAGGAACCCGCGCTCGGGATCCACGGCGAACTCGCGGCATCCGAAGCGCAGCTCGACACTGTCGACGACGTCGTCTCCGACCAACAGTTCGGCGCGTGCGGTGTAGAGGTGCGGGTCGCGCAGGCCGTGCCAGCGACGCACGTTCGCGATGAGCACCCCGGCGTTCGCGACGCCATCGACGACCGGCATGGTCGCTGTGGCCTCGCCCTCGATGACGAATCGGACGGATGCCGAGGCCAGCGACTCCCCGACTGCCCGTACGCTCATCGCCACGTCCGCGTGCACCCCGTCGAGCCGTGGGGTGACCATCATGCCCGGCCCGCCCGCATCGTCCAGAGCGAAATGCGTGGCACCGACGCCGATCAGTCGCACGTCGCGATAGATGCCGCCGTAGAAGGTGAAGTCGGCCTGCTGCGGATACACCGATTCGTTCGCCGCGTTGTCGACGGCAACGACGAGAGTGCCCGAGCCCGAGCCGAGATGCTCGGTGAGATCCGCGCGGAACGTCGAGTAGCCGCCGTCGTGCCGCGCGACGAGGCGGCCGTCGAGGTAGACCTCAGCGCTGGAATTCACCCCGGCGAACTCCACCCACGTCCTGGCATCCCCGGGCTCCGCGCTGATGCGCCGCGCATACGTCGAGCGCCCGCGCAGGTACCCGCCACCGGACTGCCCGTCGATGGCGTTCCAGGTGTGCGGGATGGCGGCTTCCGAACCGGCGGCCACCACGTCTTCCCAGCGGGAATCCGCGGGCAGCGCGGTGGCCGCGAACGCCCATCCGTCGAGGATCGGGGTGATCCGACGGGCGGATGCGGGACGAGACGGCGTCATCGGGTCTCCTTCGGAGGTGCAGCGCACCGGTGCGTACCGGGCTCCCCCACCCTACGGACGACGCTCGCGAGGATGATAGAACTGGTCACGCAGGACTAGCACTCACCCATCACGCCGATGTGAACAGGAACGGGCACCATGATCGATGACGCACTGGACTCGATCACCCGTGTTCTCGGCGAGGTGCTCTCCAGCCCGGTGGTCCTGACCACCGACGTCGACGCGGCGCTGCACGCCTTCCAACGCGACCACTGCCTGGATCCTCGTCTGCAGCCGTCCTTCACCGCCACCGCGTTTCGCGAGTTCGTGCACGACATGCCCCCGCACGTCATCCACGAGGTCGAGGAGCCGCTCGGCATGGCCGTGACCATCGCGCGCTGGAAGGATCGACTGCTCCTCATCGGGCCCTACACGCACGAACCCCTCTACCCCGGCGCCGCCGAGGACCTGGTGGGCAGGCTCGTCATCCCACTTGGCCACCTCTCGGCGTTCAAGCTGTACCGCACCCGTTACGCGATCGTGGACGGGGAGTACGCGTACCGCAGCGCCGCGGCGCTGCTGCGCGCAGCCGGCTCGGAGGATGCGGCCGGCGCGCTGCAGCACGTCAAGGCGGAGGGCGGCACGATCTCCCCCGGCCACGGAGAGGCGCTGCAGTCCGGATCGTTCGCGGTCATCGAGGAGCGCTACCACCACGAGCAGGACTTCATGGATGCCGTGGCAGACGGCGATACCGAGCAGGCGCTGGCCGCACTGCAGCGGCTGTCAGGGATGCCGCGGATCAGCGGCTATCTGAACACGCCGTATCTCGGTGCCACCATCCTGCGGATCATGGCCCGTGTCGCGGCGCAGCGCGGGGGCCTGCCCCCGGTGACGATCGACGCGATCTCGCAGGAATACGCCCAGCGTCTGCACCGTGTCGGACACACCTCGGATCCGCAGCGCAGCCTCGGCTTCATCGCACAGATGGTCACGGATTTCTGCCAGGGCGTACGACGGCACAGCCAGCGCGACTATCCGCTGCTCGTGCGCCGGGTGATCGATGAGATCGATCTGCACCTCAGCCTCTCGGTGTCCACCGTAGACATGGCGGAGAACCTCGGCGTCTCGACGTCGACACTGGCGCGGCGGTTCCACGATGCGACCGGCACGACGATCGCGGGGTACATCGCGCGGCGCCGCACAGAACGCGCGGCCCGGCTGCTCGCGACGACGACGCAGCCCGTACGCGACATCGCGGTGTTCGTCGGATACGACGACGCCAACTACTTCGTGAAGGTGTTCCGCCGCGAGTACGGCATGACGCCGACCGCATACCGGGAGCTGCACGCGCGATGACCGGGCCCGAGCGGGTCAGCGCCCTCGGACCCGGCCATCGTCAGCTGAGCGACTCGGCCGGTTCGTCCATCGTCAACTGGGCCTTGCGACCGGCGACCCGCTTCTGCACGGCGATCATCTCGGTGCGATCGAGCTTGTAGCCGCGCATCGCGATGAGCGTGCACACCCATCCGAGGATCGGGAGGCCGAAGAACAGACCCATCGTCATCCACAGGATCGCGGGCGAGGGGCCGTCGGTCGGCTGCGGCATCACCGTCGTGAAGCCGATCAGAGCGACCGCGCCGAGGGCGAGCGTAGAGCCGAGCGACGAGATGATCTGGTCGACGATGTTGTACGTGGCCGTGACCGTCGCAGGAAGATACTTCCCCGACCTGTCCAACTCATAGTCGATGATGTCCGCGCGCATTGCCCCGGCGGCGACGGTCACGACCATCGAGGCTCCGTTGAGCAGCAGATAGACGAGGAAGAAGAGGATCGTCAGCGGAAGGCTGCCCAGGATCGCCCGCGGATCGATCACGACGAAGATGATGGCCAGGACGGCGGCGAGGATCAGGCAGATCCAGGTCCACGTGACCGTGGCGGCTTTCGACCCGAACTTGCCGCTGTACCGCGCACCGAAGATCGCGAACACGATGCCGGGGAGGATGGCGATCAGGCTCAGGGTCGTACCGAGCTGCATGTTGCCCAGCAGGATCCCCCACATCAGCGTGCCGATCACGGCCTGCGACTTGACGACCTGAGCGAGTTTGTCCGATGCGCCACTGATCAGGTATCGCAGGAACGCCCCGTTGTGCGCGAGCACTTCCCACATGTCCTTGATGGTGACTTCGACCTTGTCGCGCGAGATCTGCAGGTGCTCGAAGCTCTCCGGTCGGTCGACGCGCGCCACGCCGATGCAGGCGAGGATCTGCAGAACGAGGGAACAGGCGACGTACGTGATCGCCGTCTCGCTGAGCATCGCCACGGTGAATTCGTTTCCGTGGCGCGGCAGGAACACGAGCGTCGACACGATCGTGAACACCGCGGGAATGATGTACGCGTAGACCGTCGCCCACACCTGGACGGTGGGGCGCTGACGGGGGTCGTTGGTGAGCACCGGCCCGGACATCTGCCCGGCGATGTCGTTCATCGACGATCCGATGATGTACACGACGTAGACGGCGATGAAGAAGACCGCCCCGAGCCCGGCATCCGCACCCCAGACGAACAGCGCGAGGATCGCGATGGACCGGATCACCCAGCCGGCGAGCATGAAGAAGCGCAGCTTGCCGAACGGGAAGGTGACCTTCTCGATCACCAGGGCGAGCAGCGGATCGATGACGCCGTCGAAGACGCGGGTGACCGTGAGGATGATCCCGGCGGCCGCCACCGCGATGCCGTACCCGGCGTTCTGCAGATAGCTCATGAGTCCGACGAGGACGTAGAAGATCATCGCCGAGCCGTTGTTGAGCTGAGAGAACGCGATCTCCCACGTCCTGGCACGACGGTAGGAGACACCATCGGCTTCGCTGGCTGACTGCTTGGTGATACGCGCCATCGCGTCACACTCCTTTGGGTAAATCTACGACTGCCAGCGGCGGGTTGCGCTGGGCGATGCCGGAGACGACGGCAACGCTAAGCCGGGGGCCATCCGCCGGGATAGAAGCGGAACGTCGGCAGTAGCAGACTTCCGGCAGCGGTTCGCGCGTCAGTCGATGCGCACCACAGAACCGGCAGTCACGCCGGAGCCGTTGAAGCTGTCGACCGCGAACCAGTACGCGTGTCCGGCGTCGAGGGAGCCGATCTCGAGGTCGGTCCGTTCGTAGACGAGCCAGCTGTGGTACAGCTTGTCCGGCGCCAGGCCGTAGCGGATGTTGTACCCCACCGCGCCCGGCACAGGTTCCCATCTCAACGAGGCCGTGCGCGGATCCGGGCGCTCGCCGACCACCTCGGCCACGGCCGGGCGGTCGCCCTCGGCTGAGCCGAAGACGCGCAGCCCGCTGACGGCGAAGCGCCCGTCGAAGGGCATCCTCCCCGCCGTGACTCGGACATACCGTGCGCGCTGGGGGCGTTCCAGCGGGATGAAGGCGTGCGGCGCGTCCTCACCCGTGCCGATCCCGTCATGGACGACCGACCACTGCGCCCCGTCCGTCGAGAGTTCGATCCGCACCTCCGTCGGCTGCGACTCCGGGTAGACGGCCCGTTTGCTGAAGCCGGCCTTGGCGATGTCGTCGCGCTCCGGGGCCCGGGCCGTCAGCTCGTGATCGGCATGGTTCACCTGAAGCGCGTGCACCGTCGCCGTGTCGCCGAGGTCGAGCTGCAGCCACTCGCCCGGCTGGTCCGCCCCGGCGACCCACCAGGTGCGCACCGACTCGTCGACGGCGAGAGCCGCCCCGTGCCCGTCGAGAGACGACGACGCGGTCGCCTGTGCACGGTACGAGAGCAGCATCCACCCCGGCGACGCCTCGGTCCACGGGTCGAACGGGCGATCGGGGACGAGCATCGGGTAGTCGGCGAAGTTCTGGTTGCAGAACAGGATGCCGTCGTCGTCGAACCCCGCGGGAAACAGACCGACGCGGCGCTCGAAGTCGGCGTTCACCGATACCCGCATGGTGGCGACGTGCCACCAGTTGCCGTGGCGGTCCTGGAAGGTGCTGCCGTGACCCGCTCCAGTGATGAATCCACCCGGCTTGGACGAGAACGGACTGTGCGGGTCGTACGCGAACGGACCCAGCGGACCGTCGCCGACGTAGCAGCCGTCCGCGTACGTGTTGAACTGCGTGCCGGGCGCCGCATACTGCAGGTAGTAGCGATCGCCGACCCGGGTCATGTACGCGCCCTCGAGGAAGGGCGCGGCTCCGATGTACAGGTCCATGATCTTGCCGACGAACCCGCGGCGGACCTCGGGCACATAGTCGTCACCGGCGCGCTCCCATCCACGGGTGTCCGTGTCGGCCGAGATCAGGGCGACCGGATCGCCGATGCTCTGCAGCGTCGTGCGATCGAGTTCGACGCCTTCGATCGGACGGTTGTGCGAGCATCCCCAGTACAGGTAGAGCCGGCCGTCGTCGTCCTGGAACGTGTCCGGATCCCAGAAGGCGATGTCGCTCGGTGCGATCTCCGCGAAGTCGTCGGCGAGCGGATCGACGCTGCGGAAGAAGCGTCCCTTCGAGCGGCGCGATGCGGTGAACAACAGCGCGCCGTCGACCTCTCGCACGTCCGGCGCGTAATCGATCGCCGGGATGCGCTCGCTGGGCCGGTACGTCCAGGACACGAGGTCCTGCGAATGCCAGAAGCCCCGGCTCATCGAGGCGAACAGGTAATACCTGTCGCGGTAGAACACGACCGTCGGATCGGCGGCTTCACGGTGCACGCTCCGCCCCGCCATAGGTGTGCGCACGTCCTGATAGCGGTAGGCGAGATCGACCGGGTTGCAGAACACCTGGGAGGTGTCACTCTGCGACGACATCGCGGCTCCCTTCGAGGCAGCGGAGCGAGCGCTCGATCGCGGAGAACACGTCGCCGTTCACGTGGTCGAATTCGATGACGTCGATCCGCTCGCGCGGAGCGGCGTCGCGGATCGCGGCGATGTCGAGTTCGCCTTCGCCGAGCGGGCGCTGATCGAGCTCGTCCGCGACGTATCCCTCGTCGGTGGCGAACGGGTCGCGATCGAGCGGACCGTCTTTGAGGTGAAGCGCGACGACGCGGTCTCCGAGGCGACGCAGCAGGGCGGGGACATCCTGGTCTGAGACGGCGGCCCAGTACACGTCGACCTCGAGCACGACCCGCTGATCGAGCATCGAGGTGAACAGCTCGTATCCGGTGACCCCGTCGAAGTCGTGATGCAACTCGAACGAGTGATTGTGGTAGCCGACGCGCAGACCCGCGGCGGCAGCCTGCTCAGCGGCGGCGTTGAGCCGGTCAGCGGTGCGCGCGATCTCGTCCGTGCTCCGCCAGCGCGCCGCAGGGACCATCGGATCGACGAGGGTCTCGAGCTCGAAGGCCTGTGCAGCCTGCAGGGTCGTCGCCAGCGGCGGCAGCGGCACGCTGCGCCCCTGGTACTCGATCTCGTCGGAGAGGAACGGTGCATGGCCGGTCGGCGTGCTCAGCCCGTGCCGGCGCAGCGCCGGGATCGCCTCCGTCGTCCGATCGAAGATCGAGAACGGCTCGACGTTCGTGATGCCGAGGTCGGCGATCCTCCCGAACGCCGCATCGAGATCGGCGAGATGCTCCCGCACGCTGTACAGCTGGAGCGAGATGCGCGGATCCGTCATCGCCGGCTCAGATCGTCTCGCCGGCATCGGCCAGCAGGGTGCTGCCGGTCATGATCATCGATAGGTCGCTCGCACAGAACAGCACGACGCGGGCGATGTCGTCCGGGGTGCCGACCCGACCGATGAGACTCTGCGTCATGGCCGTCGGCATGTTCGCCACGTCGACGCCGGCATCCGACATCTGCTGCATCGCGGCGGCGGCCGCCGCCATGTTCCCCTCGGTGGGGACATAGGTCGGGGCGACGCCGAGAACCCGGATGCCGCGGGGAGCGAACTCGAGCGCCATCTGCCTGGTCATGCCGCGGACGGCGTGCTTCGATCCGACGTAGGCCGACAGCCCGGGGGCAGTGCCGCGGAATCCGGCGGTCGAGACGACGTTGACGACGACTCCGCCCGCGGCCATGCGGCGGGCCGCCTCGCGAACACCGTTGCGGACCCCGCGCACGTTGACGGCGAAGACATGGTCCCACTGCTCGTCGCTCATCTCGAGCACCGATGCGCTCGGGAAGACACCCGCGTTGTTGACCCAGACGTCGACGCCGCCGAACGCCTCGACGACGCCATCGGTCGCCGCCACGACGGATGCCGAGTCGCTGACATCCATCGCGACGCCGACGGTCGGCACGTCGTGGCGTGCGCCGATCTCGGTGGCGACAGATGCCGCGGTCGCACCATGGAGATCGGCGATGGCGACGGAGGCGCCCGCTTCGGCCAGGCGTTCCGCGATCGCGCGGCCGAGGCCCTGGGCACCGCCGGTCACGATGGCACGGCGACCGGCGAGCGACAGCAGATCGGCGAGCGGAGCGGTCGAGACGTCGGCGAACGGGAAGCTCATGCGCTCGCCCCCTCGGCGATCGCGTTGCGACGGGCGACCTCGCCGAGCCACGCGAGACTCGGCTTCGGGATGCGCTCGAAGGTGTCGCGGTCGACGGCGATCAGACCGAAAGTCGGCTCCCAGTGGCCCCACTCGAAGTTGTCCAGCAGCGACCAGTGCAGGTAGCCGCGTACGTCGATGCCGTCGTCGATCGTGCCGAGAAGACCCTGCAGCGCTTCCGTGGTGTAACGGATGCGCTGGGTGTCGTCGGCGGTGGCGATGCCGTTCTCGGTGATGACGATCGGCGTGTGCTCGCTGACCTCCCACGCGTGGCGGACGGCCATCTCGAGCGCGTCGGGGCGGAAGGCGGTGCCGACGAGGGTGTTGTCCGGGTGCGGCGGGTGCGGGACGAGCCCGTTCGCGTCAACCTGCTGGCTCGAGTAGGCCTGCACGCCGACGAAGTCGTCTCCGCGGCTGCCCTCCCAGTACACATCTTCCTTGCCGTGGCGGATCTGCAGCAGCTTCTCCTCGCCGCCGGGCGCCGCCGTGAGCGCGCCGGCCGCGATCGTCCATCCGACCTTGGCGGACGTGCGGGCGCGCACGATCTCGCGAGCGGCGTGGTGGATCCGTGTGAACATGCGCCCGATCTCGGGGTCGGCATACGTGAGGAAGTCGCTGTGGGTCTGCTTCTTCTCGTCGTCGCCATCCGCTTCGACCGTCGGGCTCGTCCACTCCCCTCCGGATGCCTGGAGGTGGCGCATCGCGGTCATGATCGCCGCCTGCATGTTCGGCTCGTTCATGGTCACGACCCACTCGACGCCGTCGAGGATCGTGCACGCCTGCTCCACGAACGCGCAGAACAGCTCCTCGGCCTCCGCCGAGCCCCACCCGCCGAGGGCTGCGAACCACTGCGGGGTGGTGAAGTGCTGCAGCGTCACGACCGGAGTGACGCCGTTGTCGAGACAGAACTCGATCATGCGGCGGTAGTGCGCGAGCTCGGCCTTCGAGAAGTATCCGCGGACCGGCTCGATCCGCGACCACTCCAGGCTGAAGCGGTAGGAGTTCAGGCCGGCATCCGCGAGCAGCTGGATGTCCTCGCGGTAGCGGTGGTAGCTGTCGACGGCGTCGCCGGACAGCTCCATGCCCGGCATCATCTGCTCGCGCGCCCACCAGTCGCTGTTGACGTTGTTGCCCTCGATCTGGTGGCCGGCGGTCGCGGCGCCCCAGAGAAAGCCCTCGGGAAATGCGGTCATGGTCGTACTCCTTCACGTCGATGTGTCTTGTCGAAGCGGCCGGGGCCGGTGGTGTGGGTCGTGCCGTCAGGGAAGATGATGCGTGCCGTGGTGCCCGCCGGTATCTCGGCGGTGATGCGGATGCCGTCGCCCTCGATGCGCCATTCGACGGCGATCCGTCCTTGGGGTCCGTCGTGCGCGCCCCGAGCCCAGGTCATCCCCGGTGCCGGCACAGGGGCGATCGTCACGCGCTCCCACGCGTTCGACCCGGCATCCTGGCGGAGGCCCAGCGTGTGGGTGTGCAGGAACCGGATGACGGCGCCCTTGCTGTAGTGGTTGAGGGATTCGTGGGCGTCGCCGTTCTCGTCGATGCCCTCCCAGTCCTCCCAGATCGTGGTGGCGCCGCGGTCGAGCATGTACAGCCAGGAGGGCGCCGTGCGCTGGAACAGGAGCTCGTGCGCGACATCCGCGCGACCGGCGTCGGCGAGCACGGGGAGCAGATCACCCGTTGCCAGGAAGCCGGTGCCGAGATGGCCTCCGGCCGCGCGGACCAGCTCGACCAGTCGATCGACGGCTGCGTTGCGCAGCTCGTCGGGCATGAGCCCGAAGGACAGCGCGCGCACGTAGGCCGCCTGGGTGTCCGCGGCCGTCCTTCCGTCCTCGTGCAGGTAGGCCTCGCGCCAGGCATCCCCGATACGGTCGGCGAGCGCGGCGTGCTTCGCGGCATCCGCCTCGCGCCCCAGGATGCCGGCGATGCGCGCGAGCGTCGCGGTGGATCGGTAGAGGTAGGCGGTGCCGACCTCACCCTTGTCCGCCATGAACCACGCCATCGGGTTGTGCTTGATCGGGTCGATCCGATTGCCGTCCGCGTCGCGCTCTCGTGGCTCGGTCCACTCGCCCCAGTGGAAGGTACCGTCCCACAGGTACTGCTCGAAGGGGGCGGGTTCGGGCGACGCCTGCACACGTGCGTGGTGGCGCGAGCTGCATGCCTGTTCCTGGGCCCATTCGACCCAGCGCACCATCGCGTCGTAGTTCTCCTCGAGAACCAGGCGATCTCCGTAGGAGCGGTACATCTCCCAGGGGACCGCGACGATCGCGTCGCCCCAGCCCGACGACCCGGTCATCATCGCGAACTGGTCATCGAGGTGGTGCTTGATGCGGCGGCCGTCCGGCGAGAAGTTCGCGATGCGTCCGTCGTCCAGCTGATCGTCTCGCACGGATCGCAACCACTTGCGGGTGAAGCCGAGAACGTCGTAGAGCCGCGTGGCGGTCGGCGCGAACACCTGATAATCGCCGGTCCACGCGAGCCGCTCGCGCGTCGGGCAGTCCGTCGGCACGTCGACGGCGTTGCCGCGGAAGCTCCAGTCCGCGACCTCGTGGAGCCGGTTGAGATCGTTGTCGCTGCAGGCGAAGGCACCCGTGCGTGCGAGATCCGTGTGCACGATCTGCATCATCAGGGATGCCGGATCGACCGCGGCCCCCTCCCGAGTGATGCGTGCGTACCGGAAGCCGTGCACGGTGTGCCGCGGTTCGAACACGTCGTCCCCGGCACCGGCGACCACCTCGTCGCGCTGGACGAAGAGCTTCGGCGCCTCGCCGGGCCGTTCGGAATCGAGATGGCTGGTCGAGAGGTCGCCGGACGCATCCACATACTCGCCGTACTCGATCACCGTGCGGGTGCCGCGGGGACCGAGATCGGTCATCCGGACCCAACCGGATGCGTTCTGCCCGAAGTCGAAGACCTGCACGCCGTCGCGGATCTCGCGCACGCCGACCGGCGCGCGGGACTCGATGACGCGCACCGGCGGAGCGGGCGACCAGTCGATCGGCGGAGCGTCGACGACCGCTCCCACGCTCACAGGCGATTCCGCGGCGTCGGCCAGGACGAGATCGACGCTCTGACCGTCCATGAGGTCGGCACGCGTCGTGGTCGATCGGGCGCTTGTCCAGGTCTCATCGGTCACGAAGACCTGCACGGACCCGTCGCTGCGGCGCACGTGCAGCTCCGCGCGCACACCGGTCGCGGATCCCCATCCGGCCGGCAAGCGGAAAGCACCGACCTGACCGCGGTACCAGCCGTCGGACAGCTCGATGTCGATGCGGTTCTCGCCGTCCACGAGCACGGAGGTGACGTCGTGCGCCTGCGCGTAGAGCGTGCGGTCGTACGAGGTCGAGCCGGGGGCGAGTTCATCGCCCCCGGCTCGCTGCCCGTTCACCGTGGCCGTGTAGACGCCCAACGCGGTGATGTACAGCCGCGCCGACACGACATCGGACGACGTGAACCGGCCGGAGAGCACGTACGCCGGGCGCTTGCCGTATCCCGCGTCTGCGGTCTCGACGGGAGAGATCCACTCGGCGGTCCAGTCCTCGTCGAGGAGGCCGACTTCGAATGCCGCGGCGTCCGACCAGGCGGAACCGGCCGCCGTGCGCACGCGCCAGCGGACTCGCTCTCCGCTGCGCAACGGGGCGAACGGCCAGGCCACGAAGCGGTGACCGCGGACATCGTCCGTCATCGGTTGACCATCGTCGGTGGTCGCTTCGAGGACGTACTCGTCGACCTCGTCGGCGGGATGCCAGGACAACCGGGGGACGGCCGCCGTGACGATGAACTCGTCGCCGCTGCTGTCGACGGACAGAGCACGGGGTGCGTGGGACATGTTCGGGATCTCCGGTCGGATTAGCGGACGGACTTGACCTTGAGCAGGATGATGAGTCCGCCCACGAGAGCGAAGACGGCTCCCACCAGGTACAGCAGGGTGTAGTTCTTCTCGCCGCCGACCGCACCCATCGTGATGACGACCCCGGCCAGCAGCGGTGCGATCGCACTCGGGATCTTCTGCGCGAACTGGATCACCGCCATGTAGCGCCCTGCCTGGTCTCGCTCGGGAATGGTCGCGTACACGATCGCCTGATCGACCGTGGCGAAAACGGCGATCGCGAGCTGCATGAGCACGGCGCCGATGATGATCTGCGGCAGGGACCACGCGGTGGCCTCGGTCAGCGCCCCGCAGACGAACAGCAGAGCCGCGATCATGACGAACAGACGACGACGCTGCAGCCTGTCGGAGAGGAAACCGCCGATCAGGGCGCCCGCCGCCGCGGCGAGCACTCCGACCATGCCGACCGTCGCGACGATGCCGGCGACCTCGCGCACCGGGAGGTCGAGTCGCTGCGCGTAGAAGAATGTGCCGAAGGTCGTGTTGAAGTACAGGCCGATGAAGAAGGCGAACCGGCCCAGCCAGTTCCAGGCGAAGTCCGGGTACTTGCGCACATTGAATCCGTAGCTGGTCACGACGGACTTGACCGTCACGGCATCCGCGCGGACCAGGTCCTTGGAACTGCCCTCCGGCTTGATGACCGGGAAGAGGGCGAGCATCAGTGCACCGATCAGCCCGGGGACAATGAAGATGAGCATGGTGCTCGACGACACCGCGTATGCGACGCCGATTCCCAGCACCGGGGCGATCTGGGTCATGAGCCCGGTGAGCGCCGCGACCTTGCCGCGCTGCGCCTCAGGCAGCTTGTCGGCCTGGATCGTCTGGATCGCCGCGCCGGCGATCGACCAGCCGGTCATGCCGAGGACCCAGCCCGCTCCGACGAGCAGCAGGTTCGGGGCGAGGCCGATGACGACGAGGCCCGCGAGACCGACGGCGGTGCCGAGGTAGATGAACGGCGAGCGCCGTCCGAGCCGCGAGCGCGTGCGATCGCTCCAGATCCCGACGAGCGGGCTGATCACGAGGTACACGAGCTGAGCCGTTCCGGTGATGTAGCCGAGGAACTCCTCGTGCCCCGGTGCGAGCTCGGCGATGCGCACAGCGATGCCGTACGACAGCGGGACCATCATCGCTATGGACGCGCCGAAGCTCGCGAGCATCAGCCAGAAGATGTAGCTCCTGCTCATCGGCGTCTGCGGTTCTGCGGCGACGTTCGTCTCGTCGGACAGTTTGGTGGTCACGGTGACTCCCTCATCGTGTGATCCGGTCACGCGGCTGCGCGTGAGGCGTTCGTTTCACGGCAGCGCCGCGAAATGTAACCGCCTTGGTTAATTTTCATGAAGAGTAACCAGAATGGTTAGAATTGGCAAGTCGAAGCCGCGACGACTGGGAGACTCGAGCGATGACCACGAGAAGCACCGAAGATGCGGGCGCTGAGGCTCGTCCCGCACGCACGCGTCGGGGCCCCTACGCGGCGACCCCCGCACGCCGAGCCCAGATCGTCCGGGCAGCGGTGGCCAGCTTCGCCGAGCACGGCTACGAACGGGCATCACTGCGTGACATCGCCGCGCGCGCCGAGGTGACGCACGCCGCCCTGCTGCGCCACTTCACCGGCAAGGACGAACTGCTGCTCGCAGCCCTCGCCCAGCGCGACGCCGACGACGAGGAGGTCGCCCGGCGCATCATGCAGGCCAAGGTGCATCCCGAGCAGGTACTGCCCAGCGTCCTCGCGGACGAGTTCGCGCACCCGGATCGTCAGCGCAACTGGCTCGCCATCACCGTCGCGGCGACGAACCCGGAGCATCCCGCGCACGACTTCTTCATCGCGAGGCGCGACCGCATGCGACAGCACTTCACCAGCGGTCGGCTCACGACCAGCCACGACAGTGCAGAGCTCACGGCCGACGAGAAGGTCACCATGGTCATGGCCATGGTCGACGGGCTGCGCATTCAGGCGCTGCTGGACTCGGCGCGCGAGACCCTCCCGCTGCTGGAGACGTTCATGCGGATCATCATGAACCCTGTCGACGACGTGCCGGCCGCGTAGTCCGGCACCTACCGCACACCGATCGGCTGAGTGCTCCCGCTGCGCACGGCGGTACGGATGCCGTGCCCGACCGCACGGGAGGAGATCACACGAATAGAAGGATCGAAACGCGGAATTCGATCCTCCCGTTCGTGAGTCTTCCTCCGAATCGTACGTCGATCAGCTCGCGCTGGTCAGCACCAGCCCTGACCCGTCGGCCGCGACATCCACTCGCACGGTGTCGCCGTCGCGCACCCCGCCGGACAGCAGAGCCGTCGCCAGCTTGTTCTGCACCTCGGACTGGATGAGCCGACGCAGCGGCCGCGCCCCGAACAGCGGGTCGTAGCCGCGCTCGGCCAGCCACGACCGGGCTCCAGGCGTCACCGCGAGGCTCAGTCGGCGCTCGTGCAGACGCGCCTGCAGCTGGTCGACCGCGAGCTCCACGATCTGTGCGAGGTCATCCTCGGTGAGCGCCTGGAACATGACGATGTCGTCGAGCCGGTTGAGGAACTCCGGCCGGAACGCCTGCCGCACGAGGGCCATGACCTGCTCCCGCTTCACCTCGGTCGACATCGTGGGGTCGATCAGGATGGGCGAGCCGATGTTCGAGGTCAGCACCAGGATGACGTTGGTGAAGTCGACCGTCCGACCCTGTCCATCGGTCAGCCGGCCGTCGTCGAGCACCTGCAGGAGGATGTCGAACACCTCCGGGTGCGCCTTCTCGACCTCGTCCAGAAGGACGACGCTGTACGGACGGCGGCGGACGGCCTCGGTGAGCTGCCCGCCCTGCTCGTACCCGATGTACCCCGGAGGGGCGCCGACGAGGCGCGACACCGAGTGCTTCTCGCCGTACTCCGACATGTCGATGCGCACCATGGCGCGCTCGTCGTCGAACAGGAACTCGGCGAGCGCCTTCGCCAGCTCGGTCTTGCCGACACCGGTCGGCCCGAGGAACAGGAAGGATCCGGTCGGGCGGCCGGGGTCGCTGATGCCCGCGCGCGAGCGTCGGACGGCATCCGACACCGCCTTCACGGCATCCTTCTGGCCGATCAGCCGCTTGCCGAGTTCAGACTCGAGATGGAGCAGCTTCTCGCTCTCGCCCTGCAGAAGGCGACCGACGGGGATGCCGGTCCATGCCGCGATCACGGCCGCGATGTCCTCCTCGGTGACCTGCTCGTTGACCATGCGCGGCTCGGTCGAGGCGGTCGCCTCGGCCTGCTCCGCCTCGGCGATGTCGCGCTCCAGGCGCTTGATCGTCTCGTACTCGAGCTTGGACGCCTTGGTGTAGTCGGCGTTGCGCATGGCAAGGTCGCGCTGCGTGATCGCGTCGTCGAGCTGCTTCTTCAGATCGCCGACGCGGTTCAGGCTCTGCCGCTCGCGTGCCCAGCGTTCTTCGAGGATGGCGAGTTCCCGCTCGAGCTCCACCAGGTGCTCGCGCAGGGTGCTCAGCCGCTCCTTCGACGCGGCATCCTTCTCCTTCTTCAGGGCAAGTTCTTCGAGCTTGAGCCGGTCGACCTGGCGCTTGAGCTGGTCGATCTCGACCGGCGAGGAATCGATCTCCATCTTGAGTCGCGACATCGACTCGTCGACGAGGTCGATCGCCTTGTCCGGCAGCTGCCGGCTGGGCAGGTACCGGTTCGACAGGGCGGCGGCGGCCACGAGAGCACTGTCGGAGATCGTGACCCCATGGTGCGCCTCGTACCGACCTTTGAGTCCTCGAAGGATCGCGATGGTGTCCTCGACGGTCGGCTCGCCGACGTACACCTGCTGGAAGCGGCGCTCGAGCGCGGCATCCTTCTCGATGAACTCGCGGTACTCGTTCAGCGTCGTCGCGCCGATCATGCGCAGCTCGCCACGGGCGAGCATGGGCTTGAGCATGTTGGATGCCGCGACGGACCCCTCCCCACCACCGGCGCCCATGAGCACGTGCAGTTCGTCGATGAACGTGATGACCTTGCCGTCGGATTCGGTGATCTCCTTGAGGACCTGCTTCAGCCGCTCCTCGAACTGCCCGCGGTACATGGCACCGGCCACGAGGGCCGAGATGTCGAGAGTGACCAGTTCCTTGTCCTTGAGCGACTCCGCCACGTCTCCCGCGACGATGCGCTGCGCGAGACCCTCGACGACGGCGGTCTTGCCGACGCCCGGCTCGCCGATGAGCACCGGGTTGTTCTTGGTGCGGCGGGTGAGCACCTGGCTGACACGACGGATCTCACTGTCGCGTCCGATCACCGGGTCGAGCTTGCCCTGCCGGGCGCGGTCGGTGAGGTTGATCCCGAACTGCTCGAGAGCGGACTGCTGGTCTTCCTGTGCCGGGTTGGTCATCTTTCCTCCTGCGGAGACTCCTTCATAAAAGTTGAGTGGTGATGACTCAAGTTTAGCAGGATCACGCCGGACCGGCCAGCGACGGTCAGATCAGGATCGGGAACGTCAGCATGATGATCGCGCCCGTGACGCCGACGACGACCGCGAGGCCGAGCAGCACCCATCGCACCCACATCACGAGATCGCGCTGGGACATCGCGGTGAGGAACAGCACGAGGGCGAACAGCACCGTCAGCAGCGTGTAGTTGTCGCCGCGCTGGTTGCTCTCGAGGGCGTCGGCGAAGCGCTTGTCCGCTCGCTCGGACAGTTCGGCCGCCTCCTCGGTCCCCGGTGGCACGTACTCCTCCACCACGAACGGCCCGCGTTCGATCCGCCCGCCGTCCTCCCATGCCTCGAAGGCGACGGCGAACTCCGGGCTGAACCGCTCCTCGATGTACGCCGTCAGCTCGGCATCCTGCGCGCGATCCGCGAGCACCCACTCGGTCCAGATCGTCAGGTCGTACTGGCGCGCGTCGCGGGCGGTGCCGTCGGCGACGCCCGAATTGATGCGCGCGCCGGATGCCTCACTGAAGGCGATCGACATGTCGCCGCCCCATTTGGAGGATTCGAATCCGCACCACGCGGTGAGCACGGCGGTGATCGACAGCACGAACACGGCGATGACGTCGAAGACGTCCCGTCGCTGCCTGGTCGTCTCGGTCATGCTGTGATTCTGCCGGACCCGTGCGGCGAACAGGAACAACGCCGCGAAGTGTTTCCGCGGCGATCCGACTTCCGCTCGATGCGGGAACGGGGTGTTGACCTTGACCTCGGGTCAAGGTGCACACTCGGCGCAGCGACACCGGATCGGGTCGCGGAAGCCGAATTCGAAGGAGCACGACATGACCACGCCCACCCCGCAGCAGCAGTCCGGCACGACCGCCCCCGACCGCCCCGAGCTGCAGGAGATCCTCGACGGCATCGTCGAATCCGGCATCACGGGGATCACTCTCCGCATCCGTGATGAACGAGGCGAGTGGACCGGCGCCGCCGGTCGCGGCGAGCTCGGCGGCGACGCGACTCCGCCGATCGACGGACACGTCCGTGTCGGCAGCAACACCAAGACGTTCACGGCGGCTCTCGCGCTGCGCCTCGTCGCGGAGGGACTGATCGCACTCGATGCTCCGGCTGCCGAGTACCTGCCCGACTTCGAGATCGATCCTCGGATCACGGTCCGCATGCTGCTGCAGCACACCAGCGGCATCTTCAACTTCACCGGCGAGTACTACCCGGACGGAACGGTCGTCCCCGGCATCCCGTCGACCATCGCCGGCAAGGAGTGGGTGGACAACCGCTTCGCCTCTTACGCGCCCGAGGAGCTCGTGCGTCTGGCTCTGTCGAAGCCGACGCGCTTCGAGCCGGGGACCGACTGGAGCTACTCCAACACCAACTTCACCATCGTGCGCCTCATCATCCAGGCCGCGACCGGGCGTTCGATCGCGGAGGAGATGGACCGCCTGATCATCGAGCCACTGGGACTCTCCGGCACCGTTCAGCCGACCTACGAGACCGGCATCGCCGAACCGCACGCGCATGCGTACTACCGATTCGATGACGGCGGCGTGGAGCGGACCGTCGATGTCACCGAGCAGAACCCGTCATGGATCTCCAGCGGCGGCGACATTATCTCGACGTCGCATGACCTGCAGACCTTCATCTCGTCCATCGCCACCGGCGACCTGCTTCCCGCCGAGCTCCGCGAGGAGATGCGCACGACGCGCGAGACCCCGATCCCCGGCATGGGCTATGGACTGGGCCTGTTCGTGCAGGATCTCGGTGAGCACGGCACGGTGCTCACGCACAACGGCGGCGCGGCGGGGCACGCTGCGCTGATGTACGCCACACCGGACGGACGCCGGACGATGACTGCGACGGTGAACTACGTCGACGACGCGGCCATGTCGTTGGGGATTCCTTTCCAACAGGGGTCTCAGCGCCTCGTCGACGCGGTCTTCCGCACCGAGCCCGCCACGACGCCGAACCCGTGATGCGGGAGATGCCTCCGGTCCAGGGCGGCGTGGATACCGCCTCCCTGGACCGGAGGCAGGATGCTGGACGGATGAGCAGCGGAGTCACGATCGGCCAGGCGGCGGCCTACGTGGGCATCACGGTGAAGACGGTGCGGCACTATCACAAGCTCGGTCTGGTCGCGGAGCCGGAGCGTGATCTCTCCGGGTACCGGCGCTACGACCCGGACGACCTGCTGCGCCTCGTCCAGGTGCGCACGCTCGCGGGGGCCGGTGTGCCACTGGCCGAGATCGCCGCACTCCTCGACGCCGACGACGAGGATTTCGTCGAGACCATCGGCGCCGTCGAACAGCGGCTCGACGCGCAGATCGCCGAATTGATCGCCCGCCGCGCCACTCTGAGCCGACTCAGCGACGGCAACCGCGCACTGCTTCCGAAACGCGCCGTGGCTCTCCTGGAGCGGATGCCGGAGCACGGCTTCAGCGCCGAAGAGATCGAGACATCGCGCCAGGGGCTCATCCTCGCGAAGGCCCTGGTGCCCGAGCGCTTCGACGAGCACCTCGCCGCGATCGAAGATGCGCTCGTGGATCCGGATTTCGTCGCGCTCAGCAGGCGGGGAGCCGATTCGGCGACGTGGGCTCCGGATGATCCCCGGATCCCTGAGCTCGCCACCGCCATGGCGGATCACTATCTCTCCCATCCCGAGCACCTGCGTATCGTCACCGGAATGCAGGCCCGCACCGACACCACCGCGCGGTATCAGATGGTGCGCGACTTCGGCTCCGACGAAGGAACCGCGGCCGAGCGGATCCTCGCGCTGGTGGAGGCCCGCCTGCGTGAGGCGGGCGTGCGCATCCCTCGTCCGGGCTCCGCCTGAGCTGGGCGACTCCGCCTCTCCTCCAGGTTGCGTCAGCGGGCGGCGACCACGGCATCCCATACGGCATCCGCGATCCGGAGCTTGGTTCCGGATGCCGCACCGACGACACCGTCGGCGGAGACGATCTGCACCGTATTGTCCGCCGCTTCGAAGCCCTGCTCCCAGCCGACCTCGTTCACCACGAGCAGGTCGACGCCCTTGCGCTCGCGTTTGCGGCGAGCGCGATCGAGCAGCTCCTGCTCGTTCTGCGGCGTCTCGGCGGCGAAGGCCACGACGAACTGCCCCTGGCGTCGACCGGCGGCGAGCCCGGCGACGATGTCCTCGTTCTCGACCAGGTCGATGCGCGTGAGGGTGCCCGCCTCCTTGGTGAGCTTGCGCTCGGCCGTCTCGGCCGGCCGGTAGTCCGCGACAGCCGCCGCCATCACGAGGACGTCCGCGCTCTCGGCCTCGCGCCGCATCGCGGTTCCGAGGTCGGCGGCGGTCGCGACGTTCTCGATCCGGATGCCGGGGCGCACGGCATCCGCCAGTACATCGGCGGAGACGTTCGCGGCGACGAGGACGACGTCGGCACCGCGGTCGGCGGCCGAGACGGCGAGCGCCGTGCCCTGCCTGCCGCTGGAGCGATTGCCGAGGAAGCGCACCGGGTCGAGCGGTTCGCGCGTTCCGCCCGTCGAGACGACGATGCGGACCCCGGCGAGATCCTGCGGACGGACAATTGCGAGCGCCGCGTCGAGGATCGCCTCCGGCTCCAGCATCCGACCGGGTCCCGAGTCTCCCCCGGTCAGCTCGCCGTCGCCAGGGCCGACGATCGTCACGCCCCGCGCACGCAACGTCTCGATGTTCGCCTGCGTGGCCGGATGCCGCCACATCTCGGTGTGCATGGCAGGAGCGATGGCGACCGGCGCCGTGGTGGCGAGCAGAGTCGTGCCGAGCAGATCGTCAGCCAGGCCCGCAGCCATCTTCGCGATCGTGTTGGCGGTGGCGGGCGCCACGATGACGAGATCCGCGGCCTGTCCGAGCGCGACGTGACGCACACGGGCGACGTCCTCGTGGACGCTGGTGGTGACGGGATTGCGGCTGATCGACTCCCACGTCGGCATCCCGACGAAGCGCAGCGCGTCCTCCGTGGGGATCACCGTCACGTCGTGCCCCGCCTTGATCAGCAGCCGCACCAGGTGCACTGTCTTGTACGCGGCGATGCCGCCCGTCACGCCGACCACGATGTTCATGGGTCGATTCTCCCTGACTCGGGCGCTTCCGCAGGCCGGGCCGGCGCACGAACGGGAGGAGGACGCATGATCCGGAGGGCCGGATACCGCGTTCCGCTCCTCCCGTTCGTGCGATCTCCTCCCGTTCGGTGCGGTGCCGCCGGCTCCCACCGCGGCTAGGCTGACGAACGTGTGCACCGTGGTGATCGACGTGGCGGATGCCGGAAGCTCACGCCTGCTGGCCGTCCGCGACGAGGATCCCCAGCGCGCGTGGGATCACATCGGCGCGTGGTGGTCGTCCGACTATCCGGGCGTCGTCGGCATCCGCGACCGCCGTGCGGGCGGAGCCTGGCTCGCGGTGAATCCGGCGGAGCATCGCCTCGCCGTGCTGCTCAATCGCGCCGACGTCCTCGACCTGCCGGACGCCGCGTCGCGCGGGTCACTCGCGCTGGAATCGGTGATGGGCCGCTCGCCGGCCGGCATCCCGCGCATGCACGGCTTCAATCTGCTCGAGGCGACGCCGGACGCCGCGCGTGTGATCTCCTGGGACGGTGTCGCGTTGCGCGAGACGCCGATCGACCCCGGCGTCCACATGATCGCGCATGACGATCTCGACGACCCAGGCACGCCGCGCATCGCCGCCTGGCTGCCGCGGTTCCGCGCGACGGATTCGGATGCCTGGGTGAGCCTGCTCGCCGAGACGGCCGAGCTGCCGGCGGAGGACGACCGGGCGATCATCCGCGACAACCGGCCGCACGGCTATCCGACGCAATCCCTGCTGTTCTGCACGGCCACCGTGTCGGATGCCGGGGTGCAGGTGCATGACGAGGCGCTCCCGCGCCCCGGTCACTGGAAGGCGGAGTGAGCTCGAATCGCTCGATCGACTCGTGATCCTCCCGGATCAGGGTCGATCGAGCGATTCGAACCGGGATCAGCGGCGCGGAGAGGTCCCCGGCGTCGCATCCGTGAGGGACTCGAGCATGGCGTCGAACGCGGGCTTCGGCGTGAAGTCGTCCTCGAACGGGGTCGCCCAGCCCTCACCGGGGAAGACGTCCGGAACCCACGAGTTCGCATCCGGGAAGCCCCAGACCGTGAACGACGAGCAGGCCCCCACGTTCAGGCAGGCTTCGAGCAGCGCGTCGTAGCGATCGCTCTGCGTCGCGGCCTGCTCCGGCGTCGGGCCGGTCTCGCCATCGAGGAGCGGAATGCGCACGTCGGCCTCGGTGATCGCGACCTTGAGACCCAGGTCCGCGAAGCGCTCGAAGTTCGACTGCAGCGACGTGTCGAATCCGTACTGCAGGCTCAGGTGCGCCTGGGCCCCGAAGCCGCCGAGCGGCGCGCCCCGCCGCAGCAGCTCCTGAGCGAGCGCGTAGTACGCGTCCGTCTTCTCGTTGATGCCCTCGGCGTTGTAGTCGTTGAGGAACAGCACCGCGTCGGGGTCGGCCTCGTGCGCCCACTGGAACGCGTCGGCGATGAGCCCGACGGGGTCGTCGGCGCACGCCTTGAGGAACGGGTTCGCCTCCGTGCGCAGCTTCACGCCGCCGTTGTCCCAGCCGTCCTGGAAGATCTCGTTCGCGACATCCCACTCGTAGATCTGGCCCTTGAAGTGTCCGACCACCGTGCGGATGTGGTCCTCGAGCACGGTGCGCGCGTCATCGCACGTCCAGGTCCGGCTCGCCTCGGTCACCCACGCTGGGTTCTGGCTGTGCCAGAGCAGGGTGTGACCGCGGACCTCCTGATGGTTCGCCTCGGCGTAGGCGACCAGCGCGTCGGCCGACTCGAAGTCGTACTCGTCGGCGGACGGACGCAGTGCATCCCACTTCATGTCGTTCTCGGGCGTGAGCGACGAGAACTGCGCACCGAGCACCTTCTGATACTCGGTAGGCGCCTTGGGGTCGTAGCTCATGAGCTGCTGCCGGCCCCACACCGCGCTGCCGATGGCGAGGTCGGCCGGTGCCTGATTGCGCAGCGCGTCCTTGTCGGCATTGCTGAATCCCGGAGGCGTGGCGTTCGCGGCAGTCGCGCCGCACAGCGGCAGCACCAGGGCTGCAGTGGCCGTGGCCACCAGAAACGATCGGATCGATCGGCGCATGGAGTTCTCCTGACATCATCGTCGTACGCGCCGCTCGTGCGACGCGTATGTTTGCGTTCGCAACAAAAGATAGAGCCGCGGGATGCCGAGAAGCAAGAGTTTCGGAAAAGTATCGGAGTTGCTTCCGGTCAGGCGACCGGAACGATCGCGCCGTGTTCGCGCAGCAGTGCGCGCAGTTCATCCAGCGGCACTTCATCGATCGCGACTCCCCGTGCGGCCGCGAGTGCCGCCACGGCCCCGGCGGCCTGACCCGTCGCCATCGCAGTCGCCTGCACCCGGTACGCGGAGTTCGCCTCCTGGTCGCCGGCGATGCAGCGCCCCGCGACGACCATGTTGCGATTGCCGGCGGGAATCATGGCGGCCAGTGGGATCGTCGCGACCTTCCCCTCATCCAGGTACGTCTTGGCGATGCCGTTGCCGTCGGGGCGGTGGATGTCGATCGGGCAGTAGCTGAAGCACACCGCGTCATCCCATACCTCGCCACTGAGGTACTCGGCTCCGGTGAGGCGTCGGATGCCGTCGATCGTGCACGTCTCGCGCACCCCGACCTCGGTCGCCCCGTACGTCACGGTCAGATGCTCAAGACCCGGCAGCGGCTTCAGGAAACGGAAGATCCGCAGCAGCGCCGCGCGGCCAGCGGTCTCGGCCGCAGTGCGACCGACCGACGACGAACCATCGATGCCGACGAGGTGGATCGCGTTGTCGCCGTGCTTGCGCAGGAACGACTCCAGCACCCGGCCGTGCGCACCGAAGTCGCTGGGGAGGATGCACCCCTCCTCGAGGGCGCGGTCGAACTCCGTGTTCAGCAGGTCGTAGTCCAGCGTCTCAGCGTCGTACCCACCCAGCAGGATCGCCATCGTGCCCGGCTGCGTGGCCGTGCTGCGATGCCGTTCGAGACCCGCCAGGCCCACAGCATCCGCGTCGCCAGAGCAATCCACCACCCGCGCGGCCCGCAGTCGCTGCAGCCCCTCCTTGCCCGCGAGCGTCACGTCCCACCGCCGGCCCCGCCACGACAACTCCGCGAGCATGGTGTGCAGGTGGAGCTCGACACCGGATGCCGCGACCGTCTCGCTCTGGACCGCGGAGTACAGCGGGGCGTTGACGCGGATCTGCAGTTGCCAGTGCGGCAGATCGGTACGGGAGAAATCCGGCAGCGGCGCCCCCTCGAGTTCCATCGCGGCGCGCACCATCTCCCAGCCGATGCCGGAGATCACCTGCTCGCCCCACGCATGGAACAACCCGGGGAAGTTGATGCCGGCGGTGGTGGTCGTGCCACCCAGCATTCCGTTCTTCTCGATCAGAAGCGTGTGCGCCCCGGCACGCGCCGCCTGAACCGCGGCGCTCACACCGGCGGGGCCACCTCCGAGAACCAGAACGTCGGCATCGACATCAGTGGTGGAATCCATAAAGTCCACTCTATGGATTAAGTCCGGTAAGCGCTATCCCGAACAGGCGTTCGCCGCGGCACTCCCGCCGTCAGGCAGCGGACTCGTCCCGCACGCACGAGAACGTCGCGCGATAGGCCGTCGGCGTCGTCCCCAGCACGCGGGCGAAGTTCTGCCGCAGCACGGCGGCGGACCCGAACCCGCACTCCGCCGCGATCCGGTCGAGGCCGAGGTCGGTGCGCTCCAGCATCCGCTGCGCGTGGATGATGCGCTGGCGCGCGAGCCAGGCAGCCGGCGTCGCGCCGTGCTCGGCCTTGAAGCGGCGCGCGAACGTCCGCGGCGACATGTGCGCGCGGTGCGCGAGCTGCTCGACCGAGAGGTCCTCGCGCAGATTCTCGATCGCCCAGTCCGTGACGAGCGCGAGCGAGTCGCTCTGCACGAGCGGCAGCGGCCGATCGATGAACTGCGCCTGCCCGCCGTCGCGCTGCGGCGGCACCACCATCCGCCGGGCGACCCGGTTCGTGAGCTCGGCGCCGATCTCCTGACGGAGCAGGTGCAGGCAGGCATCCAGCCCGGCGGCCGTGCCGGCGCTGGTGATGATCCGGTCATCCTGCACGAACAGCACATCCGGGTCGACGTCGATCTGCGGGTACATCTCGGCCATCACATCGGCGTACATCCAGTGCGTCGTCGCGCGCTTGCCGTCCAGGATCCCGGATGCCGCGAGGATGAACGAGCCGCTGCACACGCTGAGCACCCACGCCCCCCGCTCGTGCGCGGATCGGACGGCATCGAGGATCAGCGGGTCGATGTCGCCCCAGCGCTCTCGCGGCAACGGGCAGACCACGACGAGGTCGGCCTCGTAGGCGAAGGCGAGATCGTGCTCGACGTTGAGCGAGAAGCCGAGCTTGGACGCGATCGCGCCAGGTCGGGGCGCCACCACCCGGAAGTCGAAGTTGGGAACGCCGTCGTCGGACCGATCGAGTCCGAACGCTTCGCACGCGACGCCGAACTCGAACGGCGCGAAGCCGTCCTGGACGATGCAGGCCACGGTCTTCATGAGCACTCCTTCTCCGACTGCCACCCATCATGGCAGTTTTCCGACGAACCGTGTCCATTCTGCCACTCGTGACCCTAATAACGCGAGCGTAGCGTTTCTGCCATGTTCATCGTCATCCTCCTCATCGCCCTCTCGGTCTGGGGCGTCGCCTGGGTCATCGTCGACGTGCGGCGCGACGGCTACGGCCAGCGCGCGACCGACTGGTCCCGCGTGGCAGGTCACGACGACGCGCTCCAGCGCGCCGAGTCCACGACCAGCTATCGCTGACCGCCTGCCAGGCGACTATGCTCAGCGGCATGAGCGACCCCCAGCAGCCACAGGTCCCGCCCTACGCACAGCCGCAGCAGCCGACATCCGGACCGTTCGCCGCGCAGCCCGTCTACGGGGCACCGGCAGGTCACCACGCGCAGCCGCAGGGGTATCAGCTCAACACGAACTCGGCCCAGCCGGGGTATCCGTCTCCGACCGGAACCGGCAACGCGAACCCGCCCGGTCGCCTCGGCTTCATCTTCGGGCTCATCGCCGTCGGCCTCGGGTTGATCTCGACCCTCGCCAACACGGTGCTGATCTACAGCTACGACTACAGCAGCGGCTACGCGATGATCGAGGTCGCGAACTGGTTCGGCTCGTTCATCGTGCTCGCGGTCGCCGGCCTCGCGCTCGGCTTCGGAATCGCCGGGCTCCGCCGATCCGCCGCCCCGCACGGCCAGGCGGGCATCGCCGTCGGCATCGGCATCGCCGTCATCGTCGGGTCGCTCGGCAGCATCGTCATCAACGGACTCGGCCGGGCGTTCATCGGCTACTTCTGAATCGCGCCGGTCACCGCGACCAGGGCCAGCGCCGTCGGCGTCTCGTCGGCTGCGGTTCGGGTTCCGGTTCCGGCGGCACGGCGGAATGGTCGCCCGAGACCCAGCGCAGCAGCAGTGCGTCCGGGTTGCCTTCGAGCACCAGCGTGCGCGTGAGCAGCGTCAGCGGGATCGACAGGATCGCACCGAGCGGACCGATCACGAAGGTCCAGAAGACGACCGAGAAGAAGCTCAGCGTCAGGCTGAGGTCGACCGCGTCGCTGACGAACTTGGGCTGCACCAGCACCTGCAGCACAACGTTCACGACGCTGTAGACGATGAGGACACCCAGCAGCAGGGGCCAGTCCCCGACGAAGAACGCCAGGATCGCCGGCGGGATGACACCGAGGATGAAGCCGATGTTCGGGATGAAGTTCGTCACGAACGCCAGCACCGCCCACACCACGGCGCCGGGGACGTTCATCGCCCACAGCGCCAGCCCGTCGATAATGGCGACGATGGCGCCGAACGAGGCGTTGACGATGTAGTACCGACGAATGCCGCTGTTCAGGTGCGTGATCCGGGCGATCACGGAGCCGTGCGTGGCGTGGAAGACCACGCCTGCCTGGCGGTAGCGCGCCGCATCGATGGCCATGAAGATGATGTAGGCGAAGACGAAGAACAGTGCGGTCGCCACCGCCAGCACGGTGCCGCCGATGCTGGACACCAGGCTCAGCAGGGTCGCCGGATCCAGAGCGGATGCCGCGGCATCCGCCGCTTCGCCGGCGAGGCCGAGGGATTCGAGCCAGCCCACCATCTCGTCGAGGCGGTTCGACAGCCCGCCGTCCGCCGCGAGGTCGACGACCAGGTGGGCGAACTGGTTGCCCGCGAACCACAGCAGCAGCCCCATGACGCCGAGGACGACGTAGGCGACGGCGATCACGGCCGCGGATCCGGCCCAGTTCGGCCAGCCGCGACGCTCGAGGGGACGGCGGAGGGGTTCGCAGATCACGACGATCACGATGGCCAGCGCGATCGGGCCGACGATCTCCCGCGCGAACGAGAGGCCGGCGATGACGACCACCGCCGCGGCCAGCGACAGGAGCACGCGCAGGCTCGGCGAGAGCATTCGGTCGGAGGAAGGCGCGGGGCTGGTCACGGGGCAAGCGTAACCTCCCCTTTCGCTCGTTGAGCGAGCGAAGCGAGTCGAAACGGGGTGATCGCCGATCGGCGGTGACCGCGTTTCGACTCGCCTCCGGCTCGCTCAACGAACGAGGCGGGCGACGGGCTCCGGGTCAGCCGCGCGCGAGGACCCGCTCGTACACCGCGATCATCGCCGCAGTGCGCGACGACTGCCGGAAGGACTCGGCCACCTCGGCATCCGGAACCGGCGCCGTGCCTCCGGCGATATCGGACGCCGCAATGCGCAGCGTCTCCGCCAGCGCCGCGACGCGCTCCGGTTCGCCGGCATCGGAACCGGGGACGAGCCACTGCCCGCCGCGCAGCTCCGCCCCGATGTCGGGGTCGCTCACGATGGTCGGGGTGCCCAGCGCCGCCGCTTCGAAGGGCGTCATGCCCTGCGTCTCGAAGCCGATCGACGTCTGCACCACGGCATCCGCTGCGGCGATGCGCGCCAGCGTCTCGGCATACGGAAGCCGACCGGCGAACCGGATGCCGTCGTGCCCGCGCGCGATCCGCTCGGCGGCGCGCAGCTGCCCGCCGCCGCCGATGACCTCGATCTCGGCATCCACACCCGACGCGACGACCGCTTCGAGGAAGGGCAGCAGCCGCTTCTCGGGACTCATCCGTCCGAGCCAGACGAACCGCGGACGCCCTGGTTCCCGCGGGCCTCGAGCGGCGAGCGTCCGGTCGAGCACGTCGTCGTCGATGCCGTTCCAGACCACGTCCACGCGGTCGAGCACTCCGTGCTCCTCGAGGCGGCGCGCGAAGTGCCCCGACGGCGCGGTGACCGCACCGGACTCCTGGGCGATCCCTCGCAGATACGCCCAGCCGTCCCAGCCGGGCACCCGCTCGCCGATCCCCCGCATCGCCGTGCGGCGCCACGCATTGAGCACGGCGAGCACGGGGCGGTGCAGCAGCGTCACCGCCGCGAGGCCGACGTCCACCCTGTTGTGCATGGTGTGCACGACGGGGATGCCGTGACGATGAGCGAAGCGGTGACCGATGAACGCGCCCCAGAAGTCCGCCTGCACGTGCACGAGATCGACGGGCGGTCGTGACGCGAACGCCCGATCCAGGAACCGGTCGACCCGCTTGCCCGGCCAGGTCATCGAGTACTCGCGGTCCACGGTGATCGGGATCGACGGGGTGTCGAGGCACGCCGGATCAGGCTCGCCGTTCGCCGTGCTCGGGGCGCTCGAACGGCCCACGTGCATCCGCGGCGCCACCACCGTCACCGTGTGCCCGGCGTGCTCCAGGAACCGCCGTTGCAGTCGCATCGACACCTGCGCCCCGCCGAGCGAGTCGAGGTGTTGATCGCCGAACAGGACGATGTGCATGGGCCGCCGCCTACTCCGGCAGGGGCTCGTTGCGGTACAGCGCCTCGAACGTGTCCAGCGTGCGGTTGATGTCGTGCACGATGACGCCGTCGAGCGATGCACGCTGCATCCGCTCGTACTCCGCAGGCTCCGCGGTCAGCACGGCCGTGAGGCGATCCGCGAGCGCATCGGCATCGCCCGGCTCGAACAGGTAGCCGTTCTCGCCGTCGTGCACGAGATGCGGCAGCGCGACGGCGTCCGCCGCGACGACCGGAAGCGCGGAGGCCATCGCCTCCATGGTCGCGATCGACTGCAGCTCGGCGATCGATGCGATCACGAACAGGCTCGCGCGCGACAGCAGCGCACGCAGCTCCTCGTCGGTGGTGCGACCGTGGAATTCGACGCGCTCCGCGAGCCCCAACTGGGTCGCGAGGTGCTCGAGGTGCTTGCGCTGGTCGCCGCCGCCCACGATGTCGAAATGCACGTCGAGGGCCGGGTCCAGCTTGGTCATCGCCTGGAGGATGACCTCGATCTGCTTCTCGGCCGTGAGCCGGCCGACGAAGATGATCCGGTTCTTCTCGCGCGGTGCGACGACCGGCGTGTACTGAGTGCGGTCGATGCCGCAACTCACCGGGATCACGCCCTGGATCTCGATCGTGCGCTCCAGGAAGTCCGCAGCGCGTCGCGTCGGCGTCGTGACCGCGCGGGCGAGGTTCAGGGTGCGACCCGCATCCCCCCAGGCCCACGTGATGATCGGCCGGTTGATGGCATCGGGGAACGCGGAATGGTCGAGGATGTTCTCGGCCATGACGTGGTTCGTCGCCACCACGGGGATGCCCCGTTCACTCGCGATGCGGGCGAGACCGCGGCCGATGATGATGTGCGACTGGATGTGCACGACATCCGGGTTCACGGCATCCAGCACCTGACGTGCGTAGTGCTTGGAGCGCCACGGCCAGACGAAGCGCAGCCAGTCGTGCGGAAGCCAGCGCACGGACGGCAGGCGGTGCAGCGTCATCCGCTCGCCCTCGATGACCTCGGTGTGCGCCCGCGACCGACGGTAGGCCTGGTTCGGCGCCACGACGTGCACCTCGTGTCCGCGCTGGACGAGCCCGGCGGCCAGCCGCTCGGCGAAACGGGCTGCTCCGTTGATGTCCGGCGCGAAGGTGTCGCAGCCGATGACGATCTTCAGAGGACGGGATACGGGAGTGCTCGACTGGTCGATCGGATGGTCGGAAGAAGTCACGGAGATGCTGCCTTACGGTCGGGCTGCCACGGAGATTCGGTGCCTGGTCGGGCGCAGGCAACTCTACCCGAGCGGCCCGCAGAGCCCGCGGAGGCGACCGCCCCGAAATTTAATGAAGAAAGGTAACTATGCAGTATCATCATGATATGGAACCACTCCTCCTCGACCGCCTGCTGCAGATCGCCGACCTCTTCCAGCGCGACATGGCACGGGCGTTCGAGGGCACCGGCCTCACCACGGCGCGGGTTCATCTGCTGTGGGTGCTCACGCACAACGGCCCGTCCACGCAGCAGTCGCTCGCGGTCGCCTGCGGCGTCAGCCCGCGCAACATCACTGGCCTCGTCGACGGGCTCGAGGCCTCCGGCCATGTGCGCCGCACACCGCACCCGACCGACCGTCGTGCAGTGCTCGTCGAACTCACCGAGACCGCGACCGCGATGATGACGCGGATGCAGCGCGAGCACGTCGAGCTGAACGACACGTTGACGGCGGCGATCGCCCCGGCCGATCGGGCACCCGTCGAGCGCGGCCTGAATGCCCTGATCGCGAAGCTGTCGGCACTCGTCGACGAGGCATCCGCCGCACCTGCGTCTCCGGAGCGGCGATCATGACCGACATCGCCACGCGCCCGTCGTCCGCCCGGCGATTCGCCTCGCTCGCGAAGCGCGCTCTGCATGCCGAGCTGCGGGTGTACTCGAGCATCGGCCGCGCGATCGCTCGCCGTCCGGCCATCGAACCGGGCGGCACAGGCATCGGCTACCACCGGCCGGTCCTCACGGTGCTCATCATCTTCATCGTGCTCTCGGCGGTCGAGATCCCGATCCTCGATCTCATCGTGCATCCGTGGCCGGCCGTGCGGATCGGCGTGCTGATCCTCGGGATCTGGGGGCTGACCTGGATGCTGGGGCTGCTGTGCGCCATGCTGCAGCGTCCGCACACGGTCGGACCCACCGGCATCCGCATCCGCAACGGCCTGGAGGTCGACGTCGCCGTCTCCTGGAGCGCGGTCGCGTCCGTCGAGATCTCGAAGCGGGTCGACGAGCCGAAGAGCCCACGCGTCAGCGACAGCGCCGAGTACGCCGAGCGGATGCAGGACGAGACGAACATCCTCATCGAACTCGAGCGTCCGACGCCGATCCGCCTGCCGGGCCTCGCCCCGCGCGGCGGCGTGCACGAGGTCACGCGGGTGCGACTGTGGGCCGACGACCCGCGCGCCTTCCTGGACGCCGCGCGACCGTTCCTCCTCGAGGGCTGACGCTCACTCCAAACCGCGTTCGGCCAGCCAGGCCTTCCGCTCGCGCACCGGCGCCCGCACCAGCCACGCGTCGCAGAGCAGCTCCTCCAGCCGGTCGCGGTCGATCACATCGAGCATCACCAGCAGCCCTGGGAACCCGTCGAAGTGCGCAATCGTGAACAGGACGTCCGGCTCCGCTGCCAGCAGAGCCTCCTTCTCCTGCAGATCGGGCACGCGGATGCCGAGGACCACGCCGTCCGGCCAGGACCGGTCGAGCTCGTCCAATACGCGCAGATCGGACTTCGTCGGTCCGCGCACCCACGCGATCGCACCACTGCGCAGACGCCATTCCGGCGCGCCGGTGTGTCCGCCGGTGCGCTCCTCGACGCCGGGGAGCGACATCACGATCTCCCGCACATCCGCCAGGGTCGCCATGCCGCCCATCGTGCTCCGATCGTCAGCTCGGCACAACCTCCGCACACACGTGGATCCCAGCGCGCTCCCCTACGGTTGAGCCATGCGCCTGACTGCATCCGCCGACCCCGCACTGTGGATCCCCGTCACCGAATCGTTCGGGTGGAAGGGCCGCCGCCACCGCAAGGCCGCGCTGCGGATGCTGCTGGGGCAGGCGAATCAGGCCGCCGGTGCGACTGCACGACCGGGTTCGCGCTTCGGTGCATGGCTGATGAGCCAGGCGGCGCCGCTCGCGATGCGCAAAGCGGACGGCCGGGTTCTCGCGTGGACCTGGAAGGCGGACCCCGACCTGGTCGTCGCGCTCGCGACGACGCAGGAGCTGACCCCCCAGGTGCGCACCGCCCGCGCGATGATGCCGATCGAATACGACGACACGGAGTCGTTCGCGACGCCTCTCGGCGTCGGCGAAAAGCTCGTGATGCCGATTCCGCCGTCCCCGGGCTCCCCGCCGTTCGCCACCTATACGTGGGACACCGGTACACACCTGGTCACACTGAACGTGATCTGCAGCGACCGCGAGCGGTTCGGCACGCTGCTTCCCGCGCTGGACGACCTCGCCCGCAGCATTCGCATCGCCGACGACCTGACGACGGGCGAGTCCGGCGACGTCCTGCGCCTCCCGCCCGCCTGATCCGGCCGGGGCGTCAGTTCAGCGCTGAGGTGAGGCGGAAGACACCGTCCAGGAACGTGGACTTCGCCGGTTCCCGACGCCATTCCTCGAGCGTCAGTTCGCGACCGGCATCCCGATAGGCCTGCTCGACCTCGCGCATCTGCCCGACGAAGGATGCACCTCGGACCAGCATCGAGATCTCCATGTTCAGCGTGAACGAGCGGATGTCCATGTTGCTCGAGCCGATGACGGCGATGTCGTCGTCGATCGAGAAGTGCTTGGAGTGCAGGATGAAGGGCGCCGGGTACAGGAAGATCCGCACGCCGGCCTCGAGCAGCGCCTCGTAGTACGAGCGCTGCGCGTGGTAGACCATGCCCTGGTCGCCGAGTTCCGAGACGAACAGCTGCACTTCGAGTCCGCGCTGGCGGGCGATCGTGATCGCGTAGACCATCGCCTCGTCGGGGACGAAGTACGGGCTCGTGATGATGACCCGCTCGGTCGCGCCGTGGATGAGCGAGAGGAACAGCCGCAGATTGTTCTCGGTCTCGTAGCCGGGTCCGCTCGGGACGAGCTGGCACACCAGGGCATCGGGCGAGGTGGATGCTTCGACCTCGGATGCCGGGACGATCTCGTCGAGCTGCTCGCCGGTCTCGATCAGCCAGTCGGAGAGGAACACCGCGTCGATCTCGGTGACCGCAGGACCCGTGACGCGCGACACGAGCTCCTGCCATTTGAGGCCGCGGCTGATGTTCTTCGGCGAGTTGTAGGAGCGGTCAATGAGGTTCTGCGAGCCCACGAACGCAACGCGTCCGTCGACGACGACGAGCTTGCGGTGATTGCGCAGATCGGGTCGCTGATACTTGCCCTTGAGAGGTTGCACCGGCAGCATCCAGTTCCACAGCACACCGATGCGGTCGAGCTCGGCGAACGTCTCGTCGGCCTTCGCGACCTTGCGCGAGGCGATGTGGTCGGCCAGCAGGCGCACCGTGACACCGCGGGCGACGGCGTTCTCCATCGCGGTGAAGAACACCTTGGTCGTCTCGTCCCAGCTGACGATGTAGAACTCGACGTGCACGTACGTCTCGGCCGTGTCGATCGCCGCGGCCATCGCGATGATGGATGCCTCGTAGTCGTCGATCAGCTCGGCCGTGTTGCCGCCGACCGGTGGGAAGCTCGTCAGTTCGGTGTTCTGCGCGGTGACGCGCGTGAACCAGGTCGGCCACTCGGACGAGTCGACCGCGAAGTCGCCCGCGGCGACGCGGTCGCGGATGATCCCGTCGATCTGCGCCTGCTCGGCCCGGCGCTTCTTCGGCAGCTTGACGTTGCCGATCAGCAGGAAGATCACCAGCCCCGCGATGGGCAGCAGGAAGATCAGCAGCAGCCAGGACATCGCGGCCGTGGGCTTGCGCCCCTTCGGGATGATGATGAGCGCTGCGATGTTGATGATGAGCACGATGACCGCGCTCGCCACCCACCCGAGGTTGGCGAGAAGAAGGGAGTTCACTCCTGAAGTGTGACGCATGATCGGCGCTGGCCGGTAGATTCGCGCATGTGACTTCCTCCGCCCCCGGACGCCCGGCGCCGCGCACGCTGCTGCCGACGCTGGCGGGGTACCGTCGCGAATGGCTGGCGCGCGATGTCATCGGCGGGCTGTCCGCCGGCGCCGTGGTCGTGCCGCAGGCGATGGCGTATGCGACGATCGCGAACCTGCCGGTGCAGGTCGGGCTGTACACCTGCGTCGTGCCGATGCTCGTCTACGCGCTCCTCGGCCGCAGCCAGGCCATGAGCGTCTCGACGACGTCGACGATCGCGACGCTGACCGCGACGACGCTCGTCACGGCTGGTGTCGCGGCGAGCGCGCCGGATCCGGATGCCGCGCTCGGCGCCCTCGTGACGCTGACGCTGCTCGTGGGGGTTGTTCTCGTGATCGCGCGGCTGCTGAACCTCGGCTCGCTCGTGGAGAACATCTCGTCGGCGACCGTCCTCGGCATCAAGATCGGCGTTGGCGCGACCGTCGCCGTGGGGCAGCTGCCGAAACTGCTCGGCGAATCCGGAAACCTATCGGGAGAGGGCTTCTTCCGTTCGCTGATCGCCGTCGTGGATGCCTTCGACAGCGTCAACGGGCCGACCGTCGCTCTCTCGATCGGGTCGATCGTCGTGCTCGTCGTGCTGCAGCGCTTCGCACCACGGGTCCCCGGCACGCTGATCGTCGTCGCCGCCGGGATCCTGCTCGCGGCGTTCACCGGGATCACATCGCTGGGCGTCTCGCTGATCGATCCGGTGCCGTCCGGATTCCCGGTGCCCCGGCTGCCCGAGCTCGCGCACGTCGCCGAACTCGTACCAGGAGCTCTCGCGATCGCCGTGATGGCGTTCCTGGAATCCGCGGCGGTCGCCCGCGGCATCCGGCGTGCGACCGAACCGCCGATCGACAGCAACCGTGAGCTGTTCGCCACCGGGGCCGCGAACGTCGTCGGCGCCTTCTTCACGGCGATGCCGGCGGCCGGCGGGTTCTCGCAGAGCGCGGTCAATCAGGCGGCCGGAGCGAAGACGCAACTGTCGTCGATCGTCACCGTGGCGCTCGCGGTGTTCGTCGCACTGTTCTTCGGACCTGTGCTGAGCCTGTTGCCGGAGGCCACCCTCGCAGCGATGGTCTTCGTCGCGGTCGTCGGCCTCATCGACATCCCGGAGCTCATCCGGTGGGCGCACATCAGTCCGCGGGACTTCTGGATCGCGCTCGCGGTCGCTCTCATCGGCTTGTCCGCCGGATTGCTCGCGGCCGTCGCCGTCGGGGTCGTGCTGACGTTGATCCTCGTGCTGAGGGAGATCAACATTCCGCGACTGCGCGTCCTCGACCGTCGGCGTTCGGTCGTGGCGATCCATCTGGGACAAGGCCTGTACACCGGCAACGCCCTCGAGAACGAGCGAGCCATCATCGCTCTCGCCACGAAGAGCTCCGACACGACCGCTGTCATCCTCGACGTCGACCGGCTCGATGTCGTGACGGTGACGGTGCTGGAGGCGCTGGAAGAACTCGATCGTGAGCTCGCTCAGCTCGGCATCGCGTTGCACCTCGCCCGTCTACCCGAGAGCGCTCGGATGGTCGCGCAGAACATGCCCTGGTATGCAGGGCTGGAGAAGGACGGCCGAACACACGATTCGGTCGAAGAAGGGCTGACCGCGGCATCCGGTCGACCCCGCTGAAAGGAACGCGAATGACCGACATCCTGCCCTCGTGGCGCGACACCGCCACCCGCACCGCGATCATCGACTTCGTCTCGGCCGTGACCGACGAGGGCGGCGCGGACTACGTCGCCCCCGAGGCACGCGTCGCGGTCTTCGACAACGACGGAACCCTGTGGACCGAGAAGCCCATGGTCACCCAGTTGCACTATCTGCTGGGCGAGTGGAAGAGGGCCGCCGAGGCCGATCCGACGCTGGCTGAGAAGCAGCCCTACCAGGCAGCGGTATCGGGAGACCTCGGCTGGCTGGCCGCGGCCGTCGACAAGCATTACGCCGGGGATGACGCGGACCTGGGCGTGCTCATCGCCGCTGTCGCGGGAAGCTCGGCCGGGCAGAGCGTCGACGAGTACGCCGCCTCGGTCGAGGAGTTCTATCGCGACGCCCGTCACCTCTCACTCGGCACCCCGTACTCGCTGACCGTCTACCAGCCGATGGTCGAGCTCGTGCGCTACCTCGACGCGAACGGGTTCGCGACCTACATCGTCTCGGGCGGCGAGCGCGACTTCATGCGTCCGATGACGGTGGCGAACTACGGCATCCCTGCCGAACGCGTGATCGGCACCGGACTCGGGCTCACCTACGACGAGGAGGCGAACGTCGTGCGCTACGCACCCAAGCTCGCCTACTTCGACGACGGCCCCGAGAAGCCGGTCCGGATCTGGATGCGCACCGGTCGACGGCCGATCCTCGCCGCCGGCAACTCGAACGGCGACCTCCCGATGCTGCGCTTCGCCCAGGGCAGCCCGCGCAGCCTTGCGCTGCTCGTGCACCACGACGACGACACGGATCGTGGTGACGCGCCGTACGACAAGGGTGCTGAGAAGGCGCTGGCGGCCGACGATCTCACCGTCATCAGCGTCCGAGACGATTGGTCGCAGGTCTTCCCGACCTGACCCGATGGCTGTTTGCGCGTCTCCCGCTCGCTCGTCTCCCCCCTCCTTCGCTCGTTGAGCGAGCGAAGCGAGACGAAACGCGGTCGCTGCTGTTCGGCCGTCACCGCGTTTCGACTCGGTCGACTCCGTCGTCCTCGCTCAGCGAACGGAAAGGGGGCTCGCTCAACGAACGAGAGTGGCGAACGAGGGAGGCGTCAGGCGTCGCTCGCGCAGCGGAAGCCGATGTGGCTCATCCCGGTGTCCTCGGCCTGCGGTGACCGGGCCGCCGGACGGAAACGGAGGCAGTACTCCGGCGAGCACAGCTGCGAGCCGCCCTTGAGCACACGCCGAGGGATCTCGGGGAACTCCCTCACCGCACTCGCGGCGGCGAGCAGATTGGCGCGCTTTCCGGCATCCACCGGCTTGTCCGACAGCCGCAGGTGACGCGGGGTGTAGTAGTCGCTCGTCCACTCCCACACGTTGCCGATCATGTCGAACAGCCCATAGCCGTTCGACGGGTACGAGCCGACGGGCGCGGCATCCCCCACGCCCTGATTGTCGTACGGGAAGCGCCCCAGCCACGAGTTGGCCTGCGCGACGCCGTCCGGGTACGCCTCATCACCCCAGGCGAAACGCTGGCCCTCGAGGCCCCCGCGCGCCGCGTACTCGTGCTCGGCCTCGGTGGGCAGGCGGAGACCTGCCCAGTCGGCATAGGCGTTCGCGTCCTCGAAGGCGATGTGCACCACCGGATGCCGCAGGCGATCGTCGATCGACGAGTCGGGCCCTGACGGGCGGCGCCAGAAGGCCCCGGGCTGCCACCGCCACCAGTTGCGCCAGTTGCGCAGGTCGACGGGTCCGGCCGTCGGGGTGAACACCATCGAGCCGGGAACCAGATCTGCCGGATCCGCGCCCGGGAACTTGGCGGGATCCAGCTCGCGTTCGGCGACCGTCACGTAACCGGTGTCGTCGACGAACGCGGCATACTGCGCGTTCGTCACCTCGTAGCGGTCGATGCGGAACGAAGCGACCGTGCGCTCGTGCACCGGGCGCTCGTCGGGGTAGAACTCTTCGGATCCCATGAGGAACGTTCCGCCGTCGAGGAGGACCTGATCGTGTGTCGTCACGCTCCCACCGTATCCGCGCGCCGCGACGGCGGCGCGGTTCCGATTTGTTCCTAGCCCGTTCCGGGTGAACCTCTGGCCCGGCCGGAGCGCCACGGGTAGCGTTTGGATCGTACGTGCGCGGAAGCATCCGCGCTCCCGAACGGAGGGAACGCATGTCCAAGGAATTCGCGGGCAAGATCGCGGTCGATGTGCGGGACTCGGTGCCCGACTGGAGCCCTTACGAGCTGCCGAAGGCGCCCGAGGGCGCACCCAACATCCTCGTGATCCTGTACGACGACACGGGCATGGCCTCCTGGTCGCCGTACGGCGGGCGCATCAACATGCCGACGCTGGACCGCCTGGCCGAGAACGGCCTCACGTACACGCAGTGGCACACGACCTCGATCTGCTCCTCGACGCGCTCGACGTTCCTCACCGGTCGCAACCACCACGCCAACGGCATGGGCGTGATCATGGAGGGCACGAACGGCTTCCCCGGCTACTCAGGACGCATCCCGGCCGAGTGCGCGACCATCGGGCAGGTCCTGCAGGACAACGGCTACTCGACGTTCTGGGTGGGCAAGAACCACAACGTCCCGGAGGAGGACATCTCCTCGGGTGGCAGCAAGTCGCAGTGGCCGCTCGCGATGGGCTTCGACCGCTTCTACGGATTCCTCGGCGGCGAGACCAACCAGTGGTACCCCGACCTCGTCGAGGACAACCGCTTCATCGAGGCGCCGTACACGCCGGAGGAGGGCTACCACCTCTCCAAGGACCTCGCCGATCAGGCCATCCGCATGATCCGCGACCAGAAGTCGTCGAACCCGTCGAAGCCCTGGTTCACCTGGTACAACCCCGGCGCCAACCACGCGCCGCATCAGGCGCCCGACGAGTACATCGCGAAGTACAAGGGTCTCTTCGACGACGGCTACGACGCGTACCGCACCTGGGTGCTCGAGCGCATGATCGAGCGCGGCATCCTGCCCGAAGACACGGCCCTGACCGAGTTCAACCCGATGCCGGAGGACCAGGCGAACGCGGCCGACCACGTCAAGCCGTGGGACTCGCTCTCGGATGACGAGAAGCGCCTGTTCAGCCGCATGGCCGAGGTCTTCGCCGCCTTCAGCGAGTACACCGACACCGAGATCGGGCGCGTCATCGACTACCTCGAGGAGTCGGGTCAGCTCGAGAACACGCTCATCTTCTACTGCGCCGACAACGGCGCCTCCGGCGAGGGCAGCCCCGACGGCTCGGTCAACGAGAACAAGTTCTTCAACGGGTTCCCCGACGATCTGCAGGAGAACCTGAACAAGATCGACGAACTCGGCTCGAACGAGACGTACAACCACTACCCCACCGGGTGGGCGGCGGCGTTCTCGACCCCGTTCAAGATGTTCAAGCGCTACTCGCAGTTCTCGGGCGGCACGTGCGACCCGATGATCATCCACTGGCCGGCCGGCATCAAGGCCAAGGGCGAGGTCCGTCACCAGTACCACCACTCCGTCGACGTCGTCTCGACGATCCTCGACGTCATCGGCATCGAGTTCCCCGAGGTGTTCCGCGGAGTCGAGCAGCGCCCGCTGGCCGGCGTCTCGATGAAGTCGTCCTTCGACGCCGCACCGGACGCCCCCACCGAGAAGCACGTGCAGTACTACTCGATGCTCGGCACGCGCGGCATCTGGAAGGACGGCTGGAAGGCGTCGACGATCCATGCACCGCTGACCGGCCACGGCCGCTTCGACGAGGACCGGTGGGAGCTGTACCACGTCGACGCCGACCGCTCGGAGTCGAGGAATCTCGCGGCGGAGCATCCGGACAAGCTCGCCGAACTCATCGAGGCGTTCGAGATCGAGGCGAAGGACAACAACGTCTATCCGCTCGATGACCGTCCCGCCCGCGAGCAGCTCACGATCGAGCGCCCGCAGGCCGAGCCGCCGCGGAACCGCTACATCTACTACCCCGGCACCACCGCGGTGCCGGAGTCGGTGGCGGTGAACGTCCGCGGCAGGTCCTTCAAGATCATCGGCGACGTCGTGGTCGAAGAGGGCACCCAGGGCGTCATCTTCGCCCACGGTTCGCGCTTCGGCGGGCACGCGCTGTTCATCAAGGACGGCAGGCTCAACTACGTGTACAACTTCCTCGGCATCCCGCCGGAGCAAACGTTCACGTCGGGTGTCCTCACGCCGGGGCCGCACGCGCTGGGTGTCGAGTTCATCCGCGAGAGCGCTGGCGAGCACGGCGAGTCGATCGGAACCGCGAAGCTCTACGTCGACGATCAGGTCGTCGCCGAGGGGCCGATGCGGGCGCAGATCGGAAAGTTCACGCTGTGCGGCGACGGGCTGTGCATCGGCTTCGACAGCGCGGACGCGGTCAGCCACCAGTACACCAACCCGTTCCCGTTCGCGAACGGCAAGCTGCTGGGGGTCGGCATCGACGTGAGCGAGGAGCAGTATCTCGATCTCGAGCTCGAGGCGCAGGCGGCGTTCGCCCGCGAGTAATCCGCGCGCGCAAAGCGGGGCGGGAGGGCTCATGCCCTCCCGCCCCGCTGGCGTGTCCGGGTCGGTGCGGGTCGGTGGTGATTCGACTCACGCGAACCAGGACACGCAGGGGATGGGTGTCCGGGTTGGTGCGGGACGATGGGCCCGCCGCCCGCAGAAGTCCGGACATGCTGGGGTCGATGTCCAGGTTCGGGCGGGTCGAGCGGTCGCTCACCCGCCTCAACCCGGACACGCGGCCGACCCGAGTCCGTCAGGCGCGCGCGTACTCGGCGAGCACCACGCCGGATTCGAACGCCGTCGTCGCCGTGCGCTCGAGGGCTGTCGGCGCGTAGCCGCGGCCTGCGAACAGCGGGACGCCATCGCCGATCAGCACGGGGTTGATCTTCAGCACGAGCCGGTCGATCTCATCAGCCAGTGCGGCGGCGAGCGCTCCCCCACCGCACAGCCAGATGCCCTTGCCGTCCTCGGCCTTGAGCGCGCGCACCGTCGCGACCGGGTCGGCGTCGACGAACTCGACTCCTTCCGTCGGCTCGGTGGCGCGGCCGGTGAAGACGACCTGACGCAGGTGGCGGTACGGGCTCGGCATGACCGGCAGCCCGACCGCGTAGGTGTTCCAGCCCATCAGGACGGTGTCGAACAGCTCGCCGTCCGTGGGGATGCCGAGGGCCTCGTTGATCTGTGTGGGGATGGTCTGGTTGAACCGGGCGTTGATGGCGTCCCGGTGATCGCCCTCCGCGAGGAAGAAGTCGAACTCCCCGTTCGGGCCGGCGATGAAGCCGTCGAGGGTGACGGCGACGTAGTAGGTCAGTTCGCGCATAAGAGCTCCAATCACGACAGGTGAAGTGGTTAGAGACTACAACAGGTGCAGTGGTTGCGCTAGTCTGCTGCCATGGCGAAGAACGAAGCACGTCGCAATGCGTTGGCGGATGCCGGCATCGCCGTCCTGGCCACCGAAGGATCACGCGGTCTCACGCATCGCGCGATCGACGAGCGCGCCGGAGTGCCGATCGGGACCGCGTCGAACTACTTCCGCACCCGCGAGACTCTGATCGCCGGGCTGTTCGAACGGATCGGCGCCCGCCTCGCGCCGACGCCGGAGGACCTCGAACGGCGAGCCGCGCAGGAGCCGAGTCGCGAGCTGTTCGCCGAGTACCTGCGCGACATCGTGCGGCGCCTGTCGACCGAGCGCGAGGTCACGCTCGCACTGTTCGAGCTGCGGCTGGAGTCGGCGCGCCGTCCCGATCTCGCCGATACCGTCTCGTCGTGGCTGCGCACCGGATTCGCCGCCGACGTCGCATTCAACGACGCCGCCGGCCTCCCCGGCGGCGCCCGCGAGATCGCCCTGTTCCACTACGCGATCGACGGTCTCCTGCTCGACAGGCTCACGTCATCGATCGACCCCGAGACGTCGACGGATGCCATCGTGGACGCTCTCGTCGACGGGCTGCTGCCGCGGCATCCCTGACGATCCGGTTGATCGTGCCGGCAGGCCGGCCTCCCGCCGCGGGATGCCAGGGTTCGCGAGGGTGCGAAGGCGCATCGACCGCACGAACCCGGACACGCGTCTCGATGATGTCCGGACTGATGCGGGTTAGCCGTCGTGTGACCCGCACCAACCCGGACACGCCGCAGGGGCTTCGTGCCAGGTCCGGCGCGGTCCTCAGATCGCGACGTCGCCCACCAGGTTCACCCTGATCCCCATGCCGGCGAACATCGCGGCCTTCGCGACGAGCGCCTTGTCGGCCGTCTCGGCATCCGGGGCGTATACGAGCTGCGCGTGATTGGCCTTGTGGCGGGCCATGAACTGGTCGCGGGTCTGCCCGTGCAGCACGACGTGCGCGATCGGCCACTCGGGGTTGGTGGCATCCTTGCGGCGCTGCGTCTCGGCATCCGGAAGCTCGATGACCGAGCCGCGGAAGATGTCGGCCTGCAGGATGCCGTCGGCGATGAACACCCGCGACAGCACGACCTCGCCGGGCTTCGAGACGCCGTTGATCGTCGCACCTCCGGCCGGGAAGAAGACGTGCCCCTGACGCCACCCCTCGGCCTTGTCCCAGCCGCCGAGATGGGATGCCGGGACCGACCCCGAGATCTCGTAGACCCAGACGAACTGCCCGTCGTAATCCTCGCCCCAGCGCACGTCATGCAGGGTGTTGTCGGGGACGAGGCCCATGGCCCGCCAGACGCGGTCGGTCACGAGCGCATCGACGGCGACGCCCTCGTCGGCCTCGTTGAAGTGCGGGAAGGCGCGGCCCTCGTGCAGGACGCGGGATCCGTCGCGGGAGCGCACCGGCGGGCGCTCGGTGGAGTTCAGGATGCCTTCGGCCAGGTCGGATGCCGGGACGAGGTCCTTCAGCCCCTGCTGATACTGGATGCCCACGGCATCCAATCCGAAGTCGTCGGCGATCCGCAGCGCGGCGATGTACATCTTCAACTGCCACTGCACCTGGTCGCGGGTGAGCTCTGTCGCGGCATCCGAACCGTACTGGAAGGTCATGCCGTGCTCGATCAGCCAGTCATAGGCGGCGTCGGCCTCGGCATCCGTGACCTCGAGCATCTCGGCGTAGAGGGCCGACTGCGAGAGCCGCTCCTTGTAGACGCCGGTCCGATTCAGCAGCTCGTCGTCGAAGATGGCGTTGTACATGCCCATGCAGCCCTCGTCGAACACACCGATGATGGCCTTGTCGGCGAGGAGTTCGGCGGCGAGCGCCTCCCCGAGCTCCTTCTCCGGGGAGTCGGGCAGCGGGGGGAGAGCGCGCACGTGCGAGGCGTCGTGCGTGATCGCGCCGGTCTCGGTCCACTCCGCCAGCCCCTTCTTGAACCAGTCGTCGGTGAAGTCGACCGACCAGATCGTGGCGTAGGGCTTGCCCATCTTGGTCAGGCCGGCGTTCAACCCGAGCAGGCCGACGAGGCCCGGCCAGTCCGGCGCGAAGTTCGCCGTCGTGAGAATCGGGCCCCGGTGGGTGCGGAGTCCGGCGAGCACGTGGTGGGAGTACTGCCAGTTGGCCGTGGCGACGACCAGTGGCGCGTCGACAGGAATGCTCTTGAACACCTCGAGCCCCATGCGCTGGCTCGAGATGTAGCCGTGGCCGGTCGCCGGGTCGACGCCGAAGGGACGGACGACGGTCCAGCCGAGCTCCTCGAACGCGCGCGTCACTGCGGCTTCGGTCGCCTCCTGCACCGGCCAGCCGGCGATGTTGGCTGATTCGCGCAGGTCGCCGGAGGTGATGAGGTAGGCCGTCCGGGGCACGGATGCCGGACGGGATGCCGGGGCGGGGAGCGTGTAGGTCATGATGGGTCTCCGTTGTGGGTGATGGTCAGCTGGGCAGTGTCCCCGGTGCGGAGCCGGAGGTCGCGGGCAACGGTCCGATCGCGCAGCACGAGGTGGTCGAGGTCGAGTGCGCCGCCCCGGAGGGTCAGGGCGATCTGCTGGTCGTCGATCTCGACCTCACCCCACCCCGTCCCGGTCGTGAACAGTGATCGGAACCGCCCCGGCGCGGCGGGCGCGAACGCGAGGGTCTTCGACGGAGCGTCCCACTGCGCGCCCGATGCGCCCAGGAGCAGCGCCCAGGACGCCAGCGAGCGGGCGTAGTGGTTGCCGCACTCGATCTCGTTCCACGGGTTGCGGTGCGTCCCGTCGTAGCGGGCGCGCAGCGCGCGTTCGATCCGCAGCGCGTCATCGACGCGACCGGCGAAGAGAAGAGATGCCGCGACCTGATGCTCGACGCCGGTCCACACCTCATCCGAATAGACGAACGGGATACCGGGGCGGCCGCCGTGCGGCCAGGATGCGAGCAGCAGCCCGCCCTCGTCGTTCAGCGCATAGACGCGCTGCGTGCTCTCGTGGCGGGTGAGGTCTGCGCGGTGGTTGTGCGTGACGATGGCGGCGAGGGCCGAGTCCACGTGGTCGCGGGGCAGCAGGTAGCCCAGCCCGCCGATGAAGGCGTGGAACTGGCCGAGCAGCTGGTCGGACAGCACTCCGTCGCCGTATTGGTAGCGATGCGCATCCGGGTCGTCGATGATCTGCCGGTAGTACTCGCCATTCCAGAGCAGGGCGTCCATGGCTGCGGCGACGCGGTCTGCACGGTCGCCCCACTGCTGCGCGCGTTCCTGTTCGCCGAGGTGGGTCGCCATGCGTACGCCTGCACGCAGCGCCGCCAGGAGCATGCCGTTCGCCAGCGGCTCCGTCCCATGGAACTCGATGTCGTAGGTGTTGTGCAGCTCGCCGTCGAGCAGAGTGTCGCCGTCGCGATCCCACTCCCGCACGGCGTACTCCAGAGTTCGTGCCGCCGTCGGCCACAGTTCACGGAGGAAGGCATCGTCCCCACTGAAGCGCCATTCGCGATGCAGGCGCAGGAAGGTGCCCAGCTGTCCGTCGACCGCCGGACCCATGAACCACGACGGGCCGCCGAAGATCCGGTTGCCGCGGAACTTCTGGGCGCCCGTGCCGTCGGTCTCGAGCAGATACTCGGCCCGCCGCGCCGTGCGTTCGAGCGAGGGGAACAGCCAGGCCACGGTCTGCGCGTAGGACCACACGTGCGTGCACGTGCCCTCGCAGGATCCGCCATGGTCGAACGACCCCTCCCACGCGGCGAACACGGGTCCGTCGCCGAGTTCGGAAACCGGCGATTCCAGGACGAAGCAGGTGGTCGAGCGCAGCGCGGCGATGTTCGCGCCGACGGCGTCGGCGAGGACGGGGTCGAGTGTTCCGCCGTACAACGCGTCGACGAAAGCCGTCGTCGCCGCCTCGAGCCGAGGCAGTTCGCGATGCAGGTGGGCGGCGGCGGCCCAGGCATCCGGCCAGAGCGTCGCGTAGTGATTCCTCACGACGTCGTCCGCATACGGGTCCTGGAAGACGATGTGCCCCTTCCACCCGCGAACGCGATTCGGGAAGCACCACGACAGCACGAACTCGAAATCCCGGCTCTCCCCCGGCGCGAGCTCGTGCACGATCCCGAGGGAACCGGTGCGCACGCGCGGGAGCTTGTCGAGCATCTGCTGTTCCGTGAGCGCGACCTCTTCGGCGTCGTCGCCCGTCTCCGCGAACAGGCCGCGTGGGCGGTCCTCGAGTGTCAACCGTGATTCCTCGTGGAGGCGACCGTCGTCGGTCAGATCGTCCCAGAACAGGCGCGCTCCATCGGGCCAGTAGCTCGTCACCCACTGGGGCTTGACCGTCGTGGAATCGTCCGCCGTCGTCAGGCTCAGCGTCCCGTAGCCGGGATCCTCCTCAGGGAGGTCGATGCCGAAGTCCAGGCCGCGGATGCCGTCCTCTTCGCGCCAGCGCACGGACTGCGCTGCACGCATACCCCAGGGGCCTTCGCCGCGACCGGCCGTGTGCGAGACGCTGCCGACCACCGTGACATCGACGGGGACGGCGAGCGGGTTGGTCACGCGATACCGCAGCACGGCCGCAGGGATGCCGGAGGCGTCGGCGTCCAGCGGGACCAGCGGGGTGAAGGCCCGCAGGGAGACACCGACCGGGAGCGCATCGTCCACGAAGTCGATGTCGACGATCGGATACTCGCCGTGCAGGGTCGAACCCGCCAATCGCGGAAGGCCCAGGAGCCGATCGAACGCATACCCCGCATCCGCATCGTGGCGCCCGGTCGGACGCGCCTCCAGCACCCGGGTGATCGACGGACCGCCGACCGGCTGCGCGTGGATCGCGAAGAACGAGTACGGGTTGTGCCGGCCCTTGTCCGGGCCGTTCTCGAGCTCCCAGTCCCTGAACTCTCCACGCGCACCGAGCGAGACGTTGCCCGTGCCGATGCCGCCGAGAGGGAAGGCGGTGCTCTCGGACGTGTGCGCGATGCCTCGCGCTCGCGTCGTCATGCCCACACCTCTGTGATCGCCATGCCGCCACTGTACGCGAAATCGATTTCAAGCCGCAAGCGCGACGAGACCCGTCGCGCGTCACCTTCAGCGGACGGCGCTGGCCGCCTGCAGCTCACTGCGCAGCACGACCGTCCGCGCCGGCTGCTCATCGCCGCGGATGCGTTCGAGCAGCATCTTGGCGGCGGTGACGCCCATGTGCCTCGCCGGGAGTCGGACGACCGTGACCGCCGTCGGCGAGAGAGTCGTGAACGGCAGCGAGCCGATCACCGCAACACCCAGCTTGGGCGGTGTCAGATCGTGCTCCGTGAGCACCTGGATCGCACCGACGCCGATGAGGTTGTTGCCCGCGACCACGGCATCCGGCGGCTCGGGCAGCGCGAGAAGCTCTTCCATCGCAGCCCGTCCGCCGTCCACACGGAACGTGGCGAAACGCAGGAGCTCATCGGTGGCCGCCTCTGGCGCACGGGCGGCCAGGGCGTCACGCCACCCGGCGGCGCGTTCCGCTGCCGTGTCGATGTGCGCAGGTCCGCCGATGTAGGCGATCCGCCGATACCCGGCATCCAGCAGCGCCCCTGTTGCGGACGCTCCGGCTGCACGGTTGGCCATCACGACGCCGTCGACGTCGTAGGTCGTGCTCCGATCGACCGCGACGATCGGACGACCCGTCGCGAGGACCTCGTCGAGACTGCTCTGCTCGGACGCCGTCGCGATGATCACGCCGGACATGTGCTCGGCGATCGCGATCTGCAGGTAGGTGGACTCCTTCTCCAACTGCGCGTCGGAGTTGCACAGCACGACGGAGTAGCCGGCCTCGGATGCGACGTCCTCGACCCCTCTGGCCATCTCCGTGAAGTACGGGTTCTCGATGTCGGGGATGATCAGGCCGATGACCTCACTGCTCTGGCGGCGCAGCGTCCGAGCCGTTCGATTGGGCGTGAACCTCAACTGCCGAGCGGCCTTGCGAACCGCGTCGGCTTTCGGCGCTGAGACGCTCGTGCCGTTGAAGACGCGCGAAACCGTCGCGGGTGAAACCCCCGCGAGCTCAGCGACGTCATAGATCGTGGCCATGTGCACCTTCCCCCCAGCCCAGTCACTGTATCGCGCGCGGCGCGGCTCTGGCGAGAGTTGTTGAAATCGATTACATTGAACAGCGACTCCAGACCTGACGCACAAGGACGTGAATCGACCATGGCACTCGCTTCAAACATCTCCTCCGTTTCGGCGCTGCGCTCCGTGCAGACACGATCGATATCGCCGGAGAACTTCGACGGATCGGTCGGCGGGGGCGGCCGCGCCACGGAAGGAACGGGCGCCTCGTGCGCTCGCGACCTGGGCCGGGGATGGAAGATCTCACCCAGCGTCGACATCAAGGCCGGCGAGACCTTCGAACTCGCCTCGATCCCCGGTGCGGGCAGGATCACGCACATCTGGATCACCACGCACACCGACAACTGGCGGACGCTCCTGCTGCGCGCGTACTGGGACGGTGCAGAGGAGCCGGCCGTCGAAGTGCCCTACGGCGACTTCTTCTGCAACGGCTGGGGCGTCTTCGCCCAGGTCGACTCGCAGGCCATCGCCGCGAATCCGCACGGCGGGTTCAACTCCTACTGGCCGATGCCGTTCCGCGACGGCGCGCGCCTCACCATCGAGAACACCTCGGTCGTCGACGTCCGGGTGTACTACCAGGTGACCTACGAGATCGGCGGCGACTACTCGAACGAGGCCTATTTCCACGCTCAGTGGCGGCGGTCGAACCCGCTCGAAGACCTCACCCCGCACGTCATCCTCGAGGGCATCGAGGGACAGGGACAATACGTGGGGACGTACATCGCGTGGGGCGTGAATTCGAACGGCTGGTGGGGTGAAGGAGAGATCAAGTTCTACCTCGACGACGACACCGACTATCCGACGATCTGCGGCACCGGCACCGAGGACTACTTCGGCGGCGCGTGGAACTTCGACATTCCCGGCGAGGGCTACACCCCCTTCTCGACGCCGTATCTGGGGATGCCGCAGGTGATCCGCCCCGATGGCCTCTACGTCTCGCAACAGCGCTTCGGCATGTACCGCTGGCACCTGCTGGATCCCATCCACTTCTCCACCGGCATCCCCAAGGTCGACATCCAGGCGCTCGGATGGCGCAGCGGCTGGCGGTACCTCCCGTTGCGGGACGACATCGCCTCCACCGCGGTGTTCTACCTCGACCGCCCGACGGCGCGACGTCCGAAGACGCCGACGGCCGACGATCTGGAGGTTCATCTAGGAACGGCTCCCGTGCCCGACATCGGCGCGACGCCGTCGCGAGCCCCCCAGGAGTGAGAAGCACGACATGACGCACGCGACCTATCCCGACCTCTCCGGCAAACTCGTCGTCATCACCGGCGGCGGCCGCGGGATCGGGCTGGCGACGGCCGAACGCTTCCGCGCGCAGGATTCGCGGGTCGTGGTGGTCGACCTCGCGATGACCAGCCCCGATCTGGATGCCGAGTTCCTCCCGGTCGATGTGACGGATGCCGAGGCTGTCGAGGCCGCGGCATCCGATGTGACCGCTCGCTTCGGCGCCCCGGATGTCGTGCTCAACGCGGCAGGGATCGTGCGCTCGGCGAGCGCCGAGGACATGACCGTCGCCGACTGGCGACAGGTCGTCGACATCGACCTGTCCGGCACCTTCTACGTGTGCCAGGCGTTCGGGCGTCGGATGCTGGATGCCGGACGCGGCAGCGTCGTCAACATCGCATCCATGAGCGGCAGCATCAGCAACTTCCCGCAGAAACAGGTGAGTTACAACGCGGCGAAAGCCGGCGTCGTTCACCTGACAAAGACGCTCGCGGGCGAATGGGCCGACCGAGGCGTACGGGTGAACTCGGTATCGCCGGGGTACATCGCCACCGACCTGACCGCAGCGCTGCTGGAGCGCGAACCGGAGCTCGGAGTGACGTGGCGCGAACGCACGCCGATGGGACGGCTGGGAACGCCGGACGAGGTCGCCTCCGTGATCCTGTTCCTCGCGTCGGAGGCGTCCAGCTTCATGACCGGATCCGACGTGATCGCCGACGGCGGGTACACGGTCTGGTGATCAGCGGAGGGTGACGGCCGGAGCGTCGCCGGCCAATGCGGCGCGAGCCCAGGTTGCGACTCGGTCGGCCACCTGCGCCGGTGTGAGCGCGTCCGTGTCGATGAGCGCCACCGGCCAGCGTGCATCGCCGGTCTCCCAGTCCTCCCATCGCTCCCAGGCCATCGCCACCGCGCTCGGCACGCGGATGACCTCGGGCAGGTGGCGCGGATCCGCCGCATGCGCGGCGAACCAGGCGCCGAATCGCAGGTGATGGATGAGCCCGTCCTCCTGCTCACCGCGTCCGAGCAGCCGCGACCGCTGGGTCTCAGCCGACGCGGTGAGCACGCAGACGGCGATGCCGTCGAGGAGATCGGCGGACGGCGCCGCGAGCAGTTCGCCGGGCGGCACCTGGCCGCACAGGAGCACGTGCTTCCCTTCTTCCTGCGCGTCTACGGCGAACCGCACCCAGTGCTCGATCGCACCGTGCCGCCAGGACGTGTCGGCGTCCTCCGGCACACCGATGCTGTCGAACTCGACGCACACGACAGGTGCGTCGAGATCGGTTCGCTCGAGCGCCACGAGAATCGTGGACTTGCCGACGCCGCTCGCGCCGGACAATGACAGCAGCATCCGACTCCCTACTTGAGCCCGGCCATCTTGATGTTGCCGATGATCTGGCGCTGGAAGATCAGGAACAGGATGATCACGGGCGCCGCGGCGAGCACCGAGCCGGCCATCAGCAGGCCGAGCTCGCTGCTGCGCTCCGATCGGAACGTCGCCAGGTACTGCTGCACGACGAACCGCTCCGGCGTGGTGATGGTCATGATCGGCCAGACATACGAGTTCCAGTAGGCGAGGAACGCGGTGATGCCCATCACGACGAACGGCGGCTTGGACAGCGGCAGGAAGATGCGGAAGAAGATGCGTACCCGCCCGCAGCCGTCGAGCATCGCCGCCTCCTCCAGACTCGCCGGGATGTTCAGGTAGAACTGGCGGATGAAGAACACGGTCGCGGCGCTCGCGGCGCCGGGGATGACCAGGACCGCCAGGGTGTCGAGCATGGACAGTCTCGTGACGACGATGAAGCTCGTGAGCAGGATCGTCATGCCAGGGATGAACATCGTCGTGATCACGGCCACCCACAGCGTCCGTTTGAACCGGAAGTCGAGGCGGGCGAACGCGTAGGCTGCCAGCGAGTTCACGCTGAGACTGAGCAGCGTGAACAGCACGGCTCCGAGGAAGGTCCACCCCATCGTCCGCGTGAACGTGGGGTCGGCGAGGATCTGCGCGTAGTTCTCCCAGCGCCAGACCTCGGGGAAGAACTGGAACGGGGTCTGGATGACCTCGGTCTTGGACTTGAAACCGGCGATCACCATCCACGCCAGCGGGAACAGCGCCGCCACGATGAAGAGCACGCCGGCGATGACCTTGCCGATGATGACCAACCAGGATCCTGGCGTACGCGGCAACCGGGCGCGCTTGGTCTCTCGTCCTTCGAGCACGATGCGAGTGGTCTCCTGCATGACGGTCATGTCAGTCCACCAGCCTTTCGGAGTTGACGAACTTGAACACGATCGCGGACACCGTCCCCAGCACGACGAACATCACGAGGGCCGCGGCGATCGAGTACCCGACATTGATGTCATTGCGGAAGTGATTGAAGATGAACAGGTTCGGCAGCATCGTGGAGTCGAGCGGCCCGCCGTTGGTCATGACCAACGGGAGTTCGAACTGCTGAATGGCTGCCACGAAACCCGTGACGAGCAGGAACAGGATGATGTTCTTCATCTGCGGCAGCGTGATGTACGCCGTCTTCTGCCACCAGTTGGCGCCCTCCATGGCGGCCGCCTCGTAGAACTCCTGCGGGATGTCGACCATCGCCGCGACCATGATCAGCGAGGTGAGCCCCATCCCCAGCCAGATCGCGGGAATCGCGATCGCCAGCAGCGCCCATGCCGGGTCGCCGATCCACGCGATCGGGTCGATTCCGAACTGCCCGAGGAACCAGTTCAGCAGTCCGCCGGAGTAGTCGTAGATCAGCACGAAGATGATCGAGGTGATCACCGAGGAGATGATCGTCGGGATGTAGATGCTCACCTTCAGGATGCTGGCGAAGCGCCGCGAGACGCTGACCACGAGGCTCGCGAACAGGAACGCCAGAACGAGCATCGGCGGCACGGTCATCGCCACGAACACGAAGCCGCGCCCGACGGATGCCCAGAACAGCCGGTCGCTCAGCACGTCGATGAAGTTCTTCCACCCGACGAACTCCGGGTCCTTGTAGAAGCTCCAATCCTGGAAGGACAGGAATCCGGCGTAGATCGCCGGCCAGACGACGAAGATCCCGAGCAGGACGACCACGGGGAGCAGGAAGAGGTATGCCACCTTTCCGTCCCGATATCTGTACGTGTCCTGACGCTTCTTGATCGTCCTGCGATCGACTGCTGCTGTGGCCATGTCCAACCGTTCTCTCGTGACCAGGGCGTTCGAGACTCGTGGGGACCGGTGCATCACCGGTCCCCACGAGTCGCGGATCAGTTCGCCGGGGCCTTGTCCGCCAGGCCGTCGCGCTCGATGACCGTCTGGATCGCCGACTGGGCTGTCGCGATCGCGTCGTCGACGGAGGCGGATCCCTTCATGGCCGACTCCATCGCGGTGCCCACTGCGAGCGAGACATCCCAGGGGTAGGTGGGCTCGGGGATGGCGTCGGGAGCGATCTCGTCGACGATGATGCTCGACCAGGGCGCGTCGGCCGCCTCATCGCTCTCGGCGACGGCATCCTGCACCGATTGCCGGACCGGCACCTTGGTGAACTGGGTATCGACGAAGAACGGGACGAGGTTCTCGGCCTCACCTGCGATGGCCCACTCCAGGAACGCGCCGGCGGCTTCCGCCTTCGAGGTCTTGGCGTCGATGACCCACTTGAAGTTGCCCAGGGTGGTCGCGGTCCGCTCACCGTCGGACGCATCCGGGAACGCGCCGATGCCTGTCTTGCCGAGCACGTCGCTGTAGTCGGAGCCGAGCTCGGACATCATCCACGAACCGGACACCTTGAAGGCGACCTTCTCCTCGCCGAAGTCCTTGCCTTCGACGTACGCGGCGAGCGCCTGCTTGGGCATGTACCCCTCATCCCAGAGGGTCTTGTACTTCGCCATGAGGTCGCGGTACCCGTCGTCGTCGATGTTCGGGGCCGTCCAGTCGTCGCTGAGGGCCGTGTGCCCGGCGAAGTTGTACTGCTGCCCGACAGACGACCACGCGAAGGTCACCGCATCCTGCGCCGGCGAGATGCAGTACTGCCCGTCCGCGAGGGTGGGCTGGATCTCGGCGCACGCCGCGAGCAGGTCATCCCACGTCTCGGGGCCGTTCTCCGAGTCGACGCCGGCGGCATCCAGCAGGTCCTTGTTCCAGAACAGCACCGTCTGCGGCTCGAGAAGCAGCGGGTAGGCGTAGAAGGTGCCGTCGATCTCGGACACCGGCTTCGCCGCGTCGATGATCTCGCCGAGCGCCTCCTCGGAGACCACCGAGTCCAGGTCGTGCAGCTGGCCTGCCGTGACAGCATCCTGGATACTGCCGGCATGCGTGTAGATGTCCGGTGCCTTGCCCGCGGCCTGCGCGGCCTTCATCTTCTGATCCCAGGCATCCGCCGGCACCTCGGTGTCGACGACCTTGACCTCATCCTGGGACTCGTTGAACTGCTTGACGATGTTCTCGTACCACTCGTTCTCCACCGGAGTGAAGGTCCGGTGCCAGAACTGGATGGTCGTGACGCCTTCCTCGTCGCCGTCGTCGGCGGACTGCCCCGGAGTGCTGGAGCCGCATCCGGCCAGCAGCGCCACGGCGGAGACCGCCCCCAGAGCGGTGACGACGAGACGGCGAGTGCGTGTCGTTCTCAACATGGTTCCTCCTCAGGAACTCGACTCGTCCTCGAGTCGTTTGCTGTGTTCGGCGGATGCCGAGGGTGACGGCCGCGCACATCGATCGGCTGCGACCGGGTAGCGTCAGGTTAGGCGAAATCGATTTCAAGCGCAACACCTCAATCGGCTCGATCCAGCTCGGCGGAGAACCAGAAGACGTTGTACGGCCCCCACAGCGACAGCGTGAAGTAGATCGTCTTTCCGCCATCGCCGACATAGCGCGGATTGAGGTACGGCGAGTAGAGGCCCGGATAGTCGCCCACGGAGATGAGATCGATCGGTTCAGCCCACGGGCCCCACGGCGTGACACCTTCGCGGATGTACGCGTTGCCCGCATCCGAGTACGTCATCACCCATCTCTCGAGGTACTCCGACCACATCACGGAGTGCTCGCCGATGGTGCCTTCGACGACCGGTCGCGCGTCATCGATGTCGCGCGACCACATCGGCCGATCGGAAGCGACGCCGGCGAAGTACTCGTACGCGCCCTGGTCTTCCACATCGGCGGTCGCCGCCGGCACCCTCATGAGGCGCACGTCGCCGAAGCGGCCCGCCGGGATCCCCCAGATGTACAGGTAGTCGCGCCCCTCATCGTGCCCGGCGACCACGGAGAACTGGATGAACCCTGAGTCGCCGGGCCACTGCACATCCGGCACGGGCTTCCAGGTTTCGCCACCGTCGCGCGAGGCGATCAGTGCGGAGTGGTTGGCCTCCCACGCACCAGGGTCTCCCCAGTAGCGCACCGACATGTACGCGACGTAGATCGCCTCTCCGACGGCGAACCCATGGGTGGGGATCTTCGTGACCTCGCCACCTGCGCCGTTCGCATCGTGATCGCCCTCGATGAGCGCCGCAGCCAGGCCGATGTCGTCCTCGACCCAGCCGTCGAAGGTGATCCCGTCGGACGGGTCGTCGTCGGTGGACCACGCCGCGACGTTCGAGCGCCAGAACTCGCCCTGTCCACCGATCGATTCCGGGTCCCGCTCGCCGAACGTGTCGCCGAACAGGAACAGCGTTCGCTCGCCGACGTTCACCATCGATCCGAGGTCCGTCCCCGCCACGGAGACGGATGCCGTGTCGTTGATCGCATCGGGGCCGGTCAGCTGCGCGATCTCGGTCACGTTCGAGACGCCGCTGAGTCGGAAGGGCTTGTCGGGGTCGGCATCGATGGTCACCGCACCCCCTGTCGAGCAGGCCGTGACGGTGAGGACGGCCAGAGCGGATGCCGCGATGCTGACGGTGCGATGGATTCGACGGTTTTCACGGTGCATGATCCTCCTCGATCAGGCGCCACTCTAGCGAAATCGATTTCAGCAAGCTACCGTATCCGGCATGCGATCGAACTGGCTGCGCCCATCGGACTCCCCCTCATCGCCGCCCCGGTGGGGCCATGCGGACGGCATGCAGATCGGCATCCCTCCGCTCCCCGGCCCGCGTGGACTGCTGCGTGTCTACACCCCGTATCTCGGTCACGCCGAGAACCGCCTGGTGAACTTCATCGCGATCGAACCGATCGTGCGGGGTGATGACAAGCGCGGCTACTCCGAACTGGAGCCGAGCGCTCTCGACCCTGGGCAGAACGGCAAACGCCTGTGGGCGCTCGATCGTCCAGGCGACTCGCCTTCTGCGCGGCTGACCGCCGGCGTGATCGAGGACGTCGACGGCGTCGAGACCCTCACGATCTGGATCGGCGTCGAGCGGTTCGACAATGGGGCCGACGTGCGGGTGCGCGTCCGGTTCCGCGCTGACCGCCCGCATGAGGTCGAGGTCGCGGGTTTCACGACCGATGAATCTGCGCCACTGGACGCGTTGATCCTGACTGCGACGATGGGCAACTGGGCCCGGCTGCGGGTGCTCGAACTCGCCGATCTCCCGGTCACCCCGGCCGAGCTGTGGCCGGGGTTCTCCGGCACCGGATTCGCCGAGCACGCGCGCTTCCCGCTGTCGGAGCTTCGCCGAGAGGGCGATGCCGCGGTTGTCAGCGCGATCGGCGATGAAGAGGATCCCTGGTCGGTCTCGTATTCGGCCGACACCGCCGAGCACTGGCATTTCCTCGGTGAACGCGCGAGGCAGACCTGGATCGTCGACGATCCCCACCCGGATCTTCAGGTCCTCGTCAATGCACGATGGGCGTATTGGGCGAGTGCGTCGCCCATCCCCGGCGGCCCGGCCTTCGAGAACTTCGAGGTCTTCGAGCCGTTCCGACCCGGCGCCGCCTACCGGTTCCGGGTGGAGGGGTTGGGCGGGTGAGAGGTGCGGGGCCCGGCCCGGCTCGTTCGCCGGGCCGGGCCCCCGTTGCCTCAGTCGCGCTTTCCGGTGACGGTCACCCACGGCGACCAGGGCGAGGTCTCCCCCTCGCCGAATGCGTTCGCGGCGGTCACCGCGACCCGGTAGCGACCGGGCCGCAATCCGGTGAGGACGGCGTCGACGTCGTCACCGGAGACCGTGGTCGTGACGATGACACCCGACCGCGATTCGGCTTCGACCACGTAACGGGTGATCAGGGAGTCCCCGGCGCCCGGTGACGACCACTGCACCGCGATCTCGCGCCCGCCGCCCGTGGCATCGGGCCGCTCGATCTGCGCGGGGACCTCGCGCAGCGAGATGTCGCCCAACGGCACCCGGGTGTACTCCACGTCCTCCTTGTTGGTGCCGTAGGACACGTACAGGTGCTCGCCCCAGACGAAGCTCTTCTGATAGCTGTAGCCGAGGTTCTTGGACTTGCCGGTGTACCGCAGGGGCTGCAGATCCGCCGAGTCCCTGAGCACGACGCCCTCGGTGAAGGTCTCGCCGTCGGCGCTCAGCACGAGCACGAGCGGGTGCCGGGTCTTGGTCCCCGTGAGGCTGCCGGCGAGATACGCGGTGCCGTCCGGGAGGTTGCCGGCGCTCTGCTTCGTGCGCGAATCGGGAATGTTCGTGACCACGGACTCCGACCAGGTCTCGCCGTCGTCCTCGCTGACGGCCGCCAACTTGAACATGCTGCTGCCGCCCTGATCGCGGAACGTCATCACGACGTCGCCGTCCTCCTGCGTGTACCAGCTGGGTTCGAGCTCTCGCGACATCTCGTCCGGCAGATAGGGCTGGTTCTCGAACTCACCCTGCGTCCACCCGCTGACGCCGAGCGGATCGTCGGTGTAGTACGGCTTCACCTGCAAGCCGGGCTGCACGTGGAACGCCGTGAGGATGCGCCCGGAGTCGAGGGCCTTCACGTCCTGCTCGATGATGCCGAGCACCGGCTGCCCCTGGGTATCCGTGACGGGGGCAGGATCGCTCCAGGTGACGCCGTCCGTGCTGGACACGTACAACGTGTACCCGCCGCGGGGAGACAGCGCGGACGGCCAGACGTTGAGATACGCGATGAGCGTCTCGCCGTCGGTCCACCAGCCTCCGTTCGACGTGTAGCCGTCGGTGCGCGGCGCGGTCAGGTCGATCGGATCGGACCAGTTCTCGCCGTGCTCATCACTCACGCTGTAGCGCACGATCGTCTCGGGCGCGTCCTCGTCGCGTTCGGAACTCTGCCACTGCGCGTAGAGCCGCCCTTGGAACGAGGTCAGGACGGTTCCGTGGTTGAACTTCAGATCATCGTCGCCGGGCGAGAAGATCGTGACGGTCTCGGCGTTCTCGGCCTGGGGCAGCCCCAGGGCGTTGAGATCGGCCGTGTCGATGAGGCCGTCGGCCACGGCGACGGGCGGGCTCTCGACATCGGCGACGGCCGGGCCCCCTGCGAGGGCGGCTGTCAGCGCGGCGGCCGAGAGCAGTGCCCCGCCGGCGAGGATCCGCCGGCGGAACGAGACGGGTGAGGGCGACATTGCTACTCCTTCATCTCGCGGCATCCGATCGGATGCCGCTTCTAGTGGAAACGCGGGACCGCGCGCTCGAGTCGCGCGAGTTCCGCTGCGTCCGGTTCGGGGATCGGCATGCGCCGACCGCCGACGGGACTCCCGGCGAGGCGATGGACGGCGCGCATCCGCGCGGGGGATCCGTCCACGGCCTCGACGACTTCGTCGATGTCCTTCTGCAGTTCGTCGACGCGACCGGCGTCGGCGTCGATCAGCGCTCGACGCATCGCGACGAACGGTCGCGCGAACGCCGACGCGACGCCGGAGATGACCCCGTCCGCTCCCGCCAGCCCTGCCCTCGCGAAGTCCCCGTCCGAGCCGGTGTAGATCCGGAAGCCTTCGGGGAGGCGCGCGCGGAACGAGGAGATGAGATCGAGAGATTCGCCGCTCACCTTCACGCCGACGACTCCCGGCAGCCCCGCGAGCCGCACGATGAGCTCCTCGTCGACGGGAATGCCCGTCCGCGCCTCGAACATGTACACGTAGACATCGAATCCCGCGGCTTCCGCGACCGCTTCCCGGAAGAAGTCGTAGACCTCATCCGGAGGTGCGGGGAGATAGTACGGCGTGAGGATCGCGATCTCCTTCGCGCCGGCACCCCGAGCGCCCGCGATCAGCTGCGACACCTCGAACCGGCTCGCAGCCCCGACGTGCACGATCACCCGCATGCTGGTGAGGCTTTCCAGGGAGAGTCTCGTGATGGCATTGCGCTCGTCGATCGACAGCGCGGGGAACTCCCCCGTGGTGCCGAGGATCAGCGCACCCTGGACGCCGGAGGCGGCGACGTAGGCGAGAATCTCCCGGCATCCGTCGAGGTCGAGCGCTCCATGATCGTCGAAGGCGAGCGGGACGGCGGTGATGATGTCGTGCGTGGGCATGCGTATGCGGTCTTTCCGGAAGTCGTGCGGGAGGGGCGGCTCCGGGACGCCAGCGTCGGCATCCCGGAGCCGGATGGGTCAGCCGGAGAAGGCCGTGTCCATCGAGGCCAGGACGTCATCGACGCCCGCTTGGCCGGAGAACAACTGCTGCACGCCGACGAACAGCGCGGACTGCGCCTTCGCGTTCGGCCAGCCCTGATCGGGCATGGGCGCGGTCAGCCCTTCCGCGATGACGTCCGCGGCGGTCTGCATCACGGGGTCGAGCTCGACCTCCGCCGACGTGAGCGCCGGGATCCCCGGGGCGGCCTCGAACCAGATGCCGGTCGCCTCGGGCGTGGCCAGCCAGTCGACGAAGTCGAGCGCGTTCACCATGTTCTTCGCGCTCTCGTTGACAGCGAAGCTCACGCCGATGCCACGCGGGACCGAGGTCTCACCCGAATCGTCGCCGGGCAGGGGGAAGAACCCGAACTCGGTTCCCTCGGGCGCCGTGGAGGCGATCTGCGGGTAGGACGCGAGGACCTGGACGACACCGACCGCCTCGCCGCTGTTCACGAGGTTGTAGGACGCGGTGACGTCGGTGCCGAGCGGATCGTCGTTGAAGCACCCCGCCTCGTTCATCTCGAGGTACTTGTCGAAGGCGTCGGCCCAGCCCGAGCCCTCGAACGTCGCCGAGCCGTCGGCGAGCTGCGCATCGAAATCGGGGTCGTCCGCGTACACGGTGGACGCGACCAGCGCGTAGGGGATGAGCTGCGTGACCCAGTCGGTCTGGATGCCGAGCGCGAAGGCGACCTTTCCGGCGTCCTTCACATCCGCGCAGTACGCGAGCAGGTCGCTGTAGGTCGTCGGGACCTCCAGTCCCAGCTCGCTGAGCGTGGCCGTGTTGTAGATCGTGCCGACCGCGTCGAGCTTCGACGGCAGCCCATAGGTCTTGCCGTCGATCTGCAGGGTCTCGGCGGTACCGGGATCCACGGTGTCGACCCACTCCCGATCAGAGAGGTCCGCGAGATAGCCCGCCCCCTGCAGGACGTCGATGGCGCCGGGATTCCCGCCGCCGGCCCAGACCGTGAACACGTCGGGGCCGGTGCCGCTCGACAGCTGGGTGCGGATGGTCGTCTGGAACTGCGAGGTGTCGGCGACGGTCAGGTTGACGTCGAGGCCGGTCTTCTCCTCGTAGGCTGCGACGACGGCCTCCATCGGGCCCTGGTTGTTCGACGTGGTCGCGATCGTGAGCGAATCCGTGGGTTCCGTGGACGACGTCGGCTCCGACGACGAGCACGCCGACAGGCTGAGGCCCGCGACGGCGACACCGGCGACGACGGCGATGTAACGCGATTTCATGGTGGCTAGACTCCAATGCAGGAAGGGGGCGCGAGCCCCCGGGTACAGGTGTTCGGGTTCAGTGGTTCACTCGGCCGGGAACCGGAATTCGTAGGTTCCGGGTTCCAGCCGCCATCGAGTGCCCCGCTGGCTTCGTTCCATCAGGGTGACGCCGTGCGAGTGCGTCGCGTTCTCGCCTCCTTCCGTGACCTCGGGCGCGGCGGGGAGGACGGCGACCGACGGGCGGCCGGGCGGAACCATCACGCTCCACCTGATGCGTCCGCCCTCGCGTCGCCAGCGGCTCTCGATGCGCCCTCGCGGCGTCTCCAGAGAGCCGGCAGCGTGATCCAGATGCGGGTCGAACCGAGGTGCGAGCTCGATGTCCGCGAATCCCGCCGATGCCTCAGCCTGTCGGATGCCGAGGATGCCGGAGAGGAACCATTCCCCGACCGATCCCAGCGAGTAGTGGTTGAAGCTGTTCATCCGCGCAGACTGGAAGCCGCGCTCGGGGGTCCACCCGTCCCACCGCTCCCAGATCGTGGTGGCCCCGTTGCGTACCGAGAAGAGCCACGACGGGTAGCGGTCGTTGTGCAGCAGGCGGAACGCGAGGTCCTCGCGTCCGATCTCCGCCAACGTCGGACACAGCAGCCCGACGGTGACGAAACCTGTCGTGAGCGAGACATCCCTGCGTTCGACGGCTGCGACCAGGCGTTGCGCGACGCGGTCTCGCTGTGCGTCATCCGCGCAGAGGTCGAAGGCGAGGGTGAGGAGATAGCCGCCCTGCGTGTCACCGGCGACCGTCCCGTCCTCTGACAGGAACCGATCGCGGAAGGCCACCCCGATCCGCTCGCGAAGCCGCTCGATCGCCTCGGCATCCTCGGCGCGACCGATCTCCCGCAAGGCGCGCGCGGTGAGGTCGGCGCTGCGCGCGAAGTAGGCCGTCGCGAGGACGTCCTTGCGCGTCTCCTCGCCGATCTGCAGCCAGTCGCCGTAGTCGTTGCCGACCTGCGTGCGCCAGATCAGGTCCGGATTGTGCCGCTCGATGTGACGCACCCAGGCGATCATGGAGTCGGCGGCCTCCGCGAGCACTTCGACATCACCGGTGGCGCGGTAGACGTTCCACGGGATGGTCACTCCACCGTCTCCCCACGCCGGTGCCCCCTCTCGCAGATGGATCAAGTGCGGTGCGATGTCGGGGAACGCGCCGTCGCCGTTCTGCGCGCTGCGCACGTCGCGCATCCAGCGTTTCAGGAGCGGGCCGAGATCCGCGAGCGCCAGGGCGGTCGGCGCGAAGACCTGCGCATCGGCGAGCCAGCCGAGTCGCTCGTCCCGCTGCGGGCAGTCGGTCGGGATCGAGACGAAGTTGCCCCGCAGCCCCCATTGGATGTTCTGGAACAGTCTGTCCAGGGCGGGATCCGACGAGGAGAAGTCGCCGACGAACTCGGCGTCGTTGTGCAGCACGACAGCTTCGACGTCGTCCGGTGAGAGTTCTCCCTGCAGGCCCTGCACTTCTGCGAAGCGGAACCCGTGCAGCGTGAACCGCGGCTCGAAGGCCTGTTCCGCATCCCCGTTCGTCCAGAACACGTCGAGCGGCTCGGCGGTGCGGAGATTGGCCGTGTACAGCTCGCCGTCGTCGAGGACCTCCGCATGATTCAGCTGGATGCGCCGATCGGACGGCTGATCGCGCAGCGTCAGGCGCACACGACCGACGAGGTTCTGCCCGAAATCGACGATGAAGCGGCCTTCGCCGCGAGACGACACCGACACCGCGGGCAGGCGAACGGTCGCACGCACGCCCGGATCCACCTCGGGCGTCAGCAGGTCTACGGCGGTGTCCTTCACGACGGCATCCGACCAGTGCTCGATGTCGTGGTCCGGCATGTGCCAGTCGGGCACGGAGCGCCGGGAGTCCTCGTACTGGCCCATGAGCAGGTCGGCGTAGAGGATGTCGGACGCGTCCTCCTTCCAGTCCCCGTCCGTGGCCACGATCCGACGACCGCCGTCGGCGTCGTCGAGCACGAGCTGCGCCAGGAACGCGGGCTCCTTGCCGTAGTGCTGCGCCTGCTGCCGGCGATCGGTTCCGATGAAGCCGACGTACCACCCGTCCCCGAGCAGCGCGGCGACGCTGTTGCGGCCGGGTCGCAGGAGCGGCGCGATGTCCCAGGACTGGTACGTGATGCGGTCTCGGTACTCCGTCCACCCCGGAGCCAGCTCGTCCGCGCCGACCTTCCGACCGTTCACGTACAACCGGTAGACGCCCTTCGCGGATGCGTGCACGCGCGCGATCGCGGGAACACGATCGAGATCGAAGTGCCGCACGAAGCGGCGCACCGGCTGGAGCTTGTTCACCGTGAAGCTGATGTCGGTGTCCTGCGGGGGAAGGGCCGTGCGACGGTAGACCGGATTGCGCCCGATCCAGGCCGCGCGCCATTCGTCCGGGTGCACGATCCCCGTCGCGAACTCCGCCGTGCGGGTCACGATCGCACCGTTCGCATCCTCGACGGAGAGCACCCAGCGGTACCGCGCCGAGGTAACCAGCGGAGCGCCGGCGTAGCGAGCGCCGACGGTCAGATCCGACGGCACGTTCCCGGAATCCCAGACCGGTGCCGACCCACCACCGGGAAGGACCTGCGCCACCGTGATCCGGTACGCGCTCTGCCGCGCACCCGGTTCGGCGGAGCGCAGTCGCCAGGAGAACGCGGGCACCGTGACGACGCCCTGGGGTTCGCGCTGCCCATCCACGCGCAGCGCATACGGCTCCAGGCTCATCCCTTCAGCCCTCCGGCGAAGCCCTTGATGATCTGCTTCTGCATGAGGAAGTACACCAGCAGCACCGGCACCACACTGATGACCAGGCCCGCGAACACCACGGGCCAGTCGGAGACGAACTGACCGACGAACGCATAGAGCGCCACGGTGACCGTCTGCTGGGGAGTGCCGCTGAGGTACAGCAGCGGCACGAGGAAGTCGTTCCACACCGTGATGGCGTTGAGGATGATCACGGTTCCGGTGATGGGGCGCAGCAGCGGGAAGACGATGCTCGTGAACGTGCGGAACGTGCCCGCACCGTCCAGCGCCGCCGCCTCTTCGTAGTCGCGCTCCAGTGTCCGCAGGAATCCGGTGTAGAGGAACACCGAGAACGGCACCTGGCTGCCCGTGTAGAAGAGGATGAGCGAGGCGAGGGATCCGAGCAGACCAAGATCACGCATGGTCTGGTAGAGCGGGATGAGCGCGACCTGGAACGGGATCATCATGCCGACGAGCACGATCCAGAACACGGTCGTCGACAGCTTCGACATGACGCGTGCGAGCGGGTAGGCGGCCATGGACGAGATGGCGACGATCAGGACGACGCTCGTCACGGTCACGATCGCGCTGTTCAGCAGAGCCTGCGCGAGCCCCGCCTCGTTCCACGCCTGGATGAAGTTGTCGAACGTCGGCTGAGCAGAGGGGACGAGCGCCGAGGTGGCGTCGTTCGCCGGCCGCAACGACATATTGACCAGCACGTAGACCGGGAAGATGAATGCCAGCGCGATCAGGAGCATGACGAGCTCCCGGGCGAAGGTCGCCTTGGTGTAGCGGAACATCAGTGGCCGCCCTTCCGGCTCAGGCGCTGCTGCGCGACGGAGAAGAACACCACGACGACGGCGAGCACGAGCGCCAGCGCGATGCCGTAGCCGAACTCGTTGAACTGGAACGCCGACTTGTACAGCAGCGTCGACATCGTCTCTGTCGCGCCACCGGGACCGCCGGCGGTCAGAACGAACACCTCGGTGAACATCTTCAGTCCGCCGATGATCGTGAGCATGACGTTGATCGCCGTGGCCGGTGCGAGCAGCGGCCACGTGACGGACCAGAACCGGCGCCACGGACCTGCTCCATCCACCGCTGCGGCCTCGTTGAGCTCCTGCGGGATGGACTGGAGGCCGGCGATGTAGATCACCATGGAGTACCCGGCGTGCTGCCAGACGATCATCATGACGACGGATGCCGCGGCCCAGAACGGATCGCCGAGCCAGCTGGGCGCTACGTCGCCGAGACCGACGGCCGCGAGAAGGGTGTTGACCGCTCCGTCGGGCGTGAGCAGGAACTTCCAGAGGTACGCGACGACGACGGGCGTGATCACGACGGGCGCGAAGAACAGCACACGAAGGAAGTTCTGCGACTTGAGACCGCTGTTCACGCCGAGGGCGAGGAGCAGACCGATGCCGTTCTGCAGGACCGTGACGGCGAGCGCGAAGATCAAGGTCATCTTCAGGGCGTCGAGCGAGCTCTGAGACGTGAAGATCCGGACGAAGTTGTCAAACCCGATGAAGTCGTAGTTCTGAGAGAGGCCGTCCCAGTTCGTGAACGCCAGCACGGCGCCGCGGATCGACGGGACCACGACCGCGAATCCGTAGAAGATCAGTGCCGGGATCGCCAGCACCAGCAGCGCCCTCGACTGTCCTACCCCGACGAATCGGCGGCGGCCGACGCCGGACGGCGCGCCGCCTGGTGCCGTCGATGCCTCCACGGGCCGCTCGATGTCGACCACGCTCATGAGGCCCGCTCCTCTCCGGCACCTTCGATGAGCGCCTGAACCGCGTGCGCCATGCGAGAACGCGCGCCGTCGAGGTGTTCGCGCAGCTCCGCCCTGATCTCGTCGGCGTCGCCCTCCTCAAGGAGATCGAGCAGGCGGCCGTGATCGTGCGCGGATGGGTGCAGATCGACATCCTCCTCCACGGTCAGCTGCATGAGGCTCGCGAAGACCGGTTCGTAGGCCTCCCAGACGTCGATGAGGCGGGAGTTGCCTCCGATGCGATACAGCAGTGCGTGGAAGCGCATGTCGGCATCGGCGAAATCGGCCGCAGCGGCGCGATCTGCGCACGCGACCATCTCCCGGACGATCTCGCGCCCGATGCGCAGCTGGTCGTCGGAGACGCGCCCGATCGCACGGGTGACCGCGACGAGTTCGATGGACTCGCGCAGCTCGTACAGATCGTTGATGTCCTCCTGGCTGAGGCCTACGACGAAGAATCCCCGGCGCCGGGATTCGACCAGCCCCTGTGACTCGAGCTGACGCAAGGCATCGCGCACCGGACCTCGGCTCACGTCGTACTCCGCCGCGAGCGAGTCCTCGACGAGATGAGTACCCGGCTGCAGGTGCCGACGGACGATCTGGTCCCGCAGGACCGCTGCGAGCTGGTCTCCGAGCGCAGGCGCTCGGGTGGGTCTCATCGTGACCATGACTTCACCTCTTTGTGTACCGTTAACGAAAGACAGTTAACTGGAATCGATTTCAGAAGTCAACTCGTTGCCCTTCCGCCCTATCCGGATCCGCCGCACATCCGAGCCTCCGTAGACTCGCCAGATGACGCGGTGACCGCGCGGGAGAGGAGGCGATGGCAGCGTGCGTTGGCGGATGATCTTCGGTGTGCTGCGCCTGCTCACCGCCGCCGTCTGCCTCGGCGCCCTGACCCATCGCCTGTTCTGGGGGCTGAGCTCGAACACCGTCGCCGGCGACAACTTCTTCGCCTACCTCACCGTGCAGTCGAACTGCGCGCTGGTCGCGCTGCTCGCGATCGGCGGGGTGCTGGCCCTCCGGCGGGAGACCGACCCCCGGTGGTTCACGATCGCTCTCGCGCTCGTGCTCACCTGGACGATCACCGCCGGCCTCGCCTTCGCACTGATCGTCTGGCAGGCCGGGCTACGCGGCATCCGCATCGATGTGCCCTGGTCGGACCAGCTGCTGCACTTCTGGCTCCCCGCCTGCACAGCCCTCGCCTGGGGTCTCACCCCGGGACATCGCCGGGTCACGTGGTGGGTGGTGCCGGCATCCCTCGCATTCCCGATCCTGTGGGGCATCGTGACGCTGTGGCGCGGGCCGTCGATCGGCTGGTATCCGTACTACTTCCTCGACCCGCGCCAGGTCTCGGGGCCGCCCGAGTTCATGGTGACCTGCGCACTCGCGCTGGCGATGTTCGCGCTGGTCGCGACGGCTGTCGTCGGAGTGAGTCGGATGCCGAGCCCCTGGGCGCCGCTCGCGCGACGGCGCGCGACGAGGACGGGCTACTCCGCGTCGGCGGAGGGCATGAACGGCGCCAGCGACGTGAGCGCCGCGACGACGGCCTCCTGATCGCCGAGCGCGGCGAACTCCTCCGCCGCATCCCCGCCGACGAGACCGACGAGCACGGGCTCTCCCGTCGTGGGCTGGAGATTGAACCAGGTGCGGATGACGGCGTCCCCGCCGACCACGTGCCACAGCGCCGCCTCGGTCTCCCAGAAGGCCTCGTCGAAGCGCAGCCAGATCGTCTCGATCGCGCCGACGCCGAGATCGGCGATCGCCCCGCGATGGGTGAACGGCAGCGCGGGCGAGAACTCTACGCCGCCGTGCTGGAGGACGCCGAGCGGCACGGTCAGCACGACACGATCGAACGACAGCGACTCCCCCGTCCCCAGCCGCAGGCTGACCCCGGTGTCGTCGTACGCGACACGCGATACGGGGGACGACAGACTCACTTCCAGGCCCTGGAGCAGCATCTCGATGAACACCGACAGATCAGCGGACGGCGCCGCGTAGCTCTCCGGTGGCAGGCCGGGCGGGAACCAGGACGACAGGACGTCAGGGCCACCGCCGGATGCCGCCGTCACCGCCGCGAGCAGGGCGGCCAGCGTCGGCTCCTCGGGGTCTGCACCGGTCTCGGTGAGCGCATCGGCGACGGAGAGGTCCGTCGGCTGAGTCTGCGCGGCCTCGAGCGCACCGGTGAGGACGGCATCGTCGGCCGCGTCGACCGCGCCGTCGGACGAGCGCCACTCGGCCTCGACCAGATCGAGCAGGCGGGTGTCGTCGCCGGCGAACCGCTCACGCAGATCGGTGTCGTCGACGCCCAGGAGCCAGCCACCGAGCTGGACCGGAATGGGCCAGGCCTCGTCGACGCGCGAGTCGACGCGTCCGCCGAGCCGGTCACGGGCCTCGAAGACGGTCACTTCGGCGCCCTCTGCGGTCAGCTGACCTGCGGCCACGGCGCCGGCGAGCCCTGCTCCGACGATGGCGATGCGCTCACCGGCCGCCGCGCGCGTGCGCAGAGCCGTCGCCGCTCGTTCACCGGATCGGATGGCGCCGCGCATCGTGCCCGGGTACTCGGTGTCGACGGCCTCGCCGGCGAAGAACACGCGCTGTTCGATCGGCTCCGCGAGCGCGGCGCGCAGGCTCGGCTGCGCGCCGACCGGCGTGAAGCTCGCACCACCGCGGGAGAACGGATCCGTCGACCACGCGCTGCGCATCGAATGCGTCGGCGCCGGTCCGTCGAACGTCGGAGGCGGATCCGTCGGCGTACGGGTCGGGGTGGGCGTTGGCGTGGGCTCTGGCGTGCAGGACGCGAGAAGCACACTCATGGCGCCGACTCCGGCGCCGATCAGCAGCGTGCGACGTGTCATCCTCATCGTTTCGCCACCCTACCGCGACGACCTCACTGTCCGGTGAGGCGGACTCAGTCCTCGGTGCGGCGATCGCCCGGTCGCCACAGCACGACTTCGGTCGACCGGCGGATGCGGCGGCCGGACGCCATGGGGATGACACCGCTCGCTCCGGCGGCGAAAACGCGCACGCCCGGACGGTTCTCGCGCTCGGCGCGCAACGCGCCCTCGAGATCCCGGACGCGTCGGCGCAGCATCCGCACCTCGTCCTCCAGATGCAGCAGACGCGAGATCGCCGGCAGGCTCATGCCCTCGCCGGACAGCCGGGCGACCTCACGCAGCTGCTGCACGTTGCGCGCCGAATAGCGCCGCGACCCGCCCCTGGTACGACCGGGGACGACGAGTCCGATCCGGTCGTACTGACGCAGCGTCTGCGGGTGCATGCCGGCGAGCTCGGCGGCGACGGCGATCGCGAACACCGGAGCATCGTCATCGTCGGGGGACATCGCCATCACCTCCTGGATTGACCATTTCCGAGATCAGGAACAACGCCCGAGACCAGGATGCCTTCGTGAGCGGCATCCTGATCTGGAGCTGTCGTCCTGATTTCGGGAGCCATGATCGTCAGCCGCGCGCCTTGGCCATCAGGTCGGCGCGCGGGTTCTCCTTCGGCTCGGCGGCGGCGAACGCCTCGAGCGCGGCACGAGCGTCGTCGTCGAGGTGCGAGGGGACCGCGACCTGGAGCTCGGCCAGCAGGTCGCCGGTGCCCTTGCTGCTCTTGATGCCGCGCCCCTTGACGCGCAGGACGCGGCCGGACGGCGTGCCGGGGGCGACCCGCAGCTTCACGGTGTCGCCGGCGAGCGTCGGCACCTCGATCGTCGCGCCGAGCGTCGCCTCGGTGAACGTCACAGGCACCGTGATGCGGAGATTCAGCCCGTCGCGCGTGAACACGGGGTGCGGACGCACAGCGATGCTCACGACGATGTCGCCGTTCTCCCCACCGTCGGGCGAGGGCCGACCGCGGCCACGCAGACGGATCTTCTGCCCGTCGGCGACACCGGCCGGGATCTTCACCTTGAACGGCTTGCCGTCCTCGCCCTGCAGCGTGATGGTCTCGCCCTGCGCTGCGGTGACGAAGTCGAGGGTCGTCCGCGCGGTCACGTCGTTGCCGCGCTGCGGTCCGCCGAAGCCGCGGTAGCCGCCGGAGGTCTGACCGAAGCGCCCTGAGCCGAACGAGCCACCCTGGCCCTGGTTGAACATCGCGAAGATGTCCTCGAAGTCGGCGGACGACTGCCCGCGCTGCCCGAACCGGCTGAAGACGTCCTCGAAGCCCCCTGCACCGGCGCCTGACGCCGTGAAGCGCGCACCGGAGCCCATGGCGCGGATCTCGTCGTACTCCTTGCGCTGCTCGGCGTCGGAGAGCACCGAGTAGGCCTCGCTGATCTCCTTGAACGTCGCCTCGGCCGCGGCATCTCCCGGGTTGGAATCGGGGTGATACTTGCGGGCGAGCTTGCGGTAGGTCTTCTTCAGCTCCGCGTCACTGACGTCCTTCGAGACGCCCAGCGTCTTGTAGAAGTCCTTGTCGAACCAGTCCTGGCTTGCCATCGGACCCCTACTCCGCCGGAACGGCGACGACGACCTTCGCCGGACGCAGCTCGACGTCGCCCAGGCGATAGCCCACCTCGACGACCTCGAGCACAGTGGTCTTCTCCGCTCCCGGCGTCGGCTGCTGGAAGATCGCCTCGTGGTGCTGCGGGTCGAACTCGTCGCCCTTCTCGCCGTACGAGACGACGCCGAGCCGCTCCACTACCGTGCGCACCTTCTCGGCGATCACGGCGAACGGCGTGCCGTCGACGAGGTCGCCGTGCTGCTGGGCGCGGTCGAGGTCGTCGAGCACGGGGATGAGGCCCTTGGCGGCCTCGCCCTTGGCGCGGTCGATCTCGACCTGGCGCTGCTCTTCGGTGCGCCGACGGTAGTTCGCGTACTCCGCCTGCAGACGCTTGAGGTCGTTCAGCAGTGCGGATTCGAGGTCGGCCAGCACGGCGTCCTCCGCCGCTGCCTCCCCGGTCTGCGCGGCGCCGAGGATGTCCTCGACGGTCAGGTCGTCCGCGGGAGACGCATCGGAGCCCTCAGCGGCAGCGGCCTCTGACGAATCCGGGTTCTCCTGCGGCTCGGGGCCGGATGCCGCAGCATCCGACCCCTCGCCGTCGGGACGAACCTCGTCGTTGTCGTCGAAGTTCTTGTCCGTCATGGTTACTTCTTCTCTTCGTCCTCGTCGATGACCTCGGCGTCGATGACGTCCTCGTCGGAGGAGGCGTCACCCGCGGGGGCGTCGCCCTCGGCCGAGGTGCCGGCGGAAGCGCCGGCATCCGCCTGGCTCTGGGCGTAGATCGCCTCGCCCAGCTTGCCCTGCGACTCGTTGAGCTTGTCGAACGCGACCTTGACCGCGTCGTCGTCCTCGCCGGCCAGAGCCGTCTTCAGGGCGTCGACGTCGGCCTGGACCGAGTCCTTCACGTCAGCGGGGAGCTTGTCCTCGTTGTCCTTGATGAGCTTCTCGATCGAGTAGGCGAGGGTCTCGGCCTGGTTGCGCTGCTCGAGAGCCTCGGCGCGACGCTTGTCGTCCGCCGCGTTCTCCTCGGCCTCGCGCACCATGCGCTCGATGTCGTCCTTCGACAGCGACGAGCCGCCGGTGATCGTCATCGACTGCTCCTTGCCGGTGCCCTTGTCCTTGGCGGACACGTGCACGATGCCGTTCGCGTCGATGTCGAACGTGACCTCGATCTGCGGGATGCCGCGCGGGGCCGGCGCGATGCCGGTGAGCTCGAACGTCCCCAGCGGCTTGTTGTCGCGGGTGAACTCGCGCTCGCCCTGGAAGACCTGGATCGCGACGGAGGGCTGGTTGTCGTCCGCCGTGGTGAAGGTCTCGCTGCGCTTGGTCGGGATCGCAGTGTTGCGGTCGATGAGCTTGGTCATGCGGCCGCCCTTGGTCTCGATGCCGAGGCTCAGCGGGGTGACGTCGATGAGCAGCACGTCCTTGCGCTCACCCTTGAGGACACCGGCCTGCAGGGCGGCGCCGACGGCGACGACCTCGTCCGGGTTGACGCCCTTGTTGGCCTCCTTGCCGGTCTCGCGCTTGACGAGCTCGGCGACGGCGGGCATACGCGTGGAGCCACCGACCAGCACGACGTGGTCGATGTCGGCGACCTTGATGCCGGCTTCGCGGATGACGTCCTCGAACGGCTTCTTCGTGCGGTCGAGGAGGTCCTTGGTGAGGTCCTCGAACTTCGCGCGGGTGATCGTCTCGGAAAGCGACACCGGGCCGGACTCGGTCAGAGACAGGTACGGCAGGTTGATGCTGGTGCTCGTCGAGCTGGAGAGCTCCTTCTTCGCCTGCTCGGCCGCCTCCTTCAGACGCTGCAGAGCGATCTTGTCGCCCGAGACGTCGACGCCGGAGGTCTCCTTGAACTGCTTGATCAGGTGGTCGACCAGACGCTGGTCCCAGTCGTCGCCGCCGAGGCGGTTGTCACCCGCGGTGGAGCGGACCTGGATCGTGGAGAAGTCGTCGTCCTTGCCCACCTCGAGCAGGGAGACGTCGAACGTTCCGCCACCGAGGTCGAAGACGAGGATGAGTTCGTCCTCCTTGCCCCGGTCGAGGCCGTACGCGAGAGCGGCGGCGGTGGGCTCGTTGATGATGCGCAGGACGTTCAGCCCCGAGATCTCACCGGCCTCCTTGGTGGCCTGACGCTCGGCGTCGTTGAAGTACGCGGGAACGGTGATGACGGCATCCGTCACGGTGTCGCCCAGGTACGACTCGGCGTCGCGCTTGAGCTTCTGGAGGATGCGCGCGGAGATCTCCTGCGGCGTCCACTTCTTGCCGTCCACGTCGAACGACCAGTCGGTGCCGACGTGGCGCTTGACGGAAGCGACGGTGCGGTCGACGTTCGTGACGGCCTGGCGCTTGGCGGTCTCACCGACGAGCACCTCGCCGTCCTTCGTGAACGCGACGACCGAGGGTGTCGTGCGGAAGCCCTCGGCGTTGGCGATGACCTTCGGCTCGCCGCCTTCGAGGACGCTGACGACGGAGTTCGTCGTACCGAGGTCGATTCCAACAGCACGTGCCATGTGTTTCTCCTTCTTGTTGCTGAAGCCTGATGGGAAATCCGGGGCGACCAACTAAACCTGAGTCGCGATGACTCAACTGTACCCCGAGGGTCGGATGCTGTCAAACAAAGTTGATACGAGTTCACTCAAGTTTTACCCGAGGCTCTCCGGAGCGGGCGCATTAGACCGCATCAGGCGGCACTCGCGCTCTCTGTGTCGCCATGTTTCGTCCACTGACGTCATGTGTCACCCATGCGTGACGAATGCGCGCGATCTCGCCAGAGTTGTGCAACGCCATCTCCGACGAGCAGTGCAGAGAGCATTCCCATGACCACGCCCCAGCAGACCCCGATCCGCGGTGCACGCACGCGCACGAACCGCACGCCGACGAAACCGCACGGCCAGTGGCTCGTCGACGGCACCGAGCCGCTCAACGGCAACGAGGAGTTCAAGCTGGCGGACAACGGACTCAACGTCCGCGAGCGCATCGAGAACGAGTACGCCAAGGGCGGCTTCGCGTCGATCGACCCGACCGACCTGCACGGGCGCTTCCGCTGGTGGGGGCTGTACACGCAGCGCAAGCCGGGCATCGACGGCGGCCGCACCGCCCAGCTCGAGCCGCATGAGCTCGAGGACGAGTACTTCATGCTGCGCGTCCGCATCGACGGCGGCCAGCTCACCACGCACCAGCTGCGCGTGATCGGCGAGATCTCCACCGAGTTCGCCCGTGACAGCGCCGACCTCACCGACCGGCAGAACGTCCAGCTGCACTGGATCCGCGTCGAGGACGTCCCCGAGATCTGGCGCCGCCTGGAAGAAGTCGGCCTCAGCACCACCGAGGCGTGCGGCGACGTGCCCCGCGTCATCCTGGGCTCCCCGGTCGCCGGCATCGCCGCGGACGAGCTCATCGACCCGACGCCGCAGATCCAGGAGATCGCGGAGCGCTTCATCGGCGACCCGACCCTCGCGAACCTGCCGCGCAAGTACAAGACCGCGATCACGGGGCACCCCAGCCAGGACGTCGTGCACGAGATCAACGACTGCGCGTTCGTCGCCGTCGAGCACCCGGAACTCGGCATCGGATACGACCTGTGGGTCGCCGGCGCGCTCTCGGTCGTCCCCCGCCTCGGCGAGCGCCTCGGCGTGTTCGTCGCCCCCGAGCGGGTGGCCGAGGTCTGGCACGGCGTCACGCAGATCTTCCGCGACTACGGATACCGGCGGCTGCGCAACAAGGCGCGCCTGAAGTTCCTGCTCGCCGACTGGGGCACCGAGAAGTTCCGCAACGTCCTCGAGACCGAATACCTCGACAGTCCCCTCCCGGACGGTCCGGCCGCCCCGACCCCGACGACGATCGGCGACCACGTCGGCATCCACGAGCAGAAGGACGGCCGGTTCTACGTCGGTGCCGCCCCGCTCGTCGGTCGCGTCTCCGGCAGCACGCTCACGGCCCTCGCCGACCTGGCCGAGGTGCACGGCTCGCAGCGCGTGCGCACCACGCCGTACCAGAAGCTGCTCGTGCTGGACATCCCCGAGTCCGAGGTCGACGGCCTCGTCGCCGGCCTCGACGCGCTCGGCCTGTCGGCCCGCCCGAGCCTGTTCCGCCGCGGCACGATCGCCTGCACCGGCATCGAGTACTGCAAGCTCGCGATCGTCGAGACCAAGGCGAACGCGGCGAACGCCATCGAGCAGCTCGAGGAGCGCCTCGGTGCGCTCGAGCCGGAGATCGGCCGGCCGATCACCCTGCACGTGAACGGCTGCCCGAACTCCTGCGCCCGCATCCAGACCGCCGACATCGGCCTGAAAGGTCAGCTCGTCTCGATCGACGGCGAGCAGGTCCCCGGTTACCAGGTGCACCTCGGCGGCGGTCTCGCCGGCGTCGACCGTGCCGAGGCAGGACTCGGCCGCACCGTCCGCGGCCTGAAGGTCGCGGCCGACGGCATCGCCGACTACGCCGAGCGCGTCATCCGTCGCTACCTCGCCGACCGCACCGAGGGCGAGAGCTTCGCCCAGTGGGCGCACCGCGCCGAAGAGGAGGCCCTGCAATGAGCGTCAGCCTCGCCCCCCGCATCCGCACCAAGCGCACCCCCGAGGAGCTCGCGGCCCTCGCCGAGCAGGGCAACGCCGAACTCGGCAGCCTGACCGACCACGAGGCGTCGGCCGCCGAGGTCGTCGCCTGGGTCGCCCGCAACTTCGGAGCGGATGCCGCGGCCGTCGCCTGCTCGATGGCCGATGCGGCCCTGCCCCACCTCGTGGCGGAGCAGCTGCCCGGTGTCGACGTGCTCTTCCTCGACACCGGCTACCACTTCACCGAGACTTACGCGACGCGCGACGAGGTCGAACGCGCCCTGGACGTGCGCATCGTCGACGTCACGCCGGAGCAGACGGTCGCGGAGCAGGATGCCGAGTTCGGCGCCAAGCTGTTCGAACGCGATGCCGCGCTGTGCTGCGCCCGCCGCAAGGTCGCCCCGCTGCAGGACGCACTCGGCGGATACGAACTGTGGTTCACGGGCGTGCGCCGCGACGAGGCGCCGACCCGCACGAACACACCCCTGGTCACGTGGGACGAGCGCAACGGCCTGGTGAAGGTGAACCCGGTCGCCGCGTGGAGCTTCGACGACGTGCTGGCGTACGCCGCAGAGCACAAGGCCCCCGTGAACCTGCTGGTGAACTTCGGCTACCCGTCGATCGGCTGCGAGCCGTGCACCAAGCAGGTCGCCCCCGGTGACGACCCCCGTTCCGGCCGCTGGGCCGGCCAGGCGAAGACAGAATGCGGGCTCCACGTATGACGATCGACGCGACCGCCCCCGCGACGAGCCTCACCGCGCTCGACCAGCTCGAAGCCGAGGCCATCCACATCATCCGCGAGGTCGTCGCGGAGTTCGAACGCCCCGTGCTGCTGTTCTCGGGCGGCAAGGACTCGGTGCTCGTGCTGCACCTCGCCACCAAGGCGTTCGCACCGGGACGCGTGCCGTTCCCCGTGCTGCACGTCGACACCGGACACAACTTCCCCGAGGTCATCGCGTTCCGCGACGAGACCGTCGCCCGCCTCGGCCTGACCCTCGAGGTCGCGAGCGTGCAGGACTACATCGACGACGGCCGTCTCACCGAGCGTCCAGACGGCACGCGCAACACGCTGCAGACGCAGCCGCTGCTGGACGCGATCGCGGCGGGCAAGCACGACGCCGTCTTCGGCGGTGCGCGCCGCGACGAGGACAAGGCCCGCGCCAAGGAGCGCATCATCTCGCTCCGCGACGAGTTCGGCCAGTGGGACCCGCGCAACCAGCGCCCCGAGCTGTGGAGCCTGTACAACGGCCGCCACCTCCCCGGTCAGCACGTGCGCGCGTTCCCGATCTCCAACTGGACCGAGCTCGACGTCTGGCGCTACATCGAGCGCGAGAACATCGCCCTCCCGCCGCTGTACTACGCGCAGGAGCGCGAAGTGTTCCGCCGCGACAACATGTGGTGGGCCGTGGGCGAGTTCGCCGAGCCCCGCGACGGCGAGCAGGTCGAGAAGCGCGTCGTCCGGTACCGGACGGTCGGCGACATGAGCTGCACCGGCGCCGTCGAATCGGATGCCGTCGACACGGCATCCGTCGTCGCCGAGGTCGCGCGGTCGACGCTCACCGAGCGCGGCGCCACCCGTGCGGACGATCGCATCAGCGAAGCCGCCATGGAGGACCGCAAGAAAGACGGGTACTTCTGATGACGCCCCTTCTCCAGGAGCAGACACTGTTCCGATTCGCGACGGCCGGGTCCGTCGACGACGGCAAGTCGACTCTGGTCGGCCGGCTGCTGCACGATGCCAAGGCGATCCTCGCCGACCAGCTCGAGCAGGTCGCCTCGACCTCGCGTGCCCGCGGCTTCGCGCACGGCGAGTTCGACTTCGCGCTGCTCACCGACGGCCTCCGAGCCGAGCGCGAGCAGGGCATCACGATCGACGTCGCGTACCGCTACTTCGCCACCGATCAGCGCAGCTTCGTGCTCGCGGACTGCCCCGGCCACGTGCAGTACACGCGGAACATGGTCACCGGCTCCGCCACCGCCGATGCGGTGATCGTGCTGGTCGACGCGCGCAAGGGCGTCGTCGAGCAGACCCGCCGGCACCTCGCCGTCGTCTCGCTGCTGCGCGTGCAGCATGTGATCATCGCGGTCAACAAGATCGACCTCACCGGCTACGACGAGGACCGCTTCGTCGAGATCGAGCTCGAGGCCGAGCGAGTCGCCGAGCAGCTCGGGCTGTCCGGCATCCACGTCCTGCCGGTGTCGGCGCTGGAAGGCGACAACGTCGTCGATCGATCGCCGCAGACGCCCTGGTACACCGGTCCGACCCTGATCGAGCTGCTCGAGACGCTCCCGACGCAGGAGGAGACGGAGTCGGCCGATGCCGCATTCCGCCTTCCCGTGCAGATCGTGCTGCGCCCTCAGGGCGGTCTCGATCCCCGCATCCCGGCCTCCGAAGCGGAGCGCTACCGCGACTTCCGCGGCTTCGCCGGGCGCGTGTCCTCCGGCACCGTCCGCGTCGGCGACCCCGTCGAGGTGCTGCCCGGCGGTCACGAGACGGTCATCACCGGCATCCAGGTCGCCGGTCACGATGCCGAGTCCGCGACGGCAGCGCAGTCGATCTCGGTGACTCTCGCCGACGAGGTGGATGCCGCCCGAGGTGCGGTCATCGCCGCCGCAGGCACCGCACCGGCATCCCGTCGCGAGGCCGTCGTCGAGGTGTTCCAGCTCGACACGCGCGACACGGCGCCCGGCGCCAAGGTGCTCGTCAAGCACGGCACGTCGACCGTGCAGGCCCTGGTCGCCGAGGTCATCGACCGCCGGGATCTCGAGACGCTCGCGCATGAGAATGCCGAGCGCCTCTCCGTGAACGAGATCGGACGCGTGCGGCTGCGCTTCGCCGCCGATCTGCCGCTCGAGCCGTACGCGGTCAACCGCGCGTCCGGTTCGCTGCTGCTCATCCACCCCGTCGACGGGGCGACGCTCGCCGCCGCCACCGTCGTCGACTGAACCTGCACCACCCCTCACCGTCTAAGGAGGCGAAACCGTGAAGATCACCCGCAAGACCACCGCTCTCACAGCTCTAGGACTCGGGGCCATGATGCTGGCCGGCTGCGCTTCCGCCGCCCCCGGCGCTGATGCCGCATCAGAGCCCGTCGACGAGGTTCGCCTCGGGTACTTCGCCAACGTCACCCACGCACCGGCTCTGGTCGGCGTCGAAGAGGGGCTGTTCACCGATGCGCTCGGCGAGGATGTCGAGCTGAAGACCGAGATCTTCAACGCCGGACCCGCCGCGATCGAGGCGCTCTCGGCCGGCGCGATCGACGCCACCTACATCGGCCCGAACCCGTCGATCAACACGTTCATCCAGTCCGGTGGACAGTCGGCGCACATCATCGCCGGCGCCACCTCTGGTGGGGCGGCGCTCGTCGTCCGCGACGGCATCGACGATGTCGCCGACCTCGAGGGTGCGAACATCGCCAGCCCTCAGCTGGGCAACACGCAGGACGTCGCGCTGCGCAGCTGGCTCGCCGACGAGGGCTTCGAGACCTCGACTTCCGGCGGCGGGGACGTCACGATCACTCCGACCGAGAACGCCCAGACGCTCACCCTGTTCCAGCAGGGCGAGGTCGACGGCGCGTGGCTGCCCGAGCCGTGGGTCTCCCGTCTGGTCGTGGATGCCGGGGCGCACGTGCTCGTGGACGAAGCCGATCTGTGGGAGGACGGCGCGTTCCCGACGACCGTGCTGCTGGTCCGCGCCGAGTTCGCCGAGGAGCATCCCGACGTCGTCGAGAAGCTCCTCGAGGGCCACATCGCCTCAGTCGCATGGCTCGACGAGAACGCCGCCGAGGCACCCGAGGTCATCAACGCGGCGCTGACGGAGGCCACGGGCAAGGGGCTCTCCGACGAGGTGCTGACCCGCGCTCTCGAGAATGTGACCTTCACGGTCGACCCGCACGCCGAGACCTTCGAGACGCTCGTCGAGGACGGCCTCGCCGCCGGCACCCAGAAGGACGGCTCGATCGAGGGCCTGTTCGACCTGACCGCACTGAACGCGCTGCTCGAGAGCGACGGCCAGGAGCCGGTCTCCGCCAGCGGCCTCGGAGACGAGTGATGACGGCGCCGGCGGGGCGGACCCGCGCAGACGACACCTCGCGTTCGCACGCGGGTGCCTCCTCGCTGGCGCCCAGCTTCGACGGGGTCGCGCCCGTCGCCCCGGCATCCGCACCGGTCGAGCCGATCGTACGGATCGACCACGTCTCCAAGCGGTTCGGGTCGGGCCCCCTGGTCCTCGACGACATCTCGCTCGACATCGCCCCCGGCGAGTTCGTGTGTCTGCTCGGGGCATCCGGATGCGGCAAGTCGACGCTGCTGAACCTCATCGCCGGTCTCGAGCCGGTGACCAGCGGCTCGATCTCGGTGCCGAGCACGGGTGCGGCCGTGATGTTCCAGGAGTCGGCCCTGATGCCGTGGCTGACCGCCAGGCGCAACGTCGAGCTCGCGCTGCGCCTGCGCGGCGTCCCCCGGTCCGAACGCCGCGAGGAGGCGCTGCGCCTGCTGGGCACCGTGAACCTCGCGGATGCCGGGGACAAGCGCCCGCACGAGCTCTCCGGCGGCATGCGTCAGCGCGTCGCCCTGGCGCGTGCACTCGCCCAGGACCGCCCTGTGCTGCTGATGGACGAGCCGTTCGCCGCGCTCGACGCCATCACCCGCGACCTGCTGCACGAAGAGCTGGAGCGCGTCTGGCGCGCCACCGGGCGCACCATCGTTTTCGTGACCCACAACGTGCGCGAGGCCGCCCGCCTCGGTCAACGCGTCATCCTGCTCTCCAGCCGACCCGGCCGGATCGCGCGGGAATGGAAGCTCGGTGGAACAGCCGGTCGCCGCATCGAATCGCCGGAGGTCTCGGCCCTCGCCGCCGAGATCACCACCGAGCTGCGCGAGGAGATCCGACGCAATGCCGCTTGAGACTGTGAAGACCCCCGCGGCGTCCGGGACGGACGAACTCGACACGCTGTCGGCCGGCCTCGACCGCCTGCAGAGCGAAGAGGATCAGCGATCGTCCGCCTGGCGCACGATCGTCGGCAAGGTGCTTCCGCCCGTCGCCCTGCTCATCGTGCTGCTGAGCGCCTGGCAGCTGTACGTCGTCATCGCCCAGCCGCGGCCCGACCTCTCGCCCGGGCCGCTGCAGGTCGCCGCCGCGCTCGGCGACGCCTGGGAATCGGGCCGCCTGCAGGAGGCCGTCGCCACGAGCCTCGAACGGGGCATCCTCGGCTTCCTCATCGCGATCGCGGTCGGCACACCGCTGGGGATGCTGCTGGCCGAGTGGAAGGTGCTCCGCCGCGCCGCCGGCCCGCTCATCTCGGGCCTGCAGGTGCTGCCGTCCGTCGCCTGGGTGCCCGCCGCCATCATCTGGTTCGGACTCAGCGACGCCACCGTCTACTTCGTGATCCTCATGGGTGCGATCCCGTCGATCGTCAACGGCCTGCTCTCCGGCATCGACCAGGTGCCGCCGCAGCTGCGTCGTGCCGGTGTCGTGCTGGGCGCGAGCCGCTGGCAACTGGCCACCGCCGTGATCCTCCCCGCGGCTCTTCCGGGGTACCTCGCGGGCTTGAAGCAGGGCTGGGCGTTCTCGTGGCGATCGCTGATGGCTGCCGAGATCATCGCGTTCGGCGGGTCGATGGGGTTCGGACTCGGGTCGATGCTGCAGCAGTCCCGCGAGTTGGCGGATCTCGCCGGAGTCCTCGGCACGATCCTGCTGATCCTCGCGATCGGCATCCTCATCGAGCTCGTCCTGTTCGGCCCGCTGGAGCGGCGCCTGCTGCGCAGCCGCGGACTCGCCCCCGGAGGTGCCCGATGACCGGTCTCGTCACCCTCGTCGGCGCCGGCCCCGGGGATGCCGGACTCCTGACGCTGCGCGGACTCCGCGCGCTGCAGGAGGCGGACGTCATCGTCGCCGACCGGCTCGGCGCCCGTTCCGTGCTGGATCAGCTGGCGGCAGAGGGCGTCGTCCTCACCGCTGAAGTCATCGACGTCGGCAAGCTCCCCGGTCACCACAAGGTGTCCCAGGACGGCATCAACGCGCTGCTCGTGCAGCTCGCCGCCGACGGGAAGCGCGTTGTGCGTCTCAAGGGCGGCGATCCGTTCGTGTTCGGACGCGGCCGCGAAGAGCAGCTGTTCTGCGAGCAGGCCGGCGTGGCCGTCGAGATCGTCGCAGGAGTGACCAGTGCCGTCTCGGTCCCGGCCGTCGCCGGCATCCCGCTCACGCACCGCGGCGTCTCGACGTCCTTCACCGTCGTCAGCGCGCACGACCAGATCGAGCGGCTCCCCGGCGGTGCCGACCACACGGTGGTACTGCTGATGGGCGTGAACACGCTCGGCCACTCGGCGCATATGCTCGCCGACGGCGCCCGCGGGGCGGGCTGCCCTGTGGCGATCATCGAGGACGGCTACGGAACGCACGAGCGGGTCACGATCGGCACACTCGGCACGATCGCGCACCTCGCCGCCACCCGCCAGGTGCGATCCCCCGCCGTGGTCGTCGTCGGCGATGTCGTCCGGCTCAGCCCGCACGCGGCATCCCTTCCGGCATCCCAACCTGCGGATGCGGCCTCGGCGACGCGACGATTCACGAACGATGTGACGAATGACGGACGAATCGACCCGAAAGATCCGTCAAACGTCACCGAGTCCGTGAATCGTCGCCGTCCGGGCGCCGAACCGGCACCGCGCGCCCGCTGGTTCGAGGCGATGGATGCCGGACTCGCCGTCGACACCGGACTCAGCCGGGCGATCGACAGCACTCTCGACTACGTGATCTGACCCCGTTCGCACGCTCCGCGGAGCGGCACCCCGAAAGGCCATGCCCATGTCCTCCTCCCCTCTCGCCCTGCGCGTCGCGATCGTCGGCGCCGGCCCCGCCGGGATCTACGCCGGCAACCTCCTGGCGAACGCCGTCCGCGACCGCGGCGGCCGTGTCGAGATCGACCTGTTCGAGTCGCTCCCGGCGCCGTACGGCCTGATCCGCTACGGCGTCGCTCCCGACCACCCGCGCATCAAGGGCATCGTGAACTCTCTGCACGAGATGCTCGACGCGCCCCTCGACAGGCTCGGGGACCAGTCAGAAACGGAGGGCGAGGTGGAGCCCGCTGAGCCTGTCGAAGCGCGCCGCCGCACGATCCGCTTCATCGGCAACGTCGAGGTGGGCCGCGACATCGCCCTGGACGAGCTGCGCGAGCGCTACCACGCCGTGATCCTCGCGACGGGTGCGATCCGCGACGCCGCCCTCGACATCCCCGGTGTGGATCTTGCGGGTTCGTACGGTGCCGCCGACTTCGTCGCGTGGTTCGACGGCCACCCGGATGTCGCGCGCATCTGGCCGCTCGAGGCCCGCGAGGTCGCCGTGATCGGCAACGGCAACGTCGCGCTCGACGTCGCCCGCGTGCTCGCCAAGCACGCCGTCGACCTGCGCTCCACCGAAATCCCCGACAACGTGCTGGCCGGGCTCGAGGCGTCCGCCGTCACCGACGTGCACGTCTTCGGACGCCGCGGACCCGCCGACATCAAGTTCACCCCGATCGAGCTCCGCGAGCTCGGCGAGGTCCGCGATGTCGACATCGTGCTGCACGACGAGGACTTCGACGGGGTCGACCCGACCACGGCATCCAACAACCAGCTCAAGGTCATGCTGCGCACCCTGAACGGCTGGCGCGACCGCCCGGCCGGCACGGCCTCGCGCCGCCTGCACCTGCACTTCTGGCACGCGCCGGTGTCGATCGAGGGAGACGGCAGGGTCGAGAGCATCCGCTTCGCCCGCACCACGACGGATGCCGACGGCCGCCTCGTCATCACAGGCGAGGTCCGCGAGTATCCGATCCAGGCGGTCTACCGCGCCGTCGGCTACTACGGCACGCAGGTGAACGGTGCGCCGTTCGACGCGGCTCGAGGCGTCGTCCCGAACGACGGCGGACGCGTGGACGACGAGGCCGGCCTGTACGCGACCGGCTGGATCAAGCGCGGCCCGGTCGGGCTCATCGGCCACACCAAGTCGGACGCTCTCGAGACGATCACGAATCTGGTCGCGGATGCCGAGGCAGGCCTGCTCTCGGCCACCGATGCCCCCGACGTGCTCGACCTCCTCGACGAGCGCGCGACCGAGTACACGACGTGGGACGGCTGGCTCGCCCTCGACGCCCACGAGCGTCACCTCGGCGAGACGCACCAGCACGCGCGCGAGCGTGTCAAGGTCGTCCCCCGCGAGGAGCAGGTGGCGGTGTCGCGCGACGGAGCGCTGGTCCCATGACCTACGTCATCGCGCTGCCGTGCGTCGATGTGAAGGATCGTGCCTGCATCGACGAGTGCCCCGTGGACTGCATCTACGAGGGCGAACGGTCGCTCTACATCCACCCGGACGAGTGCGTCGACTGCGGTGCCTGCGAACCGGTCTGCCCTGTGGAGGCGATCTACTACGAGGACGACCTCCCCGAGGAATGGGCCGACTACTACAAGGCCAACGTCGAGTTCTTCGAGGAGATCGGCTCCCCCGGAGGGGCGGCCAAGGTCGGCGTGTACGACTTCGACCACCCCATCATCGCCGCTCTTGCGCCGCAGGGTGACGGGCATGACTGACGACTCCTACGACGTGCTCGTGATCGGCGGCGGGCCCGCCGGGCTCTCCGCGGCGCTGAACCTCGGGCGCTCGCTCATGCGCGTGCTCGTGATCGACGCCGATCGTCCGCGCAATGCGGCGACGTTGAACTCGCACGGGTTCCTCACCCGCGACGGCATTCCGCCTCATGAGCTGCGCCGTCTCGCACGGGAGGAGCTCACGGCCTACCCGAACGTCGAGGTCCGCTCGCGCGTCGTCGTGGCGTCTCTCTCGCGCGAGGACGACGTCTTCGTCGCCGGCATCGGCCGCCGGGAGGCGACCTCCACCGTGACCGCCCGGACGGTGCTGCTCGCGACCGGGCTGCGCGAGACGCTGCCCGATGTCCCGAACCTGCGCGGCTTCTACGGCATGAGCCTGTTCAGCTGCGCGGCGTGCGACGCGTGGGATCTGCGCGACCGCCCGCTCGCCCTGATCGGCGAATCAGCGGATCTCGCCGATCGCGCACGGCTGATCGCCCGTTGGAGCCCGCAGCTCACCGTGTTCACGAACGGCGCCGACGTCCTCTCGACGGCCGAAGAGGCGGAGCTCGCGGCCGCGGGCATCAGTGTGGCCCGGCATCCGATCGCAGAACTCGTCGGAGAGCGCGGAAGGCTCGAGGCCGTCGTCCTCGCCGACGGCACGCGCGTGGACCTCGGCGGCGGATTCGTGCGTCCGGAATGGGACACGAACCTGGCCTTCCTCGACGGCCTGTCCCCCGCCCTCGATGGGTCGGGGCACCTCGTGACGGACCGGTCCGGCCGGACGGACGTGCCCGGTCTGTACGCCGCCGGGGATGCCGCGGCCCCCGGCCCTCAGCAGCTCATCGTCGCCGCCGGCGCGGGAGCGCGGGTCGCCGCCGTCATCGTGCACGACGCGATCGGCGTCGCGACCGCGCACTGATCGAGCGCCCCTTCTCTGCCCCGGGTCGAGTCACGCTTCGGCAGGGACGGTGCGACGGCATCCCACCCCACGCGTGACCGAACCCGTCGCGATCGCTCGTCCCACTCCGCGCGGAATGCGGACGCGCCCACGCGTGTTGCCCCTCATGACGCCGCATCGCGGCGCGTTTGCCGCGCACTCCTTACCCTGGAACGGTCATGTCTGCACCCGAAGAAGACCACGCCCGCTGGCGCAATGAGCGCCACGCCGCCGTCGCCCGCCCCACCGGCAACCTCGCCCTCGTCGAGACGCGCTGGGTCGGACCCGAGCGTCCGGACCTCGAGGCCGCGCAGGCGGCCGCCCCGGCATCCGTCACCGTGACACCGCTGGAGCGCACCGACATCTCCACCGGAGAGCCGGAGTACGGCCTGCGGTTCTGGGATGCCTCCTCCCCCGCGATCCGCGCGTACGACCGCATCGACGTCTACGACTACGACCCCGCATGGGTCATCGAGGCCGCGTTCGCCCCGGTGGATGCCGGCCGCACCGTGCCGTTCGAGCACATCCGCGACAACGGCGGAACCCGCGAACTCGTCGTCCCCGGCGACATCACCTTCGCCCTCGACGGCACCGAGCACCGGCTCGCCGCGTTCGACGACGGCGGCACGCTGCTGCTCGTCTTCGGCGACCCGACCAACGGCACCGAGACGTACGGGTCAGGACGCTTCCTGTTCGTGCGGCGCGACGACGGCGCCGGCTTCGGCGACGCCGGTTCCGTGGTCCTCGACTTCAACCGCGCGTTCGTCCCGCCGTGCGGCTTCTCTGCGCAGTACAACTGCCCGCTGCCTCCACCCCAGAACCGGTTCACCCAGCCGGTCCGCGCCGGAGAGAAGCACGTCGTCTTCATGGACGACTTCGACATCTACTCGGCCTGATCCGACGCCGACCCGCGGCATCCGAAACCCGAACACCCACACGAACCCAGGAGACCCCCTGTGAGAACTCCGATCGCGCTCGCGGCGACCATCGTCGCATCGGCCCTCGTCCTCGCCGGCTGCTCGTCGAGCACGCCGTCCGCCGAGGATGCCGCCGACGCCAGCATCTACATCGGCTCGCTGTACGAGCCGCAGAACCTCAGCAACACCCAGGGCGGCGGCCAGGGTGTGACCGAGGCCTTCAACGGCAACGTCTACGAGGGGCTTTACAAGCTCACCGACGACGGCGAGGTCGAGCCCCTGCTCGCCGCGAGCGAGGAGGTCAGCGAAGACGGTCTGACCTACACGATCACGCTCCGCGACGACGTGACCTTCCACTCCGGCAAGCAGCTGACTTCGGCCGACGTCAAGGCCAGCGTCGAGGCGGTCACCGCCGAGGACTCGAAGTCCGCCCGCAAGTCGGCGTTCGCCGTGATCTCCGGCATCGAGACGCCCGACGACAGCACGGTCGTCTTCACGCTGTCGCAGCGCTCGATCTCGTTCCTGTACAACCTCGCGTACATCTGGATCGTCAACGCGGATGCCGAAGACCTCACGACCACCGAGGACGGCACCGGCCCGTACACGCTCGACGAGTGGAAGCAGGGCAGCACGCTGACCCTGACCCGCTGGGACGACTACTGGGGCGAGCCGGCCGCGAACGGCGAGGTCGTCTTCGAGTACTTCACCGACGCGACGGCGCAGAACAATGCGCTGCTCACCGGCGAGATCGATGTGATCACCAGCATCCAGAGCCCTGACGCCCTCGAGCAGTTCGCCTCGAACGACGACTACACGATCAGCGAGGGCACGTCGACGACGAAGGAGCTGCTCGCGTTCAACGATCGCGTCGCCCCGTTCGACAACGCGCTGGTGCGCAAAGCCGTCTACTCGGCGATCGACACCGAGAAGCTGCTCACCTCGATCTGGGGCGACTACGGCACGCTCATCGGTTCGATGGTCCCGCCGACCGACCCCTGGTACGAGGACCTCACGGACGTCAACCCGTACGACGTCGACCTCGCGAAGCAGCAGCTCGCCGAGGCCGGCTACCCGGACGGATTCGAGTTCACCCTCGACACCCCGAGCTACGACCCGCACCCGGTCGTCGCCGAGTTCCTGCAGTCGCAGCTGGCCGAGGTCGGCATCACGGTGAACATCAACACCATCAGCGCCGACGAGTGGTACACGAAGGTGTTCCAGGAGCGCGACTTCGAGGCCACGCTGCAGGAGCACGTCAACGACCGCGACGTGGTCTGGTACGGCAACCCCGACTTCTACTGGGGTTACGACGACGCCCAGGTCCAGCAGTGGGTCGCAGAGGCCGAGCAGGCGGCGACGGCCGACGAGCAGACCGCTCTGCTGACGCAGGTGAACGAGAAGATCGCCGCGGACGCCGCGAGCGTCTGGCTCTACCTCTACCCGCAGATCGTCGTCGCCTCCAGCGACCTCAGCGGATACCCCGTCAACGGCCTGAACTCGCAGTTCTTCGCCTACGACATCGTCAAGTCCTGACCCCTTCGGATCGCGGGGTGGGATGCTGAAGCATCCGCCCCGCGATCCTCATGTCTGAAATGCTCACGTATCTGCTCCGCCGCTCCGCGTTCCTCGTGGTGTCGCTCGTCGTCGCCATGATGGTCATCTTCGTGCTGCTCCGACTGCTCCCCGGCGACCCGGCGAATGCGCTTCTCTCGGTCGATGCGACCGAAGAGCAGATCGCCGCGGCCCGCGCGCAGGTGGGCTCCGACCGACCTCTCTTCGAGCAGTTCGCTCTGTGGGCGGGCCAGATGGTCCGGTTCGATCTGGGTAAGTCGTACATCAGCACGCTGCCCGTGGGGCCGGAGATCGCGGCGCGGCTGCAGATCACCCTGCCGCTGACGCTGCTGGCGTTCGTCCTGGCACTGATGCTGTCGCTCGTGATCGGCATCACCGCCGCGGTGAAGGCCGACACCTGGTACGGCACGGTGCTCTCCGGTTTCGCTCAGCTCGGCATCGCGGTGCCGGTGTTCTGGGTCGGCATCCTGCTGGTGTGGGTGTTCGCGCTCGGGCTCGGCGTCCTCCCCTCTGGTGGTTTCCCCCGCGACGACTGGGAGGATCCTGCCGATGCGCTGCGGTCGCTGGCACTGCCCGTCCTCACCATCGCGATCGTCATGAGCGCTTCGCTGTCGCGCTACGTCCGCGCAGCCACCCTCGACGTGCTCGGCAGCGACTACCTGCGCACCGCCCGCGCCGGCGGCGCAGGCCTCGGCGAAGCGCTGCTGCGCCACGGGGTCCGAAACGGCGCCGTGCCGGTGATCGCCGTCCTCGGCATCGAACTGTCGACCACGCTGCTGGGCGCGGTCGTCGTCGAGAGCGTCTTCACGCTCCCCGGCCTCGGCAGCATGCTGCTGACCGGCATCGAGCAGCACGACTTCGCGAACATCCAGGGCGTGCTCGTCGTCTCGACGCTGTTCGTCCTGCTCGTCGGCTTCCTCGCCGACATCGTCCAGCGGCTCATCGACCCGCGGCTGCGCGCACGAGTGGCGGGTGCGCGATGACGGCCGTCGTGGAGCAGATCGAGGATGCCGCGCCCCGGCGCCGCGGCGGCAGCCGTGCGACCCTCGTGATCGGCCTGTGCTTCACGGGCCTCATCGTCCTGCTCGCCGTCGTCTCCCTGCTGTGGCTGCCCTACGCGCCGAGCGATGTCAGCGGCGGACGCCTCGAGGGGCCCAGCGGCGCGCACCTGCTCGGCACCGACAAGCTCGGCCGCGACCTGTTCACCCAGCTCATGATCGGCGCACGGATCGCCCTGATCGTCGGGATCGGTTCGGTCGCGCTCGCGGCGGTGCTCGGCATCACGATCGGACTCATCGCGGCGTTCGCGCGGCCGTGGGTGGACGACTCGATGTCGGCGGCGCTGGACGTCATCATCGCGTTCCCCGTGCTGCTGCTGGCGATGCTCGTCGTGGCCGTGCAGGGGGCATCGCTGTGGTCGGCGATCCTCGCGATCGGACTCGCGATGTCGGCGGTCGTCGCGAGGCTCACACGGATCCTCGCCCACCGGGTCCTGCACGAGCAGTTCATCACGGCCGCGAAGACGAGCGGCACCCGCTGGCCCGGGATCGTGGCGTTCCACGTGCTGCCCAACATCTGGCCAACGCTCAGCGTGAACCTCGCGCTGCAGTTCGGGGCGGCGGTCCTCGCCGAGGCGAGCCTGTCGTATCTCGGGCTCGGCGCTCCGCCGCCGAACGCCTCCTGGGGGCGGCTGCTGCAGGAGGCGCAGGGCACCGTGCTCACCGCCCCCGTCGGCGCGATCGCTCCCGGCATCGCCCTGGTCGTGCTCGTGCTCGGCGTCAACTTCATCGCCGACGGACTCCGTGATTTCGCCGACCCGACCCGCAGGAGGGCACGATGAGCCTTCTCGAGATCACCGGACTCACGGTGACGGCGGGCGGACGCCGCGTGGTCGACGACGTGTCGTTCACGGTCGGCGCCGGCGAGCGCGTCGGCATCATCGGCGAATCAGGGTCGGGCAAGTCCGTCACGTCTCTCGCGACCACCGGTCTGCTGGGTACGGGGCTCTCGGCATCCGGATCCGTGCGGCTCGACGGCACCGAGGTGATCGGCGCGTCGGACCGCACCCTGCGGCCGCTCCGCGGGCCGGTCGCCGCGCTGCTCTTCCAGGAGCCGCTGACCGCGCTCGATCCGCTCATGCGCGTCGGCCGCCAGATCGCCGAGCCGATGCGCCGTCACCTCGGGCTGCGCGGACAGGAGCTGCACGATGCCGTGCGCACCGCCCTGGCCGATGTCTCGCTCCCGGACGAGCGCATCGCCCGCGCGTACCCGCACGAGCTGTCCGGCGGGCAGCGGCAGCGGGTCGCCACGGCGATCGCGCTGGCCGGGCGTCCGAAGCTCCTCATCGCGGACGAGCCGACCACGGCGCTGGACGTCACCGTGCAGGACGAGATCCTCGCGCTGCTCGATCGCCTCGTCGCCGAACGCGACATGGCGCTGCTGTTCATCAGCCACGACCTCGCGGTGGTCGCCCGCATGACCGACCGGGTGATCGTGATGCAGCGCGGACGATCGGTGGAGCAGGGCGAGATCTCGCAGATCATCTCGGCTCCGCACGATCCGTACACGACGGCTCTGGTCGCGAGCGCCAGGGCTCTGGATGCCGCGCTCGACGGGCCGGCGGCATCCGGCGGGTCGAAAGGGAGCGTGAGATGAGCATTCTCGAACTGCGGAACGCGCGCTTCGCCTACGGGTCGCGCACGGTCGTGGACGACGTCTCGCTGCAGGTCTCCGAGGGTGAGGCCGTGGGGCTCGTCGGAGAATCGGGCGCGGGCAAGTCGACGATCTTCTCGCTGCTGCTCGGTCTGGCCGCTCCCCACGAGGGCGAGGTGCTGTTCGACGGGCAGCCGCTGAACAGGCGCGACCGCACGCTCATGCGGCGCTTCCGCGCCGACGTGCAGACGGTCTTCCAGGACCCGTACTCGTCGCTCGACCCCCGGCAGCGGATCGATCGCATCGTGGGCGAACCGCTGCGCTCGCTGGGCATCGCCCGCGGGGACGACGCCCGGCGCGCCGTCGCGGATGCCGTGCGCTCCGTGGGTCTCGACGCCGACGTGCTCGCACGCTACCCGCACGAGTTCTCCGGCGGACAGCGGCAGCGGATCGCGATCGCACGTGCGATCGTGTCGAAGCCGCGCGTGCTGCTCGCTGATGAGCCAGTGAGCGCCCTCGACGTCACCACCCGCATCCAGGTGATCGATCTGCTGCGCACGCTCCGGGCCGAGACCGGGCTGGCGCTCGTCATGGTGTCGCACGATCTGAGCGCGGTGGCGGCGCTGTGCGAGCGGACGGTCGTGCTGCGCGACGGGCGCGTGGTCGAGGAGGGGGCGACCCGCGGCATCCTGAGCGCGCCGCAGACGGAGTACGCGCGCACGCTGGTCTCGGCGATTCCGCGGCTGCCGGCGGCGTGACCCGCCACGGCGCCCGCCCTCGGGACGGATGTCGGGAGATTCCCCGGATGCAAGGAGGTTCCGGGGCATAGGGCCATGCAGGTGGGGGATCTCCCGACATGTGTGCCGTGGTCGTGCGGACGGCGACGCCGGGGTCTCGCCGGGGTTCGTGTCGCACCCGAAGCCAGAGCGACGCCGACCGCGGTGGAGTCCCGTCGCGGGTCCGGAATAGCACCCGCTTGGCCGGGGTTGCACTCACACATGACGACTGTCGATCCTGCTCGCCTGGCGGAGGTGCTCTCCTCCTTCGATGTCCGACTCGGTTTCGCGCGCCGCACGACACTCACGCACGGCGGGCTGCTCCCGCTCCCGGCCGGTCAGGTGACACTCGCGTACGTCGTCGAGGGCGAGATCACCGGCGATGTCGTGCTCGACACCAGTTGCACTCTCGATGTGCCCGGCGGATCAACCGGAACCGCCCGCGGCCCGCGCACGCTGCTCGCCGGCGACGCGTTCCTCAGCATGGGCCAGCGGCCGATCGTCCTGGAGTCGACCTCCGGTGCGCGCCTGATGACGGCCGACCTGGAACTCGACTCCGCCGCCGTCGACGGCATCCCCGGCTTCGTCTTCGTGACCGGATTCGCAGACCTCGAACCGGCCGCCGCCGCGCTGGCCGCGAACCTCGGTCCCGTCGACCCGAACGTCCACGGGCTGCGCTCGGGCGACCCGCTCATCTGCCGGATGATGGTCACGACCGTGCTGCTCAGCGTGATCCGCGCCTGGGCGCAGAACGGCTGCGCCCCGCAGGGGTGGCCGTCCCGAGCCGGCGATCCCTTCCTCGACCGCGTCGTCGATGCGATCCACTCCGAGCCGGGGCGCGACTGGACCGTCGACCTGCTCGCCAGCGTCGGAGCGATGTCGCGGTCGGTGTTCGCCGAGCGCTTCCGCGCCGCGGTCGGCCAGTCGCCCGCGAGCTACGTCACGGACGTGCGGATGCGCCAGGCCAAGGAACTGCTGGATGCCGGACGCAGCGTCTCCGAGACCTCCCGCGAACTCGGCTACGCGTCGGATGAGGGCTTCAGCCGGGCGTTCCGCCGGCACACCGGAGTCGCCCCGTCGGTGTGGCGCCTGCAGGGGCGCACCGCGATCCCGGCGTAGTCGCTCAACGCCCGCCGGGCGGGCCGACCAGCAGCAGGATCACGTAGAGCGCGACGATCGCGAGGACGAGCAGCCCTGCGAGCACCCAGGGACGCCGCAGGAACCAGCGCATCAGCCGGTCGTACCAGCGCGCATCGCGCGGATCGTCACCGGCCTCGAGCCGCCAGTCGCCGCGCAGGCGGCCCGAGCGGTGCAGCCAGATCTCGGTGGGGATCGTCGCGTACGGGATGACCGCGCTGGCGACGGCCAGCACCGCGACGCCGACGTGCCAGCGCTGGTTGAGGGCGACGAGGATCGCCGTCGCGCCGTAGGCGAGGAACACGAACCCGTGGATGCCTCCGCCGATCGTCACCACGATCCCGGGTGCACCGGATGCTCGGGCGATGAGCGCTGCGATCAAGATCGTCCAGGTGATCGCCTCCGCGATCGCCAGGACACGGAAAAGGCGGGCGGGTGCACGGAACACGGGTCTCCTCGGGTGGGGTGATCCCAGCCTAGGAGACCCGTGTATGAGTCAGCCGCGCACGCGGTTGGATGCTCCGAACAGCACGGCCCCGAGCACGAGGAGCGCTGCGCCGATCACGTAGTTCAATTCGACACCGAGGGCATCGACGAGGATGCCGCCGACACCCGCCGCGAGCATGATCGCGCCCTGGAACCCGACGACGACCAGGCTGCCGCCCGCTTCGAGGCGGTCCGGCATCCGGTGCCCGACCCAGGTGTTCACGACGATCAGCCAGGAGGCGAAGAAGAAGCCCCACACGAACACCGCCACCGCGATCGCCGCGAGGGATCCGGGAAGAAGGATCGTGGCGAACACCGCCGCGGCGATCGACACCGGCCCGACGACCGCGAAGACCGCGAATGTCCGGTCGACGACGAGCCCGATCACGAGGTTGCCGACCAGGCCGCCCGCGCCGAACAGCGCGAGCAGGAGGACGATGGTCCCGGCATCCACGTCCGGCATCCGCTCGAGCGCGAGACGGATGTAGGTGTACGCGAGGAAGTGCCCGAGCACCACCAGGACGTGACCGGTGAAGCCGAGCCCGACACCGGGACGGCGGATGGTGTCGGCGAGGATGCGGAGGCTGGATGCCTGCGCGGCCGGCACCGAGGGCAGCAGGGTCCGCAGGCCGATGGCCAGCACGGCCGTGACGACTCCGGCGAGCGCGAAGACCGCTCGCCAGTCGAGGAACTGGCTGAGCAGGACACCGATCGGAACACCGGCGACCGTCGCGAGCGACGTGCCGGCCGTGGTGAACATCACGGCGCGGCCGATGCGCTCCGGGCCCGCGATGCGGGCGGCGACCGTGATCGACATCGACCAGAACGCGCTGAGCGCAGCGCCCAGCAGGAAGCGCGCGAGCAGCACCAGCACGAGGTTGGGCGCGATCGCGACGATGAGGTTGGATACCGCGGCGGCGAGCGCCATCCAGACGAGCAGGCTCCGCCGATCCAGCCGCGGGAAGATCAGCCCGACGGTCGGGGCGACGATCAGACCGATCAGGGCCGTGACGGTGACGGTCTGCCCCGCCTGCCCCGGCGTGACTCCGAGCCCGTCCGCCATCTCGGTCAGCATCCCGTTGGGCAGGAACTCCGCGGTGACGAGCAGGAAGCTCATGAGCATGAGCATGATCGGTCCGCCGTAGCGCATGCGCTCGGCTGCGGCGACCGGGAGGACGGTGGGGACGGGGGCGGTCGTGGTCATGTTCCCACCCTGACAGGATGCCGGGGCCTGCACCCGATCGGTCGTCCGCGGCATCCGACCGATCGTCCGGGGCTGGACGGCGGCCCGGCGGCCCGATATGCTCGACCCCGCGCCGGGATGTCCCCGGAAGGTATCAGCGGAAGGAGCAAGCCATGACTGCTGTCGTCGTCGTGCCCTCTTCCGACCAGATCCTTCCCCTCGAGGCCGCCCGCTCCTGATCCGCGCGTGGCCTCCCTCTCCCGGAGCAACCACCGTGTCTGATCCCTTCGCGTCCTTCGACGCATCCCTCACCTTCGCCGACGTCGAACCCGGCGACAATCAGCGCTGGACCACCTGGCCGGCCGTCACACCCTCCGAGCGCGGTCCGGAGCCGCGACCGTCGTGGATCGTGACGAGCGCCGGCGCCATCGACACCGAACTCGGCATCCTGAAGACCGGCAAGGAGGCGGACGTCTTCCTCATCGAGCGCGCCGTCCCCGATGATCCGGCGCAGCGCACACTGTTGGCCGCCAAGCGCTATCGCACCTCGCAGCACCGCACGTTCCACCGTTCGAGCATCTACACCGAGGGCCGGCGCACGCGGAACTCGCGCGACGCCCGCGCCACAGAGAAGAAGTCGCTCTACGGCCGGGAGGTCGCGGCGGCCGAGTGGTCGTTCGCCGAGTTCGAAGCGCTGTGCCGCGCGTGGGAGCTCGGGGCTCCGGTGCCGTATCCCGTGCAGGTGAACGGCACCGAACTGCTGATGGAGTTCATCGGCACCGATGCGGTGGCCGCGCCTCGCCTCGCCCAGGTGCGCGGCGACCGAGACGAACTGACCGACCTGTTCCGGCAGGTCGTCGAGCTCATGCACATCTTCGCCGCGGCCGGGTTCGCGCACGGCGACCTCTCGCCGTACAACCTGCTGGTGCACGAGGGGCGCGTACGCGTGATCGACCTCCCCCAGATCGTGGATGTCATCGCGAACCCCCAGGGCTTCGACCTGCTGCACCGCGACTGCGTGAACGTGTGCGACTGGTTCGCCAGGCATCGGGTCGACGCGGATGCCGAGGCGCTGTTCGCCGAGCTCATCGCGGCGTCGTACGGGTGAGCGCGCCAGGAAGACGACACGGCGCGCCGCTACCTCGCGTTCACCGGACACGGCCAGACTTCGAGACATGAGCACGCCGGAAGAGACGCCGACCCCGCCGCCCACCGCGAACAGCGGCGCGGTGGGCGTGATCGGGTTGGAGCTGCGCGGCGAGACCCCCGCCCCGAAGAAGCAGGTCTACTCGTGGGCGCTGTGGGACTGGGCGACCCAGCCGTTCAACACCGTCATCCTGACGTTCATCTTCACCGCGCTGTATCTGACCACCGAGCAGTTCCTGCCGGCCGATGTCGCCTCGCTCGGCGACGAGGACCCGATGCGCCTGGCAGCCGAGGCGGACCTGGCCAGCGGTCTCGGGCTCGGCTCGACCATCGCGGGCCTCGCGATCCTCCTGTTCGCCCCGGTGCTCGGGCAGCGCGCGGATGCCGCCGGCCGCCAGAAGCTCTGGCTCGGCATCGGCACCGGGGCGCTGATCGCGTGCATGCTCGGGCTGTGGTTCGTCGAGCCGACCCCGACGCTGTTCTGGCTCGGCGTCGCGCTGATCTCCGCGGGAAGCGTGTTCGGCGAGATCGCGGCGGTCAACTCCAACGCGATGCTGATCGGAATCGCGAACCCGAAGACCATCGGGCGCATCTCGGGGCTCGGGTGGGGCTTCGGCTACATCGGCGGCATCGTCGCACTCGTGCTGGTGGTCGTCTTCTTCTCGTTCAACTGGTTCGGTCTTCCGGAGGACGACGGGTTGCCGTTCCGGTTGATCGCCGTCGGCTGCGCGATCTGGGCGCTCGTCTTCAGCATCCCGATCTTCCTGAACGTGCCGGAGCCGTCACTGGGCCGGCCGGAGCGCAAGGTCGGGTTCTTCCGCTCGTACGCGCTGCTCGTCAAGGACGTCATCGGGCTCTACCGCACCCCCGAGACGCGGCCGACCTTCTGGTTCCTGCTGGCTAGCGCCGTGTTCCGCGACGGGCTGGGCGGCGTCTTCGCGTTCGGCGCGATCATCGCCGGACAGGTCTTCCACTTCGACTTCCTGCAGCTCGTGATCTTCGGCATCGCGGCGAACCTCATCGCCGGCGTCTCGACGATCCTGGCCGGTCGCCTGGACGACCGATTCGGCGCCAAGCGGATCATCCTCTTCTCGCTGGCATCGATGGTCGTCGCGGGTCTCGCCGTGTTCCTGCTCGTGGAGGCCGGAGCCGTCGTGTTCTGGATCGGCGGCCTGGTGCTGTGCGCGTTCGTCGGACCGGCGCAGTCCGCGTCGCGCTCGTTCCTCGCGCGGGTGACCCCGGCCGGACGCGAGGGCGAGATCTTCGGGCTCTACGCGACCACCGGTCGCGCGGCGAGCTGGATGGCCTCGGCTGCCTGGACCGCCCTGATCGTGCTGACCGCCCAGACGAAGTTCGGCATCCTCGGCATCGTCATCGTGCTGCTGGTCGGTTTCCTGCTGCTGCTCCCCGTGCAGGAGCGCCGGGTGGCGGCGGCCTGAGCCCGGCCGGCGTCAGGCGCCCGGCCCCCAGTTGTCGGCGAGCTTGTTGAGCAGCCGCGCGAGTTCCGCGCGTTCGGTGTCGGTGAACGCCTCGAGGGCGCGCGACAGCGCCTGACGCCGCTCGCCCTTGGCACCGCGCGCGACGCGCCTGCCGGCATCCGTCAGCGCGATGCGCGTGCGGCGCGCGTCGTCCGGGTCGGCTTCGCGCTGGACGAATCCGCGCTCGACGCCCTGCTGCACCAGCCGCGAGGCCCGCGGCTGGTCGACGCCGACGGCTTCGGCGAGTTCGCTCACGCTGAGCGGTGCGGATGCCGCGGCGAGCGCCTCCAGCATCCGCATCCACGCGGGGGCTGCGAAGCGCCCGCCGGGTCCGCCGGCCCACGGGCCCGGGCGAGGCGGGCGCCCTTCGTGCGGGCCGCCGCGATGGCCGTGCGGACCACCATGCGCATGCCCTGGTCCGTGCGGACGCCGCCCTCTCAGGCGCGCCAGTGCTTCGGCGATGTCGTCGGCGGGATCGGAGGTGCTCACACATCCGACTTTACATGCTACTTGACATACTTCCGCATTGCATGTCACACTACATGTACATGCACAGTTACAAGCAAAGGAACTTCCCCATGAACACGCACACATCACCTGATGACCGCCCGCTGGGCTACTGGCTCAAGGCGACCGACCGGCTCATGGCAGCCGAGTTCGCCCGCGCCTTCGAGAACGAGGGCATCACGCGCCGCGAATGGCGGCTGCTCAACGTCGTCGACGGCACCGTCCAGAGCGGACACCCCGTCGACGACCGCAAGCTCGGCCGCCTGATCGAACTCGGCTGGATCGCACCGTCCGAGGACGGGTGGGCTCTGACCGACGAGGGCCAGGCCGCCAAGAAGCGACTCGGCACGATCGTCGACGGCATCCGTGCGACGATCGCCGAAGCCGTGAGCCCCGAGGACTACGCGACCACCATCGCCACCCTCACGCAGATCGCGCAGGCGCTCGGCTGGGACGAGAACGTCCCGCTGCCGCGCAAGCAGCGCGACCATGGCCCGCACCGCGGGCACGGCCGCAACGCGGGTGGACGCTGGCACGGCGATCACGGTCACCACGGCCGTGGGCACCGCCGCGGCTTCACCCCGCATCCGTCGGAGGCCTCCGAAAGCTGGGCGCACGCCGAGCACGGATGCCGCGGCCACCGCGCCGCCGATCGCGGCGAGTTCGATCGCGGCGAGTTCGCCCGTGGACGCGCCGAGGGGCCGCACCACGGCGAGTCCGGCCCGCACGCCGGGCACGGCGGCTGGCGCCCTCGGATCGCCCGTATGGCGCAGCACGCGTATGAGCGCGGCTTCGACGCCGGTTTCGACCGCGGCGCCACCGCCCGCTGACCGTCTCCCTCCCGACCCTCCCGCGAGACGTACTCTGCGCGGTGAGACTCGGCCAGCCAGGCCAGGTCTCACCCGGCATAGTGCGTCTCGCGGTGCGTTAGGTCAGAAGGGCAGACCGAGGTAGAAGTCGAAGACCGCCGGGTCGTCCGGACCTTCGACGAGCATCAGCCACGGCGTGTCATCGTCGCTGGGGACATGCCAGAGAATCGCCTGCTGCGTGCCGTCGGCGAAGACGTAGTTGGTGCCGGTGCCGTCGTCGTAGACGGAACCCTCGGAGGCCAGCGGTTCGCTGCGCTCGGACTTCAGCGTCTCCCCGGCCGCGGCCACCGCCGCATCGTCCTCGAACGCCATGATCGCGAATCGGAGATCGCCGATCTTCGACGTGAAGCGCGCCGACGTGGCGCTCACGGCTGACGCTGCCGGCGACGCGGCATCCTGCCACGCGCCGTCCAGCGCCCAGGCGACGTCGCCCGTCGGCCCGGCGACCTCGCCGTCTACCATGGCCGCGACCTGCGCGCACAGTTCGGAGCATCCCTGCTCGACCGCCGGGGCCGGCTCGCCTGCAGGGGCCGACTCCGAGACTCCGACGCCCGAGCCCTGCGGAGCGGAGAACGTCGGAGGGTTGTTCGCAAGCACCACGACGCCGATCACCGCGGCGAGCAGGAGCACGGCGAGCAGTGCGAAGATCACGATCGGCCAGCCGCGGTAGGTGTCGCCGCCCCGCGGGTTTGAATAGTCGGATGCCGGTGCATCCGGGCGCGAGTCGACCGGCGTTGCGGGGGTCGGCGGCGCGGGCACGGCGGACGACGTCCGTCCGGACGCGAAGACCGGCGGCACGGACGACGTCGACGCGGCATCGGCAGCGCGCTGCGGTTCCGAAGGCATCGGATCGCCACCCGACGTCCGCGCACGCAGCTCGGAGCGCGTCGCAGGAAGCGGGGTCCGAACTGCGGGATCTTCGCCAGGAGGCTCACCGATCCCGCTCGTCGACGCCGTCTCATCTGCGAGCAGCACGGCGGCCGTCTCATCGAGCGGCGGGATCTCCGGAGGCTCGGGAACCGTGAAGTCGGGGACGGCGATATCGGCCGGAGGGATGTCGAGGTCCTCCACGCGCGACATCGCGAGGTCTGCGCTCATCGCGAGGTCATCGTCGATCGGGCCGGGTTCGCCCGCCTCATCGGCGGCTTCGACGGAAGCACCGGGGACCTCCGCGTCGAGCACGGGTTCTGATGGCGTCGCCGCCGGTGCAGGGGGCGGGGGCGGCGGGAACTCACGCGCCTCGTCGTCGCGCGGAACTTCCGGATTCCCCATATCGCCGCTCACGCTCTGATCCTATGCCGCGGCGTGGTCTCGCGAGGGGCGCTCTTATCACCTGCGTCCGCGAACCCAGCCGCGGCGGGCGACTAAGCCAGCGCCGCGAGCATCGCCTCGGTCGCACCGGCCGCGATCAGCCGCTGACGCATCGCGCGAGCCGCGAGACCGTACACCTCTTCGCCGCCGACCAGCAGCGAGCGGTTGTTCGCGTGCTCGTCCAACGCGATGAGCTCGAAGGCGATGCCCTCGGCATCCGCATCGGCCGTCAGCTCGCCGGCCTCGATGGCGTATCGGACCTGGGCAGTGATGTAGCCGTACCAGTCGGCCTGCGCCGTCACCACGGCGTCGCGGACCGGCCCCGGCTTGGAGTCGATGTCGGCTGAGGTGGCGGCGAAGAAGCATCCGCCGGTGAAGACCCGGTCGCGGGAGTAGTCCAGCGAGTTGCGCAGCAGCGCCGCCAGCCGCAGCACACCGCGCGGCTCGCCGCGCGCCGGTGTGACGATCGTCGCGATGAACACCTCGCGGGCTGCGGCGATCGTCGCCAGCTGCAGCGACTGCTTGCTGCCGAACAGGGTCGCGATGCTGCTCTTGCTGTGCCCGGAGGATTCGGCGAGGCGCCCGATCGTGAGCCCGTCGAGCCCTTCGACGGAGGCGAGATTCGTCGCCCGGGACAGCACGCTGCGCCGCGACGCATCCCCGCGCGCTCGGCGTCCGTCCACGATCTGATCCGACATCCCTCTAGTTTACGCACGATCGTTCGTATACTCTACGTACGATCGTTCGTATTTCTTGTGAATCGAGGAAGCCATGCCCCGCTCCACCGCGTTCGTCCCCACCGCCCTCCGCGTCGCCGATGCGATCTCCCCCGCTCTGGCTGGCGGCGTCGCGTACCGCCTGTTCTTCCGCACGCGCCCTCGGATGCCGCTGCGCGCACAGGACCGCGCCACCGATCTCGCCGCGCGTCGCGAACTGCTGCGCGTACGCGGTCGCGACATCGTCACGTATCGCTGGGGCGATGGCGATCGCACCGTCCTGGTCGTCCACGGCTGGAAGGGCAGGGCAACACAGTTCGCCCCGCTCGTCCGCGAACTCGTCGCCGCCGGACTGCGCGTCGTGTCGTTCGACGCCGCCGCGCACGGAGAGTCGCACGGGAGCAACACGGACGTCCGCGATTGGATGGCCGCGATCGAGGGGCTCCAGAACCGCTTCGGTCCGTTCGCCGCGATCGTCGGGCACTCCGTCGGCGCGGTCGCTGGCCTCACCGCAGCGCGGACATTCGCGCGCACTCCGGTCGTCGTCACGATCTCGGGCGCCGCCGGCCCCTTCGCGATGATCGACCAGTTCGCGCTCATGATGGGGCTGTCCGACCCCGCACGAGACCGCTTGGCGCATCTGTTCGCGGCTCGGATCGGCGAAACACCGGCATCCGTCGCCGAGCGCTTCGACTCGGCGGCCCACCCACTCCCCGAGCACACCAGCCTGCTCGTCGTGCACAGCCGCGACGACCGCGGACTCCCGGACGCCGACTCGGTCCGGCTGCACAGAGCGCATGCCGGACGATCACGGATGCTGCGCCCGACCGGTCTCGGCCACAACCGCACCCTCGCTGACGACGACGTCCTCGATGCCGTCGTCGACATCGTCACGCGCGGGAAGCACAGCACCGACGACGCCGCCCCGGCCGCAAGAACCGGAGGAGAACGCACGAACGGGAGGACCCCGATCCCGCATTCGGCCCTCCCGATCGCGTGATCTCCTCCGGTTCGGAGGCGACGCCGCACCTCGTCCGCCCAGGCAAACGTCTTCCGTAAATACGTTGACATCAACAACATTTCCTCAATAAGGTTCAGAAACCGGTTCCCCACACCGGTCTCCACCTGCGAGAGGAACGATGATGTCCTTCAAGCCCCCGCATTCCGGCGCGCCCATTTCGCTGGAATCCCCACCCGCAACCCCGCGGATCCGTGGTCGACGACACGTCGCCGTGGCCGCGATCGTCGGCGCCCCGCTGCTGGTGCTCGGCGCGTTCGTCCCGTCCGCGGCCGTCGCCCAGACGGCGGACGGCGCCGACCTACTCGCCCAGATCGGCGCGCCGACCACCACGACCGCCGATGGTCCGGTGTGGTCGCCGACCGCGACCGGATTCGCCTCGACACCGACCGCCGAACTGCCGGACGGCACCACCGGCGGTGCCGGCGGAGAGACCGTCACCGTCGACGAACCCGCAGAGCTCGTCGCAGCCGCGGCATCCGCAGAGCCGCTGACGATCCTCGTCGACGGCACCATCGACGTCGGCGACGGCAGCATGATCAAGGTCACGGCGAACAAGACGATCGCCGGTGCGGCCGGCGGCGGCGAGATCGTCGACGGCGGACTGTTCGTCGACCGCGTCTCGAACGTGATCATCCGCAACCTCACGTTCCGCGACTCGTTCATCGGCGCGGACTGGGACGGCAAGTCGCCGGAGAACGACAACGACGGCATCCGCATCGACACGTCGCACCACGTCTGGGTCGACCATAACGAGTTCGAGCGCCTCGGCGACGGCCAGCTCGACATCCGCAAGGATTCGACCGCCGTCACGGCATCCTGGAACTACTTCCGCGACCACAACAAGACGCTGGGCGTCGGATGGACCGACAACGTCGTGACGACGCTGACGCTGCACCACAACCGGTTCTCGAACGTGCACCAGCGCAATGGCAGCCTCGACAACGTCGCGGCCGGCCACGTGTACAACAACTGGCTGTCCGGGGTGAGCTCGTACGGCATGAACGCCCGCGGTGCCGAGACCCAGCTCGTCGTCGAATCGAACGTGTTCGAGCACGCCCGCAACCCCCTGATCGGCGAAGGATCGGTCTTCCAGCAGGACAACATCTTCGTGGACGTCTGGGGCGAGCAGCCCCGCGACACCGGAGCGACCTTCGACGCGTCGGCGAACTACGCCTACACGGCCGACCCGGCATCCGACGTCCGCAAACTCCTCACCAAGGACGCCGGCCCGGTGCACGCCACGAGCGATGAGGCCAAGCGCCGCATCACCGTCGCACAGGACGGCAGCGGCGACTACATGTCCGTGCACGCAGCGGTCGGCGCGGCATCCCGCAGCTCCCACCCGGTCGAGATCGTCATCCAGCCCGGCACCTACCGCGAGGTCGTCTCGATCTGGCCGGATGCCGATCACCTGACGATCGTCGGTGCCACCGGCGACCCGGAGGACGTCGTCATCACGTACGACAAGTCCAGCAGCGAATGGCCGACCGTGAACGTCCTCGCCGATGACGTCACCCTGCAGAGCCTCACACTCGAGAACCCGCTCGAGGTGACGGCCCCCAAGAAGGCGCTGGCACTGCGGGATGCCGGGACGGGAACGACCCTCGATGATGTCGTCCTGCTCGGCGACGTGCTCGCGGAAGGAGAGACCCGATGAACCGCAGGAGATTGACCCGCGTCGCCGTCGTGGCGAGCGCACCACTGCTCGCCCTGACCCTGATCGCGGCGCCCGCGCACGCGGACGACCTCCCCGCGACGCTCGACGGCGCAGGACTCCTCGAGCGCATCGAGGCGCCGACCACGACGACCGCCGATGGTCCGGTGTGGTCGCCGGTGGCGACTGGTTTCGCATCGACCCCGACCGCCGACCTGCCAGAGGGCACGACCGGTGGCGCCGAAGGGCGAGTCGTCGTGGCCGACGACGCGGCGGAGCTCGCCGAATACGCCGCGCTCGAGGAGCCGCTGACGATCCTCGTCAAGGGCAGCGTCGACGTCGAGCCGTTCGGCTCGCAGATCACGGTGGCATCCGACAAGACGATCGCCGGCGCAGGACGGGATGCCGAGCTCGTCGGCGGCGGGCTCTTCCTCGACAGGGTGTCGAACGTGATCGTGCGCAACCTCACGTTCCGCGACTCGTACGTCCCCGGCGACTGGGACGGCAAGGGCTCGGACAACGACAACGACGGCATCCGCGTCGACACGTCGTCGCACGTCTGGATCGACCACAACGAGTTCACGCGCCTCGGCGACGGGCTCGTCGACGTGCGCAAGGACTCGACCGCGGTGACGCTGTCCTGGAACTCGTTCCACGACCACAACAAGACGGTCGGCGTCGGTTGGACGAAGAACGTCATCACCACCATCACGATGCATCACAACGCGTTCTCGAACACGTACCAGCGCAACGCCAGCATCGACAATGTCGCGGCGGGCCACCTGTACAACAACTGGTTCGAGGGCCAGGCGCACTACGGCACGATGTCGCGCGGCGCCGCGCAGCTCGTGATCGAGTCGAGCGTGTACGAGAACGGCGAGGACGCGATCGTCGCGAAGGATCCCGAATCGAAGGTGGAGTCGCGCAACAACCAGTTCACCAACATCAGGGGCCGCAAGGACAACACCGGTCCGACGTTCGATCCGAGGTCGTACTACTCCTACGCTCCGGATGCCACGGCCGATGTCGTCTCGATCGTCGACGCGCACAGCGGTCCGCTCGGCAAGGACGAGACGGTCGGCAAGCAGGTCACGGTCGCTCTCGACGGCAGCGGCGATTTCGCCAGTGTCAGCGCGGCGGTGGGTGCGGCGTCCCGTTCGAAGCATCCGGTCGAGATCGTCGTCTCGCCCGGTGTCTACCGCGAGGTCGTGCGGATCTGGCCGGATGCCGATGACCTGACGATCCGCAGTTCGACCGGCGAGGCATCCGATGTCGTGATCAGCTACGACCTCGCGGCCGGGCAGGCGAAGTTCTACGGCGGAACGTGGGGGCACACCGGCTCCCCCGTGCTCTCGGTGCTGGCGGACGACGTCACGCTGCGCGACATCACGATCGAGAACGCGTACGACGAGACGGTCACCGGTGGCAGCCAGGCGCTGGCGCTGCGCGCGGCAGCCGATCGCACGGTTCTCGACGGTGTGCGACTGCTCGGCAACCAGGACACGTTCCTGGTCGACCCGATCTCGAAGACCCAGCCGTCGCGCGTCTGGATGACGGACTCGTACGTCGCCGGAGACGTCGACTTCATCTACGGCGGCGGCACGCTCGTGGTCGAGGACTCCGAGATCCGGTCGCTCGACCGGGCATCGACCACCAACAACGGGTATGTCGCAGCGCCCGCGACGGTGCCGGGCGGCAAGGGCTTCCTGTTCGTCGATTCGGTCTTCACCTCGGATGCCGCGGCCGGCACCGTGTCACTCGGTCGCCCGTGGCACCCGAGCAGCAACCCGGCCGTGGACCCGGCGATGGTCGTGCGCAACTCCGAGCTCGGCGCTCACATCCGCACGCCCGCATGGTCGGACATGAGCGGGTGGAGCTGGCAGGAGGACTTCTTCCGCGAGTACGACAACACCGGCCCTGGTGCCGTCGTCGGCGAGGATCCGGGTCGCCCTCAGCTGACGGACGAGGAGGCGGCCGCGTTCACGCGCGACGCGTATCTGTCGGGTGAGGACGGCTGGGCTCCGTGGAGTTGAGCTGACGCGGGGACGGATGCCGCGGCATCCGTCCCCGCGACTCACACGAGAGGGCAGTGACGCACCGTGCGTCACTGCCCTCTCGTTGCTTCTTGGAATCAGCCGCCGAGGGAACCGAGGTCGGTGACCCCGACATCCGTGCGATGGAAGTTCTGGAACGAGCGGGATGCCGTCGGTCCACGCTGCCCCTGGTAACGGTTGCCGTACGGGCCGGAGCCGTAGGGGTTCTCGGCCGGCGAGGTCAGGCGGAAGAAGCAGAGCTGGCCGATCTTCATGCCCGGCCACAGCTTGATCGGCAGCGTCGCGACGTTGGCGAGCTCGAGGGTCACGTGACCGGTGAAACCGGGGTCGATGAAACCGGCCGTGGAGTGCGTGATGAGGCCGAGGCGACCCAGCGACGACTTGCCCTCGAGGCGCGCGGCGACGTCGTCCGGCAGGGAGACCTGCTCGAACGTGGCGCCGAGCGCGAATTCGCCCGGGTGCAGAATGAACGGCTCGTCGGGGGCGACCTCGATCAGGCGGGTGAGCTCGGGCTGATCCTCTGAGGGATCGATGAACGGATACTTGTGGTTGTCGAACAACCGGAAGTAGCGGTCCAGGCGCACGTCGACGCTCGACGGCTGCACCATCGCCGAGTCGTGCGGGTCGAGTCCGATCCGGCCGGAGGCGAGTTCTGCGGTGATGTCGCGATCGCTGAGAAGCACGGCAACAGCCTAGTGCGCGGTGCTTCGGTGATGTCGGCGCCGCCCGGCCGTGCCCGTGTCACTCGAGTGTCGACCCGAGATGACGCACGAAGAAGCGTCCGGCATCCTCTCCTGCGAACGCCGGGACGCCGGTATGCCCGCCCATATTGGCGTGCAGGGTCTTCTCCGCGGACCCGAAGGCGTCGAAGAGGTCGAGAGCCATCTGACGGTCGTTCCCCTCGTCATCCCATTGCAGGAGAACGTGGAGCGGAATCGTGACGCGGCGGGCTTCCTCCATGATCATGCGCGGCACGTAACTGCCCGCGAAGAGCCCGGCCGCACGGATCCGCGGTTCGACAGCAGCGAGCCGTACGCCGATCGCGATCACGCCGCCGGAGAATCCCACTCGTTCGCCGATCTCGGGCAGGTCCAGGACGGCATCGAGTGCGCTCTGCCACTCCGGCACCGCCTTCTCCACCAGAGGAAGTACCAGCCGGTCGACGGTCTGTGCGCTCGGCGCCTCGCCGGCCGAGAGCGCCCTGACCAGGTCCGAGCGCGCCTGGTCCGCACCGGGCAGCGGTGGCCGTTCGCCGGCCCCGGGCAGCTCGACGGCGACCGAGGCGAAGCCGTGCGCGGCCACGGCGCGCGCCCGCGCCGCCAGGCGAGGATGCATCCGTCGCATCCCGATTCCGCCGGGTTGGCCCATCATGATGAGTGGGACAGGTGCGGACGGGGAAGCATCCGACGGCGTCCACAGGATGCCGGGGATGCCGTCGAGAGTGAACTCGCGAGTGATGACGCCGTCAGCGACGTCGTGTTCTGAGGTGAAGTGCATGGTCGTGCCTTTCGGGAGTGCTGCCATCAGCGGCGCTCCCGGACGACCTAGCGCCCGACCGTGCCTCCACAGAGGAGCACCGACGTCATTCTGATCACGGGTACCACCTCCTCGGATTCCTGCACGGACGCTCAACCGTATCAGCAGCGAATCCGGCCGCGCTTTGGCCTGCGGCCGGGCGGCAGGTAGGCTGTCCGATACCTGCCTCTTCGGATGCCGGTACGGGGCTGTAGTTCAATGGCAGAACTTCTGCTTCCCAAGCAGATAGCGCGGGTTCGATTCCCGTCAGCCCCTCCACGAGGGATTCCAGAAACTCAGGCGCTTGAGTTCGCGAAACCCGGATCGGTCGGTCATCCGCACAAGCGCCGCCAGGCGCATGCGCAATGCCGGGGGTGCTCCGTCACGCGGATCGGTCAGCCGAATTTTTCGGCGACCTTCTCGCGGTCCGCGTTGCGCTACTCAGCTCGCTCCATGTCGGCTTCCCGTACCTTGTCGCAACCCAGGCCCGTCGCCTCTTCCTGCATGTCGGCCTTCAATCGGTCGAACTCGGCGTCGGTGCTGGCGAACACCATCTTCCAGGAGTACTGGACGATGATCGATTCGACCTGCTTGCGCAGGGTCCGAATCTCCGACGAGTCAGTCGGCGTGGGTGCAGCTGGCACCGGTCGCGACAAGCAGTTGGTCATTGTCCTTCACGTAGTCCATCGTGGTCGGCGCGCCGCCCATCTCGGCTTTCCAGTCCGTCGAGAGCAGCGTCTCCACGAGCGCCTGATACGACGGCCAGCTCCGGTAGCTGAAGGGCAGGCCGGTCTCCTCGTCGATGTCCGCCGGGAGCACGGCCGACACGTTGATCTGAGACCCTCCGTCGACGAAACTGCCACCACCCCACTCGGCCGGAACCTCAGAGCCGGGATGCGACACCGCGACACCCCCCTCTTGACAAAGTTTCTGAGTGCGCTCATACTTGAGCATACTCGGCCTGACGGACAGTCGGCCGTCCGGTTCGTCGAGAAGAAGGGAACCTCCATGGGGCGCGCAGCGCAAGGTTCAGGTGCCGCACCGGTGCTTTTCATCGACGTTCCGACGGACTCGATCGAGGTCGCCGGGGCGGAGTTCGTCTATCGCGATCTCGGCGACGATCACACGGATGCCCTGCCACTGGTGGGATTGACGCATCTGGGGGCGAACCTGGACAGCTGGGATCCGGAGCTCGTCGGCCCGCTCACGGCTGAGCGTCGGGTGATCCTGATCGGCTATCGCGGCGTCGGCGGCTCGACCGGCGAGGTCCGCGATCGGTTCGACGACATGGCGACGGACGCGATCGCGGTGATCCGGGCGCTCGGGCTGTCGCGAGTGGATCTCTTCGGGCTGTCGATGGGCGGCATGGTCGCACAGGCTGTCCTCGCGCAGGCTCCCGACCTGGTGGACGGGGTGATCCTCGCCAGTACCGGCCCGCAGAGCGGTCCCGGCTTGACGCAGATGACCGGAGTGTTCGCCCGCGGAGTCGCCCGCGGGCTGTTGACGTTCACGCCCCCGACGTCCGTGCTGTTCTTCACCCGCACACGAAACGGCAAGCATGCGGCGAAGACCTACCAGGCGAGGCTGAAGCGTCGGCGCATCGGTCGGGACGGCTCGGTCTCCCCCGCCGTGCTGCGCGCGCAGCTGCGCGCGGTGAAGACATGGGGCCGGCAGAAGCCTCCCGCTGAGCGGTTCTCGGGGCCGGTGCTGGTCCTGCATGGCGACAGCGACCGCATGGTCCCGCCCGAGAACGCCGACGCCCTTCTGCAGCGATTCCCGAACGCGCAGGTCCGCGTGTTCACGGACTCCGGACACGGGGTCGTCTCCCAGAACCGCCACAGCGTGGCCGACCTGGTCGGCCGCTTCCTGCACCACTGACTCAGCATCACCCACCGACAGATCCGTAGGAGACAGAAGAACCATGCGAGCGTTCGTGTTCCACAAGTACAAACAGCCGATCCACGAGGCGGATGTGCCCGAGCCCCACGTGGGCGACCGGGACGTCCTCGTGCACGTCGTGGCGGCAGGTGTGAACCAGCTGGACGAGAAGATCCGGGAGGGCGAGTTCAAACTGAATCTGCCCTACAAGACTCCTCTCGTGCTCGGCCATGACGTCGCAGGAACCGTGATCCGCGTCGGGTCCGGGGTGCAGGGATTCAAGGCCGGGGATCGGGTGTTCGCCCGGCCCAGGGATCACCGGATCGGCACGTTCGCGGAGCGCATCGCGGTCGACGAGGCCGACCTCGCACTCGCGCCCGCCTCGATCAGTCCTGTCGAAGCGGCGTCCCTGCCACTGGTGGCGCTGACCGCCTGGCAGGCGCTGGTGGTCAACGCGAACGTGAAGCCGGGCCAGAAGGTACTCATCCACGCCGGCGCGGGAGGGGTCGGGACGATCGCGATCCAGCTCGCCAAGCACCTCGGCGCGTATGTGGCCACCACCGCATCCGGGAAGAACGTCGACTTCGTGCACGAACTGGGCGCGGACGAAGTGATCGACTACCGCACCCAGGACTTCGAGACCGAACTCTCCGGTTACGACCTGGTACTGGACAGCCTTGGGGGCGAGAACCTCGAGAAGTCACTGCGGATCCTGAAGCCAGGCGGGAAGGCGATCGGTATCAGCGGGCCGCCCGACCCCGCGTACGCAAAGGAGATCGGCCTGAACCCGGTGCTGCGCCTGGCCATCGCCGGGCTCAGCCGCAAGGTCCGCCGACAGGCGAAGAAACTCGGCGTGACCTACTACTTCCTGTTCATGACCGCCAGCGGAGACCAGCTGCGGCAGATCGCCGCGCTCGTCGACGACGGTGTCCTCCGTCCCGTCGTCGGGAAGACGTTCTCGTTCGACCAGACCCCGCAGGCGCTCGAAGCCCTGACCAAGGGCGGGATGCGCGGCAAGGTTGTCATCACCGGTCCCTGACCGACGTTTCGACTACCCCGAAATCTCTCTCGACCTCTTGAAGGAGCAACCATCATGAGCACCAAAAGCGACCCCGTCATCACCTCCTACGCCGAGGCGCCGGCGAAGACCGTCACCGCCGGCGGAATCACTTTCGCCTACCGCGAGTTGGGTCCGACCGGCGGCATCCCTGTGGTGTTCTTCGTGCACCTGGCCGCGACCCTCGACAACTGGGATCCCCGAATCGTGGACGCGATCGCGAAGACCCGTCACGTGATCACCTTCGATCAGCGCGGCGTCGGGGCGTCATCCGGCACCGTCCCCGGGACGATCGAGGAGGCAGCGGACGACGCCTACACCTTCATCGCGAAGGGCCTCGGCTTCGACAAGATCGACGTCTTCTCCTTCTCGATGGGCGGCATGATCGCTCAGGACCTCGCCGTCAAGCACCCCGATCTGGTCCGCAGGCTCGTCCTGACCGGTACCGGGCCGCGCGGCGGGAAGAACATGGACAAGGTCGTCGGCGTCACCTATTGGGACATCCTCCGCGCCACCCTCACCCGGTCGGACCCGAAGGAGTTCCTCTTCTTCAACCGCGACGCCGTCGGCAGGAAGGCCGGGAAAGCGTTCGTCGAGCGACTCAAGGAGCGCACCGTCGACCGGGACGAGGCCATCAGCAACGCCGCATTCAGTACGCAGCTGAAAGCAATTCAGCGCTACGGCCGCTCCGCGCCGTCGGACCTGTCGGTCATCACGCAACCCACCCTGATCGCCAATGGCGACAACGACCGCATGGTCCCCTCGATCCTGTCCGCCGACCTGCACCAGCGGATCAAGGACTCGGAGCTGATCATCTATCCGAACTCCGGCCACGGCGGCATCTTCCAGTACTGGGAGCAGTTCGCCCCCGTCGCCGCGAAGTTCCTCGCCCCCTGACCCGACCGCACACGGGGGTGCTGAAGGAGCTGCGCACCCAGGTACTCCTGCCGTGGAACGAGAAGACGTGGGACGCTCCGAACGTCGCGCACGACAATCCCGCCGACCAGCACCTGCACGCCTCCGTCATCCTCGGCTTCGCCGAGGGCTGAGGCCCGAAGCGCTCATCGGCCTGGCCACCGAGACGCGCTGACTCCCACTCACCGGGTCCGCAGCATCCGCGGCCGATCGCCCGCGCGCCCACCGACGATCAGCAGCGCGGCGACCGCGACGCACAGCACGGTGAGGGCGATCGCAGCCGCTCCGACGGCGATGCGCAGTGAGATCGCGGTGGCGACTGCTCCGACGCCGATGGCGGTGGCAGCCTGCAGCGCGTATGCGATGAGGTAGAGGAAGGACAGCGTCGCGCCGCGGTGGCGTTCGGGCGCGAGCCGGTTGATGAGGGCGAGGCCGCCGGTGAAGGTCAGCGCGTACGCGATGCCGCCGACGATGCACCACAACAGGAACAGCGGGAGCGACTGGAGAGCGCTGGCTGCGGTCATGAGAGCGAGGCTCACCATGGTGAGTCCGATGCCGACCCAGATGAGCGCGCGGGCAGAGAATCGGGCGAGGAAGAGCCCGGTGACACCGATGAACGCCGACGAGACGGCCAGCAGGACGCCGACGAGAGCTGTGTCGTCGGTGTGGGTGAACTGGTCGATCATGTGTGCGCCGAGGGAAAGGAAGATCGCCCCGACGCAGTACGCCAGGCCGACCGAGAGCGTGGCGACGACGAACCCGATCCGGATCCCCGGGGGGACGAACGGAGCCTGCGGCCGCCACCGGGTCACCTGCGGCGGCCGGTCATCTGGCGTGGCCAGCAGCGCGGCGATGGAGGCGGCAGCGAGAGCGAGGAGGACGATGTAGCTCCACAGCAGCGGCAACGGGAGGTACTCGGCGAACAGACCGCTGAGCAGCAGCGCCAGGGTGAGACCGGTCGCGGTCGCCACCGTGGCGATGGTGCTCGCGAAGCGGGGGCTGCTCGTGGTGTTGTTCTCGATCAGGGACGCGGTGGCCGCGCCCATCGCCAGTCCGGCCCCGGCGCCCTGCAGTACCCGGCCGACATAGAGGAAGCCGACATGAGGCGCGAAGGCGAACACGAGCGCGGAGATGCCGATGAGAGCGATGGCCGTGATCATGATCCGGCGGCGGCCGAACAGGTCGGACAGATTCCCGAACAGCGGCAGCACCACGATCAGCGCCAGCTGGTACGTCGCGAACACGGTCGTCACCACGACCGGTGTGAGATCCCACTTCTCGGCGTAGAGCGGGTAGACCACACTGGGCGCACCCGACGACCACAGCGCGAGAGCCAGAACCGACGCGGCAGACCAGAACGCCCCGCGTCGGCCGAAACGGGTCACGAGGCAGGATCCGGGTGCACGATGAGACACGTGCTGGAAGCCGTCGCGAGGACACGACCTTCCTCGTCACGAATGTCGGCCTCCGCGAACGCGGCGCTGCGGCCGGCGCGCGTGACCCACCCGTGTGCAGTGACCGGGCCGGTGTCGGCGGTGATCAGACGCAGAAACGAGACCTTGATCTCCAGGCTGGTGTATCCGACACCCGCGGGGAGGGTGGAGTGCACCGCGCACCCGCACGCGGAGTCGAGGACGGTCGCGAAGAACCCGCCGTGCACGGATCCGATCGGGTTGTAGTGCGACTCGTCCGGCACCGCCGTCAGCACCACGTCCCCCTCGGACACCGAGATGAACTCTAGCCCGATGTGACTGCTGATCGGCGGAGACGGCACGTCCCCTGCCACCAAGGCCTGGAGCCGCTCGAGCCCGGACCGGGCGAACAGCACCCGCTTGTCCTTCCCAGGAACCCGATAGCGGATGGTTCGGGACCGCTCGGAATCGTCTTCGTACGTCGTCATGGTCGCCTCACGCCACCGGCGGCGATGTCGATCACCGCGTCAACGATCGCGGTCTTCCGCGCGTGTGACTCCGTGTGCACCAGGCGACCCCAGTCGCTGAGACGTCCCGTACCCAGTACACGCACCGAGACCCGCAATCCAGTGCGTCGGCCGAACGTCGTGTAGCGCATGCCTGTGCTCCTGTCTGCCCTGTGAGGATGCGACCCGAGATCCGAGTCACGTCGACCCTATCGATGCTAAGTTGGCTGAAACAACTCAGAGCGTAATAGAGTGCGCTGGCGCGGCGCGAGAGCGGGCTGACGGATGCTGGTGTTCCCGGTGCACATCCCGGCGGGCAGGTTCGCCGCCGACCAGAAGAGTGCCCTCGGCACGGCACTACCGGAGGCGTTGCACGAAGCGCTCGGGATACCCGCCGAGGACCGGTTCATCGCGCTCATTCCGGTGCCGAGGGAGAACTTCTCCTTCGTCCGCGGCGAGCTCCAGCCCGCCCCCGACGACGCATCGGCCTGACTCGACACCGCCACGAACCTCGGGAAGGATGGCAGCATGCCTCGACCGTCGGCGACCCTCGCGCAGGCACTGGACAACCCGTGCGGCATCGTCCGGAGCGTCGGGGTACTCGCCGACTCCTGGAGCTTCTTGATCGTCCGGGAGGCGTTCCTCGGGGCACGGATGTTCGCGCAGTTCCGTGACCGGCTCGGCATCGCCTCTGACGTCCTCAGCGTCCGGCTCGCGACGCTCGTCGGGCACGGAGTGATGGAGAAGATTCCATACCAGGAGCCCGGTCAGCGCACCCGTGACGCTTACCAGCTCACGCCCGCGGGCGAGGAACTGAAGGTCGTGATGGTCGCCATGCAGCAGTGGGGCGAAGCACACATCCCCCGCACGCCCGGCTCGCGTGTGCTGCCCGTCGCGATCGAGACGGGCGAGCGCGTCCGCGCCGGCCTGCTCGACCCGCATGGCAGGGTCGTCGACAACCGGGACGTCGCGTTCGTCCGCACGAGCACCGCCGAGATCGCGGCTTCGTGACCCCGGGGCTGGTTCAGTCCGGGAGGATCGCCGACACTTGTGTGCGGATGTCGGCGAGGAGTTCCGGGATGCTCGAGGCCGTGTTCATGCTGGCCCCCAGCTCGAGGAAGTGGATGGCCGATATCACCCGGGCCAGTGTCGCTGCGTGTTCCGTCGCAACGCCCGCCCGCCCGGTGAGGAGGTCGGCGACAGCTTGCTCGGTCTGCGCGACGATGGAGAGCGCTTCGGCGTGGTGGGGTTCGTTCAGGTCGCCGAAGACCATCTCCCTCAGGTAGGTGCGACCGTTGTCGACCTGGACGCGGTTGCACTCCACGACCGGGGTCATCAGGGCAAGGATCGCGTCCACCGCCGTGGACTCTCGCGCAGCAGCGGCACGCCCGCGCTCCAGCGCCTCAAGATAGTGGGCGTTCTGAACCAGCAGCAGCAGCTCACCCTTCGTCTTCGCATACAGGAACAGCGTCCCGGTGCCGATGTCCGCCGCGTCCGCGATCTGCTGCGTCGTCACCTCATCCACCCCGTGCTCGGCGAACAGCTCGCTCGCGGCCGCCGTGATGCGCTCGAGCTTGGCCTGCTTGTTGCGCTCGCGTCGCCCGACCGGCGGTGTCGCCACTGACATCGTGTTCCTCCCAGGGGAATAGACTCTGACTCACCTCAGTTATGAGTGTAGTCACTGCTATGTGGACTCGGATGTGCCTCGACTCATTCTCCCATGCCCTGTGCGCACGACCGTTGTACACGGGAAGCAGCCGTCGATCTATGCACTCGAAAGGAACCTCACCCGCTATGACGTCCTCGTCTCTCTGGCAGCCGTTCACCCTCGGCCGGATCGAACTCCCGCACCGGCTCGCGCTGGCTCCGATGACCCGCAACCGCGCCAACCCCGACGGTGTCCCCGGCGAACTCGCCGCGGAGTATTACGCGCAGCGTGCATCGCTCGGGCTGCTGATCTCCGAGGGCACGCAGCCGTCGGAGGACGGGCAGGGGTACTTCAACACCCCCGGGATCTACACTCCCGAGCACGTCGAGGGCTGGCGTCTGGTTGCGGACGCGGTGCACGAGAAGGCCGGGCACCTGTTCATCCAGCTGATGCACGTCGGCCGGATCTCCCATCCGGACAACTCCCCGCACCACCGGCAGGCGGTCGCTCCGTCCGCGATCGCTCCCGGCGAGGAGATCTTCACCGCCACCGGGAAGCAGCCGATCCCCGTACCGCGCGAGCTCAGCACCTCCGAGATCCAGGGCGTGATCGGCGAGTTCCGCCACGCGGCGGTTTCCGCGATCGCCGCCGGCGCGGACGGGGTCGAGATCCACGCCGCCAACGGGTACCTGCTGCACCAGTTCCTCTCCCCCAACGCCAACCAGCGCACCGACGAGTACGGCGGCACAGTCGAGAACCGGGCGCGGTTCGTCATCGAGGTCGCGCGTGCCGTGGCCGAGGAGATCGGCGCGGATCGCACCGGCATCCGGATCTCCCCCGCGTTCCCCCTCGGCGGGCTGAACGAGGGCGACACCGGAGCCGTGCATGCCCAGTACCGCTACCTCGTCAGTGAGCTCGCAAGGCTCAATCTGGTCTACCTGCACGTGCACCACCTCGGCGACGACGGCCTGCTGCGCTCCTTCCGAGATGTGTGGCCGACAGCGGTCCTCGTCGTCCGCTACGGGCGCGACCGCGACGGCATCGCCGCCGACATGAACGCCGGGCTCGCCGACATCGCACCGCTCGGCCGGTTCGCCCTCGCCAACCCCGACATCGTCGAACGGCTCCAGCAGGACGCACCGCTCAACGACATCGACCCGGCGACTCTGTACGGCGGCGGCGCGAACGGGTACACCGACTACCCCGTCCTCACCCACGCCTGACCCTCTCCGTACGTGACCGGGCCGGGCACGCACCCGGCGCCCGACCCGGTCACCCTCAACCACCCGCACACCACTCGAAAAGGACTATCCATCTCATGACTTCCCTCAACGGCGCTGTCGTCCTCGTCACCGGCGCGAACGGAGGCATCGGCGCGCACTTCGTCCGAGAGTCTCTCGCCCGCGGCGCGGCGAAGGTCTACGCCACGGCCCGGACGCCCCGCGAATGGGATGACGAGCGCGTCGTTCCCCTCGCCCTCGACGTGACAGATCCGGAGTCGATCCGCGCCGCCGTCGAAGCCGCGCCGGACGTGACCATCCTGATCAACAACGCCGGCGTCTCGGTGTCCAGTCCCGGCATCCTCACCCATTCGGACGAGGAGATCCGCCGCAGCGTCGAGACCAACTTCCTCGGCCCGCTGTTCCTGACCCGCGCCTTTGCTCCGGCCCTCGCCGCGAAGGGCGGAACCACCGCGATCATCGACATCCACTCCGCGCTCTCCTGGTACGCCGTGGCGGGGATCTACTCGGCCACCAAGGCCGCCCTGTGGTCTGCGACGAACTCGCTGCGCCTCGAGCTGCAGCCCGCGGGCGTGCAGGTCGTCGGGGTGCACGTCGGCTACGTCGACACCGCCATGGCCGCGCACGCCACCGACTCGAAGCTCGACCCTGCAGAGCTCGTCTCGACCGTGCTCGACGCGACCGAGGCCGGCGAGTTCGAAGTCCTCGCGGACGACACTTCGGTGCGGGCCAAGGCCGGGCTCTCCGCACCGCTGGAGGCCGTGTACCCGCAGCTCGCGACACGCGGCTGACCGTTCGGCGGGAGGGCGGGCATCCGCGCCGCCCTCCCGCCGTCGTCTCATGCGGACGAGCGGGGCGCACGCCCGAACATCACTCCGGTTCTGGGCGAGTCCTCGCGGCACCGACCACGCGAAGACACGCATCCGCGATCTGCTCGGCGACGTCGTCGGGCACGGCGTCGCGCTGACGCAGCTCGATCACCATCTCGACGAGCTGCATGCATGCGGCACCGCGGATGCCTCCGTCGCCTCCCGCGATCCGCTCGGCGAGCTGCTCGTAAGCCGCCCGCAGCTGCGCGCGCGCCTCGCGGATCGCCCCGAACTCCGGGTCACCGAGCTCGGGCGTCAGGTACAGGACGCCGAGGTTGTGCGGGGCATCCCGCAGCGTCTGCACGTCGCGGTGCACCAGCGCCCGCAGCGCGGCGACGGCATCCGGCTCGGCGAGCAGCTCGTCGAGCCCGTCCAGCGTCGGCCGCACCGAGGCATCCAGCAGTTCGAGCAGCAGCTGCGGCTTCCCGGCCACGTGGTAGTACAGACTCGCCTGCCGGATGCCGACGCGCTCGGCGATGTCGCGAGTGGACGTCGCCGCATAGCCGCGGCTGGCGAACAGCTCGGCCGCGGCATCCAGGATCTGCTCGCGTGCCGAGCGTCCGTCCTCCGTGCGCGCCAGCGCTCTCGGTCTGCCGGCAACCGCTTTGCTCATGCCTGCGATACTGCCACGAGTCCCGTCGCCGTGCTCATCGCGCCGCCTCCACGATCGCCAGGAGCTGCCCCGCCTCGACCCGCTCGCCCGGCCGCACCATGATCTCGCGCGTGGTCCCGTCGATCGTCGCGCTCACGGCGGCCTCCATCTTCATCGCCTCCAGCACGATCATGTGGTCGCCGATCTTCACCTTCTCCCCCGCCGACATCGCGATCTGCCACACCGACGCGGCGAAGGGCGCGCGCACCGCGACGCATCCCTCCGGCAGCGGCGCCTCCTCGACGACGGGTACGGCCGCGGCATCCGATTCGACCGGCCGATCGAACTCACCGGAGAGGCGCCAGCGCTCCCGCTCCTCGGCGAACGCGCGCCGCTGCGTCGTACGGAACTCCTCGATCGACGACGCGTTCTCGGCGAGGAACCGCTCATGGTCGGCCAGTGCGAACGTGCCGTCCACGGTCCGGTAGTCCCCGCGGCCCGCGTCGGTCTCCGCCCGCAGCTCGAGCAGCTCGTCCGCGGACACCGGGTACCAGCGGATCCGATCGAAGAACCGCAGCGCCCACGGATTCTCGGCGAACAGCCCGCCACGGCGGAAGCGGTTCCAGATCTGCACGGTCCGGCCGACGAACTGATAGCCGCCTGGTCCCTCCATGCCGTAGATGCACATGTACGCGCCACCGATGCCGACCGAGTTCTCGGCGGTCCATGTGCGCGCCGGGTTGTACTTCGTCGTGACGAGGCGATGACGCGGATCCAACGGCGTCGCCACGGGGGCGCCGAGGTACACGTCGCCGAGGCCCAACACGAGATACTGGGCATCGAAGACGGTGCGCAGCACGTCGTCGACCGAGTCGAGGCCGTTGATGCGCCGGATGAATTCGATGTTCCACGGCGTCCACGGCGCATCGTCCCGCACGCCGGCGATGTACCGCTCGATGGCCAGCCGCGTCGCCGGATCATCCCAGGACAGCGGCAGGTGCACTTCGCGGGACGGCACCTCGAGCTCCCGCGTCGGCGGCAGCGCGTCATCCAGTTCCTGGAGGAGGCCGACGAGTTGCGAGGCTCGCAATGCCCCGGCATCCGTGTGGATCTGCAGGGATCGGATCCCGGGGGTGACGTCGATCACCCCCGCCGGCTGCTCCTCCTCCAGCGCGGACTGCAGCGCGTGCACGCGCATCCGCAGACCCAGATCGAGCACCTGGTCGCCGAATTCGACGAGCAGGTTGTCGTCGCCGTCCCGGCTGTACGTCACACGTGGACGCGCGTCGCCCTCGGCATCCCTCCGCGCCAGGATGCCGTCGTCGCCGTCGCCTCCGATGAGCGGGATCGTCCCGAACGAGCGGGCGGCGTCCAGCCCAGCCGCATCCGCCTCGCGCACCGGCACGAAGCGGACGGTGTCGCCCGGACGCAACTGACCGAGCTTCCACAGCTCGCCGCTCGCGACGACCGCGGGGCACACGAAGCCGCCGAGGCTCGGTCCGTCTGGGCCGAGGATGATCGGCGTGTCCCCGGTGAAGTCCAGGGCGCCGACAGCGTACGGGGTGTCGTGGATGTTCGAGGGGTGCAGGCCCGCCTCGCCGCCGTCCGTGCGCGCCCAGGTCGGCTTCGGTCCGCTCAGCCGCACGCCCGTGCGCGCCGAGTTCACCTGCACGGCGTACTCCGCGGCGTACAGCTCGTCGATGTCCGCACGGGTGAAGAACTCCGGCGCCGCGTGCGGGCCCTCCGTGACGCCGATGCTCCACTGGTGCGTCAGGCGCGGACGGCGTTCGATCGGCGTGGGGCCGCCGACCGGTCCGGATACCCGACCCGGACGCAGCACGTCTCCGGCCTTCAGCGCCCTCCCTCCGTGCCCGCCGAAACCGCCGAGCGTGAAAGTCGACGCACTGCCCAGATACTCGGGCACGTCGATGCCGCCGCGGACGGCGAGATAGGTGCGGATGCCGGGGCCCGGTGCCGCCCCGATGCGCAGCGTCGCGCCGGCCGGCACCTCGATCGGCGTATACGGGTCGACGGGAACGCCGTCGACCGTGACGTCGGCGTGTGCACCTGTGACGCAGACACTCGTCGCGGCGCTGAAGCGCAGGACGGGGCCGGTGAGCGTGATCTCCAGGCCAGGAGCACCCTCCGGGTTCCCCAGCGCCAGGTTGCCCTCCCGGAAGGAGACCGCATCCATCGGCCCGGACGGCGGCACCCCTACCTTCCAGTACCCGAGGCGACCCGGCAGGTCCTGCACGGTCGTGAGCATGCCCGGTTCGACGACCTCGATGCGCGGATCGGGATCTCCGACGCCGTCCAGCGTGCCGGTGTGGTGCTCCACCGCGCGCACCCGCTCGTCGCGCACGATCTCCCGCAGCATCCCGGTTCCCGTCACGATGCCGTCGATGCGCGTCTCGGCGAGCGCGTCATGCAGCCGGTCGAGCGCGCCGTCGCGGGTGGGGGCATGCGCGATGACCTTCGCGAGCAGCGGGTCGTAGAAGCTGGTGACGTCGAGACCCGCCTCGATCCAGGCATCCACGCGCACGTCGTCGGCCTCCGGGAACCGCACCGCCGTCACGAGACCCGTCGACGGCGTGTTGCCGCGATCCGGATCCTCCGCGTAGATGCGGGCTTCGACCGCATGCCCGTTCGGCGTGGGGGCCACGTCGAACAGCGCGCTCGGCAGCGCGGACGGTCCACCGGCGGTCAGGTCGAGCATGAGTCCGACCAGGTCGAGTCCGTAGACGGCCTCGGTGACCGGGTGCTCCACCTGCAGGCGGGCGTTCACCTCGAGGAAGTACGCCTGCTCGTCGATCGGGTCGTACACGAATTCGGCCGTCCCGGCCGAGCGGTATCGGATGCCGGCGGCCAGCGCCGCCGCGGTCGAATGCAGGGTCTCTCGCACCGCGTCGGGGAGCCCCGGCGCGGGCGCCTCTTCGACGACCTTCTGATTCCGGCGCTGCAACGAGCAGTCGCGGTCACCGAACACGGCGACCCGACCCTCACCGTCGCCGAACAGCTGCACCTCGACGTGTCGAGCCGGGCGGACGAACTTCTCGAGGAAGACGCCGGCGGAGCCGAAGCTCGCCGCGGCCTGCCTGGTGACCGCGTCGAACGCCTCTGCTACCTCGTCGGCTGACGCGCAGACCCGCATGCCGATGCCGCCGCCGCCACCGGTGGCCTTGAGCATGACCGGGTAACCGATCCGCGCGGCCTCGGCGACGGCCTCATCGCGCGAGGCCAGCACATCGGTTCCCGGCAGCAGCGGCACGCCGGCGGCCGCCGCGAGCGCGCGGGCGGTGTGCTTCAGGCCGAACGCGTCGAGCTGGTCGGGGGTGGGGCCGACCCAGCCGATCCCGGCGGACTCGAACGCACGGGCTGCTGTCGAGTTCTCGGCGAGGAAGCCGTAGCCGGGGTGCACTGCGCCGGCGCCGGTGTCGACGGCCGCCTGCAGCACGGCATCCAGAACCAGGTAGGACTCGGATGCCGGGGCGGGCCCCAGACGCACCGCGGTGTCCGCGTCGCGGACGTGCGGGGCGGCACGATCCGCGTCGGAGTACACCGCGACCGTGCGCAGTCCGCGCTCGCGGGCCGAACGGATGATGCGGCGGGCGATCTCGCCGCGGTTCGCGACCAGGAGGGTGTCGAAGGCGTTCACGGGTGGCCCACAATCATGCGCAGCGGAGTGCAGCTGAAGTCGTTGCAGGGGTTGTTCATCTGCGGGCAGTTCGAGACGATCACCAGCACGTCGCGCTCGGCGCGCATGGCGACGCGCTTACCCGGGGCGGACATGCCGTCGACGATGCCCAGCGAGCCGTCGGCCTCGACGGGCACGTTCATGAACCAGTTCAGGTTCGAGACCAGATCCCGCGCACCCAGGCCGTACCGCGCCGCCTCGGCGAGGAAGTTCTCACGGCAGGCGTGCTGGTACATCGTGTGGTGGCCGTAGCGCAGCGTGTTGGACTCCTTGCTGCATGCGCCGCCGATGGTGTCCTGACGGTCGATCTCGTTGTCCACGACCGTCATCAGGGGACGCCCGAGGTTGCTGCGCAGCACCGTGCCGGTGCCGACGTAGGCGTTGCGCTGCCAGGCGATCGTGTCCGCAGCGCTGTAGCGCTCGTCGGTGTCGGCGGCGTCGTACACGAGGAAGTCGGCGGACTGGTTGCCTCCGACATCCACGATCGTGAGCACGTCTCCGGCAGCGACGCGCGCCGACCAGGAGGCTCGGGGTTCGACGCGCTCGTCGAGCACGATGGCACCGGCGACGAGCGGCCGGGACCAGTCCATCAGGGCGTCCGGCGCGTGGACGGGTCGGTCGGGAACGGTCGTGATCATGACGTCCTCCTTGTCGTTCAGAGCCCGGCGAGCTCTGCGTAGGCGATCGAGTTGCGATAGGCGCGTTCGCGCTCGGGGGATGCCGAGAACACGGCATCCTGTGCTCCGGTCGGGGCCGACTTCCATGCCGTGACGCGCAGCGGACCAGAGATGTAGTCGTCGCGCGGATCGACGGGGTGGGGCGCATTGGCGATGAGCACGATGAGCGGCAGTTCGGCGACGAGCTCGACGCTCGTGCCGGGCCCGGCGGATCCGAGCCAGCGCGTGGTGCCGTCCTCGTCGATGCGGACGCCCTGGAAGAACGACACGGCCGGCGGCAGATCGCGCGACGTGAGTCCGTGCTTGCTCGCGGCGAGGCGCAGCAGGGCGTGCCCCGACGGAGTGGGGCCCTCGGGCAGGGCGTCGCCGTACTTGGCGATGCTCCATGCGTCGCTCGTGGTCCCGCAGAACGCGTCGTGGTGGCCGGAGGTGTCTGCGGCGATCGTCGCGAGCACGCGCCCGTCCCCGGAGAGCAGCGGGTGCCCCGCGCCGAGATACGCCTGCCACGGGATCTTCTGCGTATCGGCGACGTTCAGCCGCTCGTGCGGCGCGAGGGCGTTGAACACGACGAGGCCGGCGCATGCGTCGCCGGTGACGTCCTCGAGCCGGATCCGCGTGCCGCGAGCCACCCGCAGGTGCGTGTAGCCGCCCGGAGCGACGGTCTCGGCCCAGCGCAGGTCCCGGGGGGCGACGTCCGACGGCGCGAACGGCGCCGAGGACGGGGGCAGGTACGGCATCCAGTCGGACTGCGCGGCCCGCCCGCGGGCGTCCCGCCGTGCCCGATCGACATTGCTCAACTCATCGACGCGACCGCTCATCACCGCTCCTTTTCTATCGATTGACAGGTATCCCATCAGTGCGAGATTTCCGGCACGTTTCGATCGGATCGCGGGGCGGGAACATCCTCGGCATCCGCTGCGCGCACCGCGGCGGAAACGGGTTCGAAGGCGCCCTCCTGCTCCTGCGCGAGCTCGGCCTTGACGACCTCTTCGGCCGCGAACTCGGTCGCCGTGCGCGGGGAGAGGAGCCCGACGACGACGAAGGTTCCGAACCCGATGAGCGCCGAGACCAGGGTCGCCCAGCCGTCGAAGTCGGCACCGATGAGGGTGTTGGGGATGTAGAGGATGTCGTTCGGAACCCCGTAGATCGTCGGCGTGAGGGCGAGATAGGTCATGCGGACGACGAACCCGACCGCGATGCCGATGAGCGCGGCCGCGGCACCTGCACGGCGCCAGAAGATGCCGAACAGGAACGGTGCGGCCAGGCACGCGAGCATGAGGTCGAAGGCGAGGGTCAACAGGATGCCGGTCTGGCTCACCTGGATGGCCAGGAACGAGCCCAGCAGGACGATCGGGATCATCGCCACACGCGTCCAGCGCAGCAGGGGGTCGCTGCCCGAGGTGGTCGAGCGCCGCACCGTGACGAGGTTGCGCACCGCGATGGCGCTGGTCGCGAGGATCGCGCCGGATGCCGTGGAGAACGACGCCGCGACGACGCCGGACAGCACGAGCACGGCGATCAGGGGAGGCGCATAGTCGTCGAGAAGGGTGAACAGCACCGGCCCGTCGGCGACCGAGATCCCCAGCACGGCCGTCGCGGTCAGCGCGACCAGAGCGAAGATCGTGCCGATGACAGCCGTTCCCGCAGCGCCGGCGAAGCATGCCCGTCGAGCGATCTCGGGCGTTCGGGCGCCGAAGATGCGCTGCATGAGGTCGATCGCGACGAGGTCGCCGATGCCGAGCGCGACGAGCGTGGCCCAGTTGATCGGCGCGCCCATGGCTGGGTCGGTCAGCTGTGCGAAGTCGAACGGTCCCATGCCCTCGGGGATGACGATGCCGTAGCTGAGCATGACCCAGACCAGCAGCGAGATCGAGGCGATGACCGTGATCGTCATCTGGATGGCGGCGGTATAGGCATCCGAGAAGAGGCCGCCGGCGATCGTGTACGCCAGCACGAGAGCGACCGACAGCACGATGCCCCATGCGTACGGGATGTTCGCGAAGCGCTCCAGCAGGAAGCCGCACGCGACGAGGTTGCCGGCGAGCAGGATCGTGAAGGCGAGGATCATGAGGGCCGACGCGATGACCTCGGTCGCGCGTCCGTACCGCAGGCGGAAGAAGTCGGCGAGCGTGAACAGCTTCATCCGGTTCATCGGCTTCGCGAGGAACAGCCCGGACAGGAACAGGCAGATCGCCAGACCGAGAGCGAGCGATGCACCCGACCAGAAGCCGAACTGCGACGTGAGGTCGGTGTTGCCGACGGTCGCGTTCGAGTCGACGGCCGCGGCCGTCAGAGAGACCGCGACCAGCGGGACGCCGAGTCTTCGCCCCGCGACGAGGTAATTGGCACTGTCGCCGTCGATCTTGCGAGCGACATAGATGCCGACCAGGAGGACGACGAGGACGGTGATCGCTACTCCGAAGATGATCATGGGCTCTCCTGAGGACGGGTGGTGCACCAGGTGTTTCTATCGAGTGATAGAAACCGAGTGTCCTCGCCGGTTCAGCGCCCGCGATTTCGGCGTTGTAACGCTCTTGTGAAATTGCGCTCACAAGATCGGGGGGTGCGGCGCGGACGCTGCCGTCGGAATCAGAGGGATTCAAAGAGAATCGAATATGTCGCCGGTCCGGCTCGCCGTGCGATCACGGGGATCCCACCGCGCCGACCCGCTGTGCCAGCCGCACCGCGTCATGCGGCGCGTGCCCGAGCGCATCGTTGTCGAAGTACACGTAGACATCCCGACCCTCGGCCGCCCACCCGCGGATCCGAGACGCCCACGCGTCCAGCTCGGCATCCGTGTAGCCGCTGGTATAGAGCTGCGCGAGCCCCTTCGGGGAGAAGTCACCCCGCCAGCGCGGATACCGCCACCCCGAGGTGCCGATCCGAACGACCGGAGCGCGCGCCATGCGCGCTCACACGGTCCGCCAGTCGTGCTCTGTGATCGCGGCGCCCGCCTGCGGGCCCATCTGCAGCATTCCGCCGTCGATCACGATCGACGTGCCGCTGATGTAGGCGGCGCCTGGCGAGGCGAGGAAGGCGATCAGCGCCGCCACCTCGCGGGCATCCCCCGGCCGACCGAGCGGGATGCCAGGACGATCCTCCTGGTACGGATCGCGGTCGGTCTGACCCGTCATGGGCGTCGCGATCTCGCCCGGCGCGACGCTCACCGCGGTGATGCCGCGACCGCCGAGCTCGAGCGCGATGTTCTTCATCAACCCGGCGAGGCCGTGCTTCGCCGCGTCGTACGCGCTCGACCCGACCATCGGCTGATGCGCGTGCACGCTCGTCACCGCGATCAGCCGCCCTCCGTTGCCGCCGGCCGCGAGGTGCCTGGCCGCGCGCTGCAGGCAGACGAACGCTCCGGTCAGGTCCACATCCACGACGCGTCGCCACTCGTCGAGGCTCACGTCGAGGAACGGCGTCGACAGGCCGGTCCCCGCATTGTTCACGAACACGTCCAGGCCGCCGAGCTCGGCCACGAGGTCATCCACGACGTCGCCGCAGGCAGGGATCTCGGTCGTGTCCAGTCGAGCGACGATCGCCCTAGACCCGTGCGAACGGACCTCTTCGGCGGTGTCCTCGGCACCGGCGGCATCCGAATGCCACGTGATCGCCACGTCGACGCCTTCAGCGGCGAGCGCGACGGCCGTGGCGCGGCCGATGCCGGAGTCCGCACCCGTGACGATCGCGCGGCGAGGCTCGACCTCCATGCTCAGCGCCCTGCCGGCGTGCGGTTCTCCGCGCTCACCATCCACGCGAACTGCTCCATCTTCTCGATGATCGCGTGCAGGATGTCAGCGCTGGTCGGGTCCTCCTCGTCCACGCCGTCGTGCACCTCGCGCATCGTGCCCACGACCGCCTCGAGCCGCTCGGTGATGAGATCGACGGTCTCGCTCGTATCGACCTCGCCCTGCGGATACTCCGGCAGCGTCGTGCTCGACGCGACCGTGTCGCTGCGCCCATCGGGCACGGCGTGCAGCGCGCGCATGCGTTCGGCGACCGTGTCACTGAACTCGCGCGCCGCCTCGATGATCTCGTCGAGCTGACGATGCGTGTCGCGGAAGTTCCTCCCCACGACGTTCCAATGCGCCTGCTTGCCCTGCATCGCCAGTTCCAGCAGATCGACGAGCACGGCCTGCAGGTGCGCGCTCAGCTCCGGCGATGCCACGAAGCCCTTCTCGGCATTCTGTCGACGCGTGCGCTTCTCTCCGCTCCCGCCGCGTGCAGTGCGGGAGCCGGATGCTTTGGTGGAGGATGTCTTCGTCGTTGCCATCATGCGGCGACCGTAACGCGGCTCGATCTCCGGCCCGAGGGGCTTGACAGCGACAGCGCCTCCGTTCCAGAGGCGGCTCAGGTGAGGCGAGCGGCGACGATGCGTGCGGTCGCCTCCGGGTCCATCCGATGGCTGATCGACTCGGGAACCTCCACGAACTCGGCATCCGGCATCGCGCCGGCCAGGCGGGAAGCGGCGGCGACGAGGAGCGGCATCGTCTCGGATCCGCGCAGGATCGTCACCGGCATCCGCACGCCGAGCATGGCCGCCGTCGGCGTCGACACGCGCTGGGTCACGAGAGTGTCGTAGACGGTGGAGCGCCCGAGCCGCGCGACCTGCTCGAACGCCGGCGACGCGCGGAACTGCTCGATGAAGGCGTCGGGCAGCCCGACTCCCTCCCGTTGGAACAGGACCACCGCATCGCCCGGTCGGCCCTCGTCGACCAGCGCCTGCAGGCGGTCGGCCAGATCGGATGCCGGGTCGCCCTCACCGAATCGAAACGGCGGCTCGGAGAGGAACAGGCGGGAGATCGGGACGCCCTCTCCTGCGGCATACAGCGCGAGCACCGCTCCGGAGGAGTGTCCGATCACGGCGGCGTCGGAACCGGATGCCGCGATCACCGCCGCCAGGTCCTCGACCTCGCGCTCGGGCGCTGCCGGCGAAGCGTCGCCCGAGTCACCCCGTGCCCGCCGATCGTAGGTGACAGCGCGCAGCCCGACATCCGCGAAGGCCTGGGCGATCGCGCCGGCATCGCGCGCCGTGGAAAGCGCGCCGTTGACGATCACGACGGTGGGGCCGTCGCCGACCGCGTGCGTGGCGATGGGCGTTCGGTCTGCAGAGGTGACGATCTCCATGGCGCATACGCTAGCGCCGGGTGCCGACATCGCGTCAAGGCATCGCGCTGTAACAAACCGCGTCATCCGTTACACCGGGGCGATATCGCGTACACGCGGTCGAAACATGTGTCCAACACGCTGTCCAGCAATGGATACATCATTGGCCACACCGCACGAGGCCGGCACCTCACGCCGTCGGCCGGCCCGGGTGCGCATCTACGAAGAGCTCCGCGCCGAACTGCTCACGGCGACCCATTCGCCGTTCCACCGGTTCACGGAGGAGAACATCGCCGACCGGTTCGTCGTGTCGCGCACGCCTGTTCGCGATGCGCTGGCCCGCCTCGAGGCCGACGGCCTGCTGGTCAAGCGGGACGGTGCGCTGTACAGATACATGCCGACGCTCGAAGAATTCACCGAGCTGTACGAGCTGCGGATCCTGCTCGAATCCCACGGCCTGGAACGCGCGATCGGCGATCCGACCATCCGTCACGAGGTTCCGACGCTGACGCAGGAGCAAGCACTGTGGCAGAGCCGCCTCGACGCCGGGGTATCGCCCGACCCCGGCTTCGTCGACGCCGACGAGCAGTTCCACGTCTCGCTCCTGCGCGCGGCCGGCAACGGCGAACTCGTGACCGCCCTCGAGCGGGTCAATCGGAGGATCCGGCCGATCCGCATGCACGACTACCTCACCCAGGACCGGGTCGACGCCACGATCGGCGAGCACCTCGAGATCCTCGACCTGGTCCTTCGCGGTCGGCTTCACGAGGCCCGCGACTACCTCCGCACGCACGTCGGCCAATCGCAGTCGATCGTCGAGGCACGGGCGGCACGCGCCATGCAGATCTCCCACATGAATCACAGAACGGACCAGCACGCATGATCGCTCTCGCTTCACACGAATCCCTCTCCGCCGACATCGCGACGCTCTTCGCCGCGATCCGCGAGGCGCCCGCGTCGATCTGGATCAGCCTGCGCACGCCGGAGGAGGTCACGGCGGATGCCGAGGCGATCCGGCAGCGGCTGCTCGCCGGAGAGCAGCTTCCCCTCGCCGGCACGACGTTCGCCGTCAAGGACAACATCGACGTCTCGGGTTTCACGACGACTGCCGGCCACCCCGCATTCCGACGACGGCCGGAGCGCAGCGCGGTCGTCGTCGAGCGCCTGCTGAGTGCCGGCGCCCTCCTCGTCGGCAAGACCAACATGGACCAGTTCGCCACCGGGCTCGTGGGGACCCGCAGCCCGTACGGCGTCGTCACGAGCGCACTCGACCCGCAGCGCGTCGCCGGCGGATCGAGCTCGGGATCCGGTGCATCCGTCGGACTCGGGCTCGTCGACTTCTCGCTCGGCACGGACACGGCGGGGTCGGGCCGTGTTCCGGCGGCCTTCAACGGCATCCTCGGTGTCAAGCCGACGCTCGGACTGCTCCCCCTCGACGGCGTCGTCCCCGCCTCGCCGTCGTACGACACCGTCTCGGTGTTCGCTCGCGCGACGGACACGGCGGCACTCGTGATGGATGCCGTCGTCGGAGTCTCGACGACTGACCCCAAGAGCCGGGGCTGGGCCGTGGATGCTCCACTCGCCGCCCCCGCCCTCCCGGTCATCGCCGTCCCGCGCGAAGACGATCTGGTCGCACTCGCCCCCGGAGCACGCGAGGCCTTCGACACGGCCGTCGCACGCCTGGCCGACCTCGGTGCGGAGTTCCGGACGATCGACCTTCGCCCGTTCCTCGCGACCGCTCAACTGCTCTACGGCGGCGGGCTGGTCAGCGAGCGCGCCTGGTCGTACGGGGCCTTCCTGGAGGCGCATCCCGATGGCGCCGACCCCGCGGTCGCCGCCATCGCCGGGCGCGCCATGTCAACCACCGGTGTCGCCGTGATCGACGCGCAGCAGGCGGTCGACGCGGCGAAGCTTCAGACGCGCCAGGCTCTCGCCGGGATGGATGCACTGCTGATCCCGACGGCACCCGTGCACCCCACGGTCGCGGAAGTGGCCGAGGACCCTCTCGGCGTGAACAGCCGCGTCGGGACGTTCACGAACTTCGTCAACCTGCTCGATATGGCAGCCGTCGCCGTGCCCGTCTCGACGTCGACGGAAGGCGGGTACGGGGTATCCGTCGTCGTACCGGCGTTCCACGATCAAGTCGCACTCGACCTCGCATCCCGCCTCGTCGGCGATCCGGAGGAGGAGGCGACCCTGGCGATCCCCGGAATCGACCTCGCGGTCTTCGGCGCCCATCTGCGCGGTGAACCTCTGAATGCGCAGCTGCAATCGCTGGGTGCGCGCTTCGTCCGCGACATCCGCACACAGGACACCTTCCGCATGCTGCTCGTCGAGGGCGAGATCGACCGCCCTGCGGTGATCCGTGCCGAGGACGGAGCCGAGCTCCCCGGCGAGCTCTGGCGCCTCTCCCCTCTCGCCGTATCCCGGCTGCTGCGCAGTATCAGCGCCCCGCTCGCGCTCGGAGAGATCGAGCTCGCCGACGGAAGCAGCGTCCTCGGTTTCACCGCATCCGTCGACCGCACCGAACGTGACATCACCGGATTCGGCGGCTGGCGCGCATTCCGCGCGGCATCCTCCCAGCCCGCCGTCGTCTGACCCCATCCCCCGCCCGGAGAACCTGGAGACCCCATGACCTTCCGCACCCCCGCCCTCATCGCCACCACCGCCGCCGCCCTCCTCGCCACCGCCACCCTGACCGGCTGCACCACAGCGTCATCCGCCGAATCCGACGACGCCGGCACCACCGTCACGATCGGCACGCTGCGCGCACAGCCGCATCTGTTCAGCCCGTTCTTCTACGAGGAGTTCGCACCGGAGGGCGTCGATTTCGAGATCGTGCTCTTCGACACCTCGAGCGACATCAAGAACGCGATCGTGTCGGGTTCCGTCGACTTCGGCGTGACCGGCGCGGCATCCGTGATCGCCGGCGTCGCCGAGAAGCAGGACGTCCGCATCGTCGCCGCGGCCGCCGACGGCGGCACACGGATCGTGGCGACGGAGGACATCACGTCCCCCGAGGATCTCGTCGGGACGAGCATCGGCTTCCCGATGGGAGCCACGCAGGAGATCCTGCTCAAGCGCACGCTCGAGTCGCAGGGCATCGACCCCGCCTCCGACGTCGAACTCGTCAACCTGCCGTTCGCCGATCTCGCCGGCGCCTTCTCGTCCGGCCAGATCGACGCGTTCATCTCGGCGGAGGTCGGCCCGTCGATCGCGATCGAGGGCGGCGGACACGAGCTGATGTCGGCGTACGACACCTCCATCGGCCGGACCAACATCGTCCTGGCCACGAGCAACTCGATGATCGCCGACGACCCCGACCTGGTTCAGGAGGTGGTGGACACGCACATCGCCGCCGTGGATCACATGGCGGCGGACACCGACGCCTGGGCCGAAGGGCTCGTCGACGAGTTCGCCCTGGACCCGGATGTGACCGCCACCGCGATCGAGAACATCTGGCCGACGTGGGATCTCACCGACGACTACCTGAGCACGCTGCAGGCCATGGGCGACGAGATGCTCGAGTTCGATCAGGTCTCCTCCGCCGTCGATGCCGAGCTGCTCACCGATGACTCCTTCGTCTCGTCGGCGCGGGAATGAGACCTCGAGGAGATGAGACCATGACCATGACCACGACCGTCGAGACCTCGCCCGACCGCGCTGACGCTCCCGTCGTCGCCCCGACCCGACCCGCTCGCTCGTCGACCGGGCGGCACCGACTCCCCCTCGGCTGGATGATCGCTCTGCCGGTGCCGATCCTCATCCTCATCGGCTGGCATCTGGGCGTGCAGTACGGCTGGACGCTCCCGTTCGACATCAAGATGACGTTCCTGCCGACGCCGGGAGAGGTCGCCCTGCGCGGCGTCGATCTGGCCGTCGGCGGCGTCTACGACGACTCGTTCAGCGGCACCCTGTGGGAGCATCTCGCGGCTTCGACCCTGCGCGTCCTCCAGGGATTCGCGCTGGCCGTGGCCGTGGCAGTGCCGCTGGGCGTCCTCATGGGCCGCTCCCAGCTGCTGTTCCGGATGCTGGAGCCCACCGTGAACCTCGTCCGCCCGATCCCCGTGACCGCCTGGGCACCGCTCACCCTGCTGATCATCGGCTTCGGAGACCGCTCGACGGTGTTCCTCGTGTTCATCGCCGCCGTTTTCCCGATCCTGCTGAACACCATCAGCGGAGTGCACCAGGTTCCAGGGCGCCTCCTCGAAGCTGCCGCCATGCTGGGCACCCCGAAGCTCCAGTCCCTGTACAAGGTGGTGATCCCCGCCGCGGCACCGCAGATCATCAGCGGGATGCGCATCGCCATGGGGCTCGGCTGGGTCATCCTCGTCGTCGGCGAGACCGTCGGCATCAGCACGGGACTCGGCGCTCTCATCACACAGGCGCGCGAGCAATCGCGCACCGATCTCATCATCGTGGGCATGATCGTCATCGGTCTGGCCGGCTTCATCGCCGACCGGCTGCTCACCCTCATCTTCTCGGTCGCCTTCGGGCGTCGACCGATCCAGAAGTGACAAGGAGCACAGCATGAGCGTTCACGAACAGCACGCAGCGGACATCGTGATGACCGGCGTGAGCAAGAGCTATCCCGGTGCGTCGATCGCCGCCGTCGAGGATGTCGACATCACGATCCGAGCCGGCGAGGTCGTCTGCATCGTCGGCGCATCAGGATGCGGCAAATCGACGCTTCTGCGCATGGTCGCCGGATTCGAGACCATCAGCGGCGGTTCCCTCCGCGTCGCCGGTGTGGAAGTGACGGGCCCCGGTCCCGACCGTGGTGTCGTCTTCCAGGACTACGGGCTGTTCCCCTGGCTCACGGTCTGCGAGAACATCGAATACGGTCCACGCCAAGCCCGGCTGCCGCGGACGATCGTGAAGGAACGTGCGACGCAGGCACTGGACTCGGTCGGCCTGACTCGTGTCGCCTCGTCCTTCCCCCACCAGTTGTCCGGAGGCATGCAGCAGCGCGTGGCCATCGCGCGGCTGTTGGCGAACACGCCATCGGTCATGCTGATGGACGAGCCGTTCGGGGCCCTCGACGCGCTCACCCGGACCGAGATGCAGCACGAACTGCAGCGGATCCAGCGGGATGCCGGCATCACCGTACTGTTCGTCACGCACAGCATCGAGGAGGCGGTCTACCTCGGAGATCGCGTGATGGTCATGGCCGGCGGTACGGCGCACGGCATCTCAGGGCATGTGCGCGAGGTCGTCACGGTGGATCTGCCCGCGGATCGCGACGTGAACTCTCCCGAGTTCAACGAGATCGAGCGTCACATCGACGCGCTCGTGCACGCCGGCAACGCACGCCGGCTCGCCCCCGCGGGCTGACCAGGCGTCCGGCACCCACGCCCGAGTTTCGAATATTTCTTTCGAACATCTCTTCCCTTTTGGGTGTGGTCGGGGTAGCGTGGGGGTATGTCGACGGCGACGCATCTGGATCCTCTGCACGAGGCGGTCTCCCGCCTCGACGCGGTGTGGGCGGATGCCGGGGACGCGACGGATCTGGACCGGGCGGGCCTGGTCGCGGCGAACGCGGAACTCGGGGTGCTGCACCGGCTCGTGGACGGCCTGGAGGCCGAGGTCGCGGCGCGGATCGCATACGAGTCCCGGCCCGAACTCGGTGCCGAGTCACTCGCGAAGGAGCAGGGGTTCCGCACCGCCGGCCAGTTCGTCGCGACCGTGACCGGACGCTCATCGGGTGAGGCTTCCCGGTTGGTGAAGGTCGGGGAAGCCACCGCTCCCCGCAGTGATCTGCTCGGGGCCAGGTTGCCGGCGAAGTACCCGGCCGTGCAGGCCGCCCTGGCCTGTGGGCGGATCGGTGCCCCGGTGGCCGGGTTGATCATCGGGCTGCTGGACCGGGTGCGGGTGAAGATCTCCGCGGAACGGGTGACCGAAGCGGAGGCCCTGCTGGCGGAGAAAGCGGCCGGGTTGTCGTTGGACGAGGTCCGCAAGCTCCTCACCCACGCCGAAGCACACCTGGACCCGGACGGCGTGTTGCCGCGGGAGGAGGCCGCACGGGCGCAGAACAGGCTGGTCATGTTCGAACGCGACGGACGGTTCCACATCGACGCCGACGTCGATGTCGCCACCGGCGCACCGATCAAGACCGCGATCGAAGGGCATGTCACCGCGGTCCTCAACGCCCGCGCGAACGCCCTCGACCCCGACGCCCCCGACACCGACCGGCGCACGGTCGGACAGCTGCAGGCGGATGCTCTCGCCGACCTCGCCGCCCACGCGCTCGGGTGCGACACCAACGCCCCCGCCCTGGCGGGTGCGACCGTGATCGTCCGGGTCGGACTCGACGACCTCACCACCGGGACCGGACACGCGACCATCGACGGCATCGACCAGCCCATCAGCATCGGGACCGCCCGGCGGATGGCCGCATCCGGGAGCGTCATTCCCTACGTCCTCGGGACGGACAGTGAGATCCTCGACTGGGGCAGGGAGAAACGCTTCTTCACGAAAGCGCAACGCCTCGCCCTGGTGCTCCGAGACGGCGGATGCGCGGGATGCACGCTCCCACCCTCGATGACCCGCGCCCATCACATCGACTGGTGGCAACGCGACCAAGGACGCACCGACCTCAACCGCGGGGTCCTGCTCTGCGACAACTGCCACCACCGCGTCCACGACAACGGATGGGAAATCAGAATCGAAGGCACCGGTGTCACCGCGAAAGTCTGGTTCATCCCCCCACCCAGCGTCGACCCCACCCGCACCCCACGCCTCGGCGGCACCCACCGCTACAACCTCGCCGCCTGACACCCGGGCGCCCTCACGCGGGATACCTGGCGATCATCGACTACCGTGAGAATCTCGCCCACACGAGGACGACGGGCGCCACTCTCTTCTTCGTCGACTGACCTCCACGAGAGGTGTACTGACAGGCCTCCCTCGCGGCATCCGCTCGGCCTACGCTGGCCTCGACGGAAGGAACCACCATGCACACCCGCACTCTCGGTCAGGGTCTCGAGGTCTCCGCGATCGGACTCGGCGCCATGGGCATGTCCCAGAGCTACGGCCCCAACCCGGGCGATCGGCAGGAGATGATCGACGTCCTGCGCTACGCGGTCGATCACGGCGTCACGTTCATCGACACCGCAGAGGTCTACGGGCCGTACGACAACGAAGAGCTCGTGGGAGAGGCGCTGCGTCCCATCCGGAATCGCGTCACGATCGCGACGAAGTTCGGCTTCGACATCGTCGACGGTGCATCCGTCGGCGTCGATTCCCGTCCCGAACGCATCCGCGCCGCCGCGGAGGGATCGCTGCAGCGCCTCGGCATCGAGACGATCGACCTGCTGTACCAGCACCGCGTCGACCCTGACGTTCCCATCGAGGACGTCGCGGGCACCGTGGGCGAGCTGATCGCCGAGGGCAAGGCACGCCATTTCGGTCTCTCCAAGGCGGCGGCAGCGACGATCCGTCGAGCGCACGCCGTGCACCCGGTGACGGCGGTCCAGAGCGAGTACTCGCTGTGGACCAGGGATCCGGAGCCGGAGGTCCTGCCGACCTGCGCCGAACTCGGCATCGGATTCGTCCCCTTCAGCCCGCTGGGCAAGGGCTTCCTCACCGGAACCGTGACCGCCGACAGCACGTTCGGCTCCGATGAGATCCGCGCGCGCATCCCTCGATTCGAAGCGGAGAACCTCGCCGCCAACCTCCGGCTCGTCGAGCACGTCAAGACGCTCGCCGCTGCGCGACGAACGACTCCGGGCCAGATCGCCCTCGCCTGGCTGCTCGCGCAGCATCCCTTCATCGTGCCGATCCCCGGCACGCGTCGCCGCGAGCGCATCGACGAGAACGCCGCCGCCACGACGGTCGCCCTCTCAGCCGACGACATCGCAGACCTGGATGCTCTCGTCGGGCGCTTCGGCGTCGCCGGCGACCGCTACAACGCGGCGGGGATGCAGGCCGTCGGACGCTGAGATCAGGCGACCCGCTCGGCCGCCTCCACCAGCGCCCGCTTGATCCGCTCGATCGCCTCGACCATGACCGGCCGCGGCGTGGCGAACACGAAACGCGTGTACCCGATCGCCGCCTCGCCGCATGCGGACCCGTCGGTCATGGCGACGCCGGCGTGCTCGCGGAACCAGGCGCCGAGATCTCCGGTCAGTCCGGTCTCACGGAAGTCGAGCAGCGCGATGTACGTGCCCTCCGGCACCACGACGCTGACACCAGGGATCTCGTCGACCAGCTCGGCCAGCAGCCGCCGGTTGCCGTCGAGGTACTCCACCACGTCGTCGAGCCAGGGCTCTCCCCCGGTGTAGGCGGCGATGTTCGCGATGACTCCGATCGTCGCCGTGCCGTGGCCTGCCCAGCCGCCGTCCTCCTCCCACAGCCGCTCGGTCTCCTCGTTCGAGAAGATCAGCTGCGCGCACTTGAACCCGGCGAGGTTGAACGCCTTCGACGCGGATGCCGCGGTCAGCGTGTGCGCGGCCGCCGCATCCGACACCGACGCATACGGGATGTGCGCGCCGGGGGCGAACACGAGCGGTGCGTGGATCTCGTCGCTGAAGACCCGCCCGCCCGCGGCATCCACCGTGGCGGAGATCTCGAGCAGCTCGTCACGGGTGGCGACCGTGCCGAGCGGGTTGTGCGGATTGCAGAGCACGAGCAGCTCGCCGCCGTCCGCGAACGCCGCCGTCACCCCTGCATGGTCCATGACCCAGCGCCCGTCAACGAGGATGCTCGGGACCTCGATGACGCGACGGCCGAGGCGGCCGGGTACCGTCAGGAACGGCATGTAGGCAGGCGTCGGGACGATGACGGCAGCCCCAGGCGACGTGTACGAGGTGATGGCGAACTCGAACGCCGCGATCACGTCCGGCACGGCCCGCACGCGTTCGGCCGGGACGTCCCAGCCGTACTTCTCGGAGTACCAGGATGCCGTGGCCTCGGCGAGCTGCGTCGTCAGCCGCGTCGGCAGGTAGCCGGTGAGCCCGGCCTCCAGCGATGCGTCGATCGCCTGGGTGATCGCCGGAGCGACACCGAAGTCCATCTCGGCGACGAACGCGCCGATCGTGTCGGGAAACGCCGTCCACTTCACGCTGCCGGCCTGCCAGAGATCGTCCGCGGTGATCGCGTCGAACGGATGCGCTGCCATGTCTCTCCTCTGAAGTCGTCCTTCCATTCTCCCTGTCCTGGCAACGCACGGGCGCGGCTACCACCGCGCAGGAGCGCGCGTCAACCCTCCTTGCCGATCGGCCTCGAGGCGGCATGATCGTTTCACAACCCGAGCGAAGGAGTCGTTCATGAACATCGCATTGGTGCTGATCATCGTCATCGCCGTCATCCTCGCCATCGTCGGCGGCCTGAACACCGCATTGAACTGGCTGCTGTGGGTGGCGCTGATCGTCGGCGTCATCGCTCTGATCGCGTTCCTGTTCCGTGTGATCGGCGGTCGCAACAGAGTCTGATATCCGGGAGCGCACTTGTTGCGCACCGGTGAAGGGGGCCGCGACGGGGAACCGGCGCGGCCTCTTTCGGTCATGGTCCTGCAGTGCCGACCGGTCGCCCACGAACGGTACCGCAGGAGGACGCGCGCCCACGCCGGCCTTCCGTAGCGTCGAGGACATGATCACAGCAGAAGGCCTCACGAAGAGATTCGGCGACAAGACGGCCGTCGAGGATGTGTCGTTCACGATCCGCCCCGGCGCGGTCACCGGCTTCCTCGGCCCCAACGGCGCCGGCAAGTCCACCACCATGCGCATGATCGTCGGGCTGGACCGGCCGACGGCCGGGCGCACGACGATCGACGGCGTCGAGTACCGTCGCCTGTCCGCCCCGCTGACCGCGGTCGGCGTCCTGCTGGACGCCAAGGCCGTGCACACCGGGCGGACCGCGCGCAATCATCTGCGCGCCATGGCCGCGACCCACGGCATCGGATCCTCCCGCGTCGACGAGGTGATCGAACTGGCCGGCCTCACCCCCGTGGCACGCAAGCGCGCCGGGAAGTTCTCCCTCGGCATGGGCCAGCGCCTGGGCATCGCCTCCGCACTGCTGGGCGACCCGCACACCCTCATCCTCGACGAGCCCGTCAACGGACTCGACCCGGAGGGGGTCCGGTGGGTGCGCCAGTTCGTGCGGCACGCGGCATCCGAAGGCCGAACCGTGCTGCTGTCCAGCCACCTCATGAGCGAGATGGCACAGACCGCCGACCACGTCATCGTGATGGGTCGGGGCCGGGTCCTGGCCGATGCCTCGCTGGATGACCTCGTGCGGGCCTGGACGGCCAACACGGTCCGCGTGCGCACACCGCGAGCCGCTGCGCTGGCCGAGGCCGTCTCGCACGCCGACGTCGAGATCGTCAGCACCGAACCGGACCTCCTCGAGATCGTCGGGCTTCCGGCATCCCGCATCGGGGACATCGCCGCCGACCGCGGCATCCCGCTGCACGAACTCACCCCCACGACGGGATCGCTCGAGGACGCCTACCTGGCGCTCACCGGCGATGCGGTCGAGTACCGGACCAAGGAGATCGCATGAGCACCCTGACCGCTTCCGCCGCCGAGACGCGCACGGCATCGCCGTACGGCCTGTCCTTCGGTCATGCTCTGCGCAGCGAATGGATCAAGATCGCCACGCTGCGCTCCACCTGGTGGTCGATCGGCATCACCGCCCTGCTGACCGTCGGGATCGCCACGCTGATCGCTTCGACGGTCAGTGCCGCAGACCAGTTCCCCATGATCCAGGCCGTCGTCTCACCGATCCAGTTCACGATGCTGCTCGCCGGCATCCTGGGCGCGATCGCGGTGACCGGTGAGTACTCCACAGGGATGATCCGCTCCACTCTCGCCGCCGTACCGGTGCGCGGCATGGTGCTGGCGGCGAAGGCCGTCGTGCTCGGCGCGCTGCTGTTCGTCGCGTCGCTGGTGATCTTCTTCGCCGCGGCTCTCGTCATCACCCCGATCGCGGAGTCGAAGGGTCTGGGTCTCGATTGGGCCGACTTCGACGTCACCATCCGACCGATCCTGCTCGCCTCCGCGGCGATGGCGGTGTTCGCTCTGATCGGCGTCGCCTTCGGGTTCATCCTGCGCTCCGGCGCCGGCGCGATCGCGGCGACCGTCGGGTTGCTGTTCGTGCTGCCGATCATCTCGATGACGTTCAACATGGCCGGGGACGCCTGGCAGTGGATCGCGGAGGCCTCGCGCTACCTGCCGATGTCCGCCGCGCAGTACGCCATCAACCCCGTGCCTGAGGGAGTCGACGGTCTCTCCCCCGAGGTCGCGTATCTCACGCTGGCCGGATGGGTCGTCGCCGGGATGCTGGGAGCGTGGGCAGTACTGCGCACCCGCGACGCGTGAGAGCACGCCACCGGGAATCATCGACGCGTAGAGTCGAGCCCGTGTCGAGCATGAGCGATCGCAGCTCCTCCGCCGGCAGCACTCCCGAAAGGGATGCCGCGGCGGAGGAGCTGCGTCTGCCGCGTCCACCGGGCATGATCAGGCGGTTCTGGGCGCGGCATCCGCTCTTCGCCGACATCCTGATCGCGCTGGTCTGCCTCCTGCTGTCCGCGGGCTCGGCGACGGTCTACACGACGGCCCGCATCGCGCCGGACGGCAGCCTCATCCCCGCCGAACCCGCACCACTGGCCGCCGGCATCGGCATCTCGGTCCTGGTCCTGGCCACCTGCATCCTGCTGATGCTGCGTCGGCGCCGCTGGCCGACGACGGTGCTCGTCGCGTCGTACATCGTGGCGGCCGCATACATGTTCCTGCTCGAACCGGCCGGCGGGCCTCTGCTGCTCGTCGCGAGCTACGGCATGGCCGTCTACCGCTCGTCGCGCGCCGCCTGGATCGCCTTCGGCATCGGGATCGGCAGCCTGACGCTCCTCACGCTGCTGCACCTCTCCGGCGTCTTCACGCTCCAGGCGGCGGTGAACGGAGTACTCGGCCAACTCGTGCTCGCTCTCATCGGCACGCTGATCGGCACGAACGTCGGCGGGCGGAAGCGCTACGTCGAAGCCATCATCGATCGCTCCCGTCAGCTGCTGAACGAGCGCGATCAGCAGGGGCAGATCGCCGCAGCCGCCGAACGCGCCCGCATCGCCCGTGAGATGCACGACGTCGTCTCGCACTCGCTGACGGTCATCGTCGCGCTGTCCGAGGGCGCGGCGGCGACAGCGGATCGCGATCGCGCCAGGGATGCCTCGGTCGCCGCAGCCGCGACCGCACGCGGCGCATTGACCGAGATGCGCTCGATGCTGGGTGTGCTGCGCGACGGGGACTCCGATGCTCCGCTCACCCCCACCGCCCCCGTGGATCCTCGGACCACCGTCGCGGCCGCGCAGCGCGCCGGCTATCCCGTGAGGCTCTCCGTCTCGGGTGACGCCCGCGTCGCCGAAGCGATCGAGTTCGCCATCGGCCGGGTCGTGCAGGAGGGCGTCACGAACGCCATGCGCCATGCGCCGCAGGCGACAGCCGTGTCGGTGCGCATCGACAGGGCGGCCGACCCGGTCGTGGTCGAGATCGTCAACGACGGAGCAGGAGCGGACGCCACGCCGGATGCCGGTGGCTTCGGCATCCGAGGACTCGCCGAACGCGCAGCGCATCTCGGTGGCACGCTCGACGCCGGCGCGGCGGGCGATGGGCGATGGATGCTGCGGGCGGAGTTCCCGGCCACCGGCACTTCGGAGGAGACCCCATGACCGAGCAGATCCGCATCCTCCTCGTCGACGACCAGGAGCTCATCCGCATCGGGTTCCGGCTCGTCCTGGAGGCCGAAGACGATCTCGTCGTCGTCGGCGAGGCCTCCGACGGCGCCGCCGCGATCGCACGTGCCTCGGCGCTCGCCCCGGACGTCGTCCTCATGGACGTGCGGATGCCGGGGGTCGACGGCATCGCCGCCACCGAGGAGATCGTTCGGGATCATCCGCAGACGCGCGTACTGGTGCTGACCACCTTCGACCTGGACGAGTACGCGTTCGGCGCGATCAAGGCGGGTGCGAGCGGTTTCCTCCTCAAGGACGCGCAGCGTCACGAACTGATCACCGCGGTCCGCGCCGTCCACCGCGGCGATGCGGTGCTCGCGCCGCGAGTGACCCGCCGCCTGCTCGAACACGTGGGTCCGCGTCTCACGAGCACGCCCCCCGAGGACGACCCGACGGCGTCCCTCACCGAGCGGGAGCGCGACGTGTTCGTCCAGATCGCGCTCGGGCTCTCCAACACCGAAATCGCGCAGACGCTCTTCCTCAGCGAGTCCACGGTGAAGACGCATGTCGGCCGGGTGCTGGCGAAGGTCGGCGCCCGCGACCGCGTGCACGCCGTGATCCTCGCCCACCGCCTCGGACTCGTCGACTGACGAGGTCGGGTCAGCCCACGACCACGAGATCGTGATCCAGGTGGACCGCCATGGCGAGAGCGGCGGCCACGGCATCCTGTTCCTCGATCGCACCGAGGATGGCCGCATGGTCCTCGTCGAAGACGCCGAGATCCGCACCGTGCCGGAGCCGCCCGCCACGGACGGCCCCGCGGATCACCGGCATGACGGCGACGTACAGGCCGGCGAGCAGCCGGTTCCCCGAGGCCTCGAACACGAGATGGTGGAAGCTCCCCGGCGTCTCGCCCAGCTCCTTCGCGAACGGCGTGCCGGCGGTGATGCGCAGGTCGCGCTCGCAGACGGCCCTCAGCTGTTCCAGTTGCTCGTCGGTGCGGAGCACGGCGGCCTGCCGCACGGCCTCCATCTCGAGAGCACGGCGATAGACGAGAACCTCGTCGAGGGAGTACTCGGCGAGGTGGTCCGTCACCACGGAGGCGACCGGAGTGCGCGAGCGCACGAAGGTCCCGACGCCGGTGATCGGCTCCAGCATCCCCTGGCTCGCAAGCGCACGGACGGCCTCGCGCACGGTCGACTTGCCGACTCCGATCATCGCCATGAGCTCCGGTTCGCGCGGGATGCGGCTGTTGATGGGCCAGTCGCCGCGCGTGATGCGCGCCTTGAGATAGTTCAGCGTCTCGACGGCCTTGTGCGAGCCGGTCGGGCGATCCGGCATGGTCGTCAGCCGGCGGGGGGAGCCGCGCAGGTGACGGCCGAGGCGATGGTGTCGTGGTACTGCTCCGCGGTGAAGGGGAGTCCGAATTCGGGGGCGGTCTGCCCCTCGGCGGCGGGGACCTTGGACGCGATCGCGGCCAGCTCCCACGCGAGGTACGCCGCAATGCTGCTGCCCGACGCGGAGTTGTTCAGCGTGACGGCGACCGTGAATCCGGTCGCGGGATCCGAGTACGCCGATGTGGCGTAGCCCGCGGTCCAGCCCTGCTGACCGATCATCGATCCGACGAGGAATGCGCCACCCGTCGCCTGGTACCAGGAGGGCGCGCTCGCCGACGCCGGAAGCGGCGCGCCGAAGCGTGCGGGCTCCGCGTCCTCGGCGCGCAGCGCCTGCGCGGCCGTCGCCTGGATGTAGGTGCCGAGGTCCTCGATCGTGGACACGGCGCCGGAATCGGTGAAGCCCATGCTCGCCGACGCGACGCTGACATCGATCGGTGCAGTGCAGTCGTAGCCGCCCTCGACGGCGGGGAGGTGGTTGCCGCGCAGCACTGGACCATCAGATGCCGCGGCCGCCCTCGATCCGGGCAGACGCGTGTGCGTGAGCTCGAGCGGGTCGGTGACGTACTTGTCGATGAGCGCGGACGCGGTCATGCCGGACGCGCGCTCGAGCGCGAGCCCGAGCAGCAGGTATCCGGAGTCGGAATCCCGGTACGCGGTGCGCGGCGTCGATGCCGCCTCACCGAGGCCGAAGGACGCGAGCTCCAGAGGGCTCCACACGCGCTCTGGCGTCGTGAGCCAGGCGTTCTTCAGCTTCCCCTCGGAGGAGCCGATGCCACCCGCACCGTTGCACAGGTCGACCAGAGTGATGTCCTTCAGGTCCGCGACACCGGAGACGTAATCCGGCACTGGCGCGTCGAGCTCGATGAGACCGTCGTCGGCCATGCCGTACAGGACGTCGCAGGTCATCAGGCGCGTGACATCAGCCACCCGGAACGACATGTCGGTGGTGACCTCGGTGTCGTCGCCCTGCGCCTGCGTCCCGGTCGCCGCGACCCATTCTCCGCTCCACGGCACCCACACGCCGACGATGGCACCGGAGGAACCGGATGCCGTGATGGCGTTGTCGACCGCGGCCTGCATCTGCGCCACGGTGTCCTCGGGGAGCGCGCCGTCGACCTGCGGCGGCGGCGTGTACGTCACGTCCGCTTCACCGGAGCAGCCCGCCAGAACGAGCGCGAGCGCCGCGGCTGAGGCTGCTGCTACGCCGATGCGGCGCGACGACAGAAGGTGCATGGATCCACTCCCTGGGTATCTCCAGAGAGTCTAGAGGCCGCATCCTGAAAGACACCCCGGACTCCTCGGCCCGCGCCGTCCTACAGTAGGGCCGTGCCCCACACCTTCGACGCCGACGTGGTCGCAGCCGTCCTGCGCCACATGAACGGCGACCACGCCGATGACAACCTGCTCATCGCCCGCGCGTTCGCCCCGGCGTCCGATTCCCCGATCACGGATGCCGTGATGACCGGGTTCGACGGCGACGCCGGGGTGTGGCGCATCACGCGGGCAGGCGGCACCGACGAGGAGCTGCGCGTACCGTGGCCCGGCGGCGCGATCACCGAGCGCCCTGCCGTGCGGCGCGAGATCGTCGCGCTGTACGACGCTGCCTGCGAGCGCCTCGGGGTCGAACCGAGACCGCACGCCTGAAATCCGCACTTCGCAAGAAGTTAGGTTCCCCTTACACTGGGGGCATGTCCGAACTCCTGTCGTTCTCCGCGGCGCTGCGCGAGCGCTCATCCGGGTCACACTCCCGCAGCGAGCACGCCGGATTCATGGGCGAGCTGCTGACCGGCGAGGGCTCCCGCGAGGACTACATCTCACTCGTCACGCAGCACTACTTCATCTACGAGGCGCTCGAGGCGGCTGGTGAGCGGATGCGCCACGACCCCGTCGCTTCGGTGTTCCTCAGCGACAAGCTCACCCGCCTGCCGGCGCTGGAGGCCGACCTCGAGTTCCTCGTCGGCGCTGACTGGCGCTCGCGGATCCAGCCGCTGCCGACCACCCGGCGCTACGTCGAGCGGATCCAGCAGGTCGGCGCCACGTGGCCAGGCGGCTTCGTCGCCCACCACTACACGCGCTACCTCGGCGACCTGTCCGGCGGGATCTTCATCGGGCGCGTCATGCAGCGGCGCTTCGGGTTCGAGACGAACGGCATCGGCTTCTACCTCTTCGACGACATCGCCGACCCGAAGGCGTTCAAGGACGTCTACCGCGACCAGCTGGATGCCGCTCCGTGGGACGATGCCGAGCGCGAGCGCGTCATCGCCGAGGTGCTGCTGGCGTACCGGTTCAACACCGAGCTGTTCGAGGACCTGGACCGCGCCCGCGCAGCCGCCTGATCAGGCGGTGACCTCGGGAGTCGAGTTGCGCTCCCACGCCGCGCGCATGAACCGGCGGACGTCCTCGTCCACACGGATGTCGCTCGGCCGCAGCGGCCGTGACAGGTAGAGCCCGTCCAGGGACGTCAACCGGCTCAGCGCGACATACGTCTGGCCGGGGGCGAACGCACCGGAGCCCAGGTCGATCAGCGCCCTGTCGTACGTCTTTCCCTGCGACTTGTGGATCGTCACCGCCCATGCCAGCCGCAGCGGGAACTGCGTGAACTCCGCGACCACGTCGCGCGAGAGCGTCTTGGTCAGCGGGTTGTACGCGTACCGGTACCTCTCCCACACCGCCGGCTCGACGTCGACCTCCTCGCCGTCGATGTCGACGCGCACCGAGCCGCCGAGAATGCGGGTGACGGTCCCGATCGTGCCGTTCACCCACCGAGGGGGCTCTCCCGCCATCGCCGTGTCGTTGCGCAGGAACATCACCTGGGCGCCGACCTTGAGCTTGAGCTCGGCATCCGCCGGGAAGTTCGACTCACCCCGCCCGAAGTCGCCGTTGATCTCGGCCTTGGCGGTCTGCTCCCGTCCGCCCAGCGCCAGGAGATGACGGCGGTTGATGCTGTTCACGATGTCGTTGCGGGTGGCGAGCGTGATCATCGGCACCTCGCCCGGCTCCGGGTCCGGCTGGGGACGCGCGCCCTGGGTGTTCAGCACCTCGGCGATCTCGGCGGTCACGCGTCCGTACCGGACGGCGTTCAGCATGGCCTTGAACCCGTCATCGGACTGGCGGTGGATCTCCACCAGTTCGCGGACGTGCAGCTGCGCGCCGTGGCGTCCGAGGTCGAGCAGACCGTCATCGCCCGACGCACCGGCCCACACCTTCGCGTCGAAGAACCAGAACGAGCGGTAGTGGTCCTCGACATAGCGGGCCTCGTCTCCCCGTGGCGGTACGGGTGCGAGCTGATACGGGTCGCCGAACATGACGACCTGGACGCCGCCGAACGGTTGCGCACGACGCCCCCGGGCCTGGCGCAGCGCGCGGTCCATGGCATCCATCAGGTCGGCGTTGACCATCGAGACCTCGTCGATCACGAGCGTCTCGATCGCGTTCAGGATGCGTCGCGTCGGATCGCTCTGATCGATCTCGCTGTCGGCGATGAGACCGATCGGCAGCCGGAACAGCGAGTGGATCGTCTGCCCCTCGACGTTGAGCGCGGCGACGCCCGTCGGCGCGCAGATCGCGATCTGCTTCTTGGTGTTCCAGGCGAAGTGCTGCAGCAACGTGGACTTGCCCGTACCCGCCCGGCCGGTCACGAAGACGTGCTCGTCGGTGTCCTCGATCAGTCGGAAGAGAGCTTCCTGTTCGGCGGAGAGAGCGGGGAGGGACACGGCATCCATGGTACGTCGCCGGGCCGCGCAACCTCCGGCAATGCTCGGCTTCGTCCCAGGACGCCCCTCATAGACTGACGCCATGGAGCAGCCTGCGGCCGGGTCGCCCCGGCGCGCGCGCCTCGGGGTCGATCTGTCGATCCTCGTGCTGATCGGCGTTCTGCTCCTCGCCGCCCTTGGTGCCGGAGGCGCAGCGCTGTACCAGCAGTTCTACAGCCCGGCTTCGTTCGTGACCCGGTACCTCGACCTGCTGGCCGCCGGCAAGGCGGGCGACGCGCTGCTCGTTCCAGGGGTCGCCGTCGACCGCGCGACGCTCGAGGATGCCGGTGTGGACCCGACCGCGTCGGAGGCGCTGCTGCGCCAGGCCGCCCTCGCGCCGCTGACCGATCTCGAGGTCGTCTCCACGAGCCAGAAGGAGGGCATCAGCGACGTCACCGTCTCGTATTCGGCGAACGGCCACCCCGGCGTCAGCACCTTCCGCGTCGAGCAGGACGGCTGGATCGGCGTCGCACCGCGCTGGCGTTTCAGCGCGAGTCCGCTCGCCGCCGTTGAGCTGTCGCTGGTCGGGGCCGACCGGTTCGCCGTGAACGGGTTCACCCTCGAGCGGGGCCAGGTCTCGGCATCCGGTGCCGAAGCCGACCCGACCGCACCGATCTCGCTGCTCGTGTTCACACCCGGCGTGTACTCCGTCACGGTCGACACCGCGATTTCGGAATCCCCCGGCGTCAGCGTCCTGGCCGACGCGCCGCTCACGTCGACGCCGGTCGCCGTGAACGCCACCGCGACCGACGAGTTCGTCGCCGTGGTGCAGCAGCGCGTTGAGGAGTTCCTTACCGGCTGCACGACCCAGCAGGTGCTCAAGCCCACCGCGTGCCCGTTCGGCTACGACGTCGCCAACCGGATCGACGGCGAGCCGACGTGGTCGATCGCCCAGCAGCCTCAGGTGACGGTCGAGCCGGACGGCAGTTCGTGGATGATCCCCGCGACGGATGCCGTGGCGCACATCGAGGTCGACATCCGCTCGCTCTTCGACGGGTCGATCGAGCACGTGTCGGAGGACGTGCCGTTCCAGGTGAACGGGACGATCACGATCCTCCCCGACGGCTCGGCATCCATCCTGGTCGGATCTCCGGCGGACGGATAGCTGGTCAGCGGCGCTCGCGCGCCGCGGCCCTGGCGTCCTTGGCGGCGAGCTCCGCGAGACGGGCGTTGTACTCCTCGAGCTCTGCCTCGCCCGTGCGGTCCGCGTGCCGGTCGCGCCGGCGCTGGACCTTCGTGTCGTTGCGGCTCCACTGGATCGCGACGGTGATCGCGAGGATCAGCGTGGGGATCTCGCCCACGGACCACGCGATGCCGCCGCCGATGTACTGGTCCTCCAGCGGCGTCGGGCCCCACGTGCGCCCCATCGCACCGAACCACTCCGAGACCATCAGCCCGGTCTGCATCATGATCGCGATGCCGAAGAACGCGTGCAGAGCCATCACGGCGATCAGGGTGATGAGGCGGCCGGGGTACGGCAGTCGGTAGGGCACCGGGTCCGCGCCGATCAGGCTCATCACGAACAGGTAGCCCGAGATGAGGAAGTGCGCGATCATCCACTCGTGCCCGAGGTGCTCGTACATCGACCACCGGAACAGGTCGGTGAAGTAGAACGCCCACAGCGACCCGATGAAGATCCCCGCGGCCACGAACGGGTGCGTCACGACGCGGGCGAACGGCGAGTGCACGGCCCACATGATCCACTCGCGCCCGCCGCGGGTCCCGTCGTCGCGCTTCTCGATCGCGCGCAGGGCGAGCGTGATCGGCGCCCCCGAGACGAGCAGCAGCGGAATCGCCATCGACAGCAGCATGTGCCCCATCATGTGCACGCTGAACAGGTAGTCCTGATATGCGTTGAGCGCACCGCTGGTCACCCAGACCAGCAGCAGGACGCCGAAGACCCAGAACACTGTGCGGTGGATCGGCCAGCGATCGCCACGGCGCTGCAGCCGGACGACCCCTGCCAGATAGAACACCAGACCGAAGCCGCCGGCCACCAGCCACAGCACGTCGATGTTCCACTCGGTGAACCAGCGGTCGAGCGTGAACTCGGGCGGCAGAGGCGAGTCGGTGAGGATCTCGGCCGGCGTCCGGACGGCCGGCGGGGTGTCACCGGCCGGCGGCTCGGTGCGGGCGAGGGCAGCAGCGGCCCCCGAGGCCAGGCCCATGAGCGCGACCTCGCACAGCACGAGCATCCAGAACCAGCCGCGGTTCTTGTCGATCCGGGGAATGAGTCGGGCACGGTACCAGGCCCCGAGGATGCCCATCGCGACGAGCAGGACGATCTTGGCGATCAGGATGCCGCCGTACGGCGTCAGGAGACCATCCCAGTCCCCCAGCGCGACGATCGAGCGTGCGAGGCCGGAGACGGCGACGACGACGAACGCCGCCAGTGCGAGCGTCGAGTAGCGCTGCACGAACGCGGTGACGTCGAGATCCGGCGTGCGGCGCAGCAGGACGACGAGCAGGAGACCGCCCAGCCACACCGCGGCGCCGATCGTGTGCAGCAGGATCGAATTGACCGCGATGTTGTGGCCGGCGACATCGCCGGAGTGACCTTGGGTGGCGAGCGGAAGGAAGGATGCCGCGGCCAGGATCGCGGTGAGCAGCACCGGTGTCCAGGTGCGCCAGGCGAAGGCCAGCACGGTGACGGTCGCGCCCATGAGGGTCGTGATGAGCCACGACTGGCCGAGCGCCGTGTTCAGCAGAAAGTTCCCCAGCTGCTCGCCGAAGAGCCGGTCCGCGCTCAGCGCCGGGTTGAACACCGACATGAACGTGAGGAACGCTGCCGTGCCCGAGGCCACCGTGAAGGCCGCGGCTCCTGCCGATGCAGCATCCATCGCCCGTTCGAAGGGCCTCGTGCCGGTGCGCAGCGCGAAGAGCGCGAGCACGAGGGAGCCGAGCATGATGGCGCCCGTGACGTTGCTCAGCATCTTGACGACGGGAAGACCCCAGCGCACGACGGGACCCGGGTCGAGCAGGCGCGGCGCTTCGGCACCGCCGCCGTAGATCAGGGCGAGAACGGTGGCGACGACACCGGCGATGAGGAGGATCGCGGGTCCGGCGATGCGGTACGCCGAGACCCGCTGCGCTGGCGTGGTCACCCGTCAAGCCTACGCGGCGCCGCAGACGCGGATTCCCAGGCGGACGGTCCAGGCGAACGGTCCAGGGCGAACGCACGAAGGCCGCCCCCTCGGCGGGAGCGGCCTTCGAAAGGAAGCAGTCTTACTTGACGGCAGCCTTGAGCTTGGAACCAGCGGTCACCTTGACGCGCTTGCCGGCCGGGATCTTGATCTCGGCACCGGTCTGCGGGTTGCGGCCCGTGCGGGCGGCGGTGTCGACCTGCTCGAACGAGATCCAGCCCGGGATCGAGACCTTGCTGCCCTTGGCAACAGCGTCGGAGACCGAGGAGAACAGAGCGTCGAGCACACCGGAGACGGTGGCCTGGCTCTGGCCGGTGGCGGAAGCGATGCTCGCGACGAGCTCGGTCTTGGTGATGGACTTGTCAGCCATGTCATCCTCCAGCGACGAGGATCCCGTCGCGTTGTTGGTGTGTGTCGGAGCGGATGCTCCTGGTCGTTCGACCGCCTCGAATGTATCAACGATGGCCGACATTTCCGCGTCATTTCGCGGGTTTTGACGTTTTCGGCGGCGTGTCGGGCCACATTCGTCACTTCCGTCACAGGCGCACGACCCGTTCGAGGGTCCTGTTGACGGCCGCTTGGGGTCCGGTCGGGAGGAGAACGCCCGGATGGGAGGATCGAAATCGGCGTTTCGATCCTCCCATCCGTGAGAAGTCCTCCCGTCCGGGGCGGTTCTTCACGACAGGTGAAGCCCCTGAGCCACTGCGGTCATGATCATCGCCTGCACCTCGGTCCAGTGGTTCATGATCTGGTCATAGCCGATGCGGATGACGTGGTAGCCGTGCAGCTTCAGCATCGCGTCATGGGCGATGTCCTCGGTGCGCTGCGCCCCGACGTGCGTTCCGCCGTCGATCTGGATCACCAGCCGGTCGCCGATGAGCAGATCGACCCAGTGTCCGAGGACCCACGCCTGCTGCACGAGCGGCAGCTTCAACCAGCGCAACCGGTGCACGACGATCGATTCGAGCCCTGAATCCGACCAGAGCGAGGCCTGCGTCACGATTCTCCGCGCAGCGGCGGGCAGGGGAAGACGCAGCACCTCCGGCTTCTGAACGACACCCTTGCGCAATGCGGTCTCCCACAGCGCGATGGCATCCTCGCGGACGAGACATGACGTCGCGATCACCAGCGCGTTGATGAGCAGATCCTCCGCGGACCCTGGCATCCGCGCAAGGATGGGCCGATTCCAGTGCACCACCGCTTCCGGCGCGGCAACGTGGCCGGAGCTCGGTGGCGCTCCGACGTGCAGCGCGTCCACCTTTCGCACCCAGAGCTTCTGTCGCTTGGCCAGCGTGATGCAGGTCAGGACGACACCGCGACGTGCCGCCCCGACGAGGATCGGGTCGGCGTCCGGGAGAGCGACCCAGCCCTTGCGGATCTTCCTGACGGCGCCTGCAGTCTTGGCCTTGCGTAACGCGTGGATCGTGACGCCAGTGCCGAGCAGCGCTCGCACCTGCGCGACGCCGCCGAGTCGGCGCAATTCGATGATCGGGTCCATCGCCCGAGCATCACTGTCGGGCGACGGGCCATGCGGGGTCGGTTCCCGCGGAATCCTCGAATGCTGTGGACAAGAACGTGCTTATCCAGCTCGGTGCAGGGCGAGTCCAGCGCGCTTCGGCATCCGCACCCGCATCCGCACGGGAGGAGAACGCGCGATTGGGAGGATCGAAATCAGCGTTTCGATCCTCCCATCCGTAAGAAGTCCTCCCGTCCGGGGAGGCAATGTCCGGGCCGGGTCGCGCGCCGGGCAGCGCGAGCCGGCAATGCCGCCATGCCGCGCGACCCCCCGGGCACACGAAAAGGGCGAAGTTCCGAAGAACCCCGCCCTTTTCAGAACTGCTGGAGAGTGCTTACCAGCTCGACTTGGTCACGCCGGGCAGCTCGCCACGGTGCGCCATGTCACGGAAGCGGACACGCGAGATGCCGAACTTCGTGAGCATGCCACGGGGGCGGCCGTCGATGGCGTCACGCGAACGGACGCGGGCCGGCGACGCGTTGCGCGGCAGCTTCTGCAGGCCGACGCGAGCTGCCTCGCGGGCCTCGTCGGTGGCGTTCGGGTCGACGAGCGTCTTCTTCAGCTCGGCGCGACGCTCTGCGTAGCGCTCGACGATGACCTTGCGCTGCTCGTTGCGAGCGATCTTGCTCTTCTTAGCCATGGATCAACGCTCCTCTCGGAATTCGACGTGCTTGCGGACCACCGGGTCGTACTTCTTCAGCACGAGGCGGTCGGGGGTGTTGCGACGGTTCTTCTTGGTCACGTAGGTGTAACCGGTGCCCGCCGTCGAGCGGAGCTTGATGATCGGACGGACGTCCTGTGCCTTCTTGGCCATTAGAGCTTCACACCCTTCGCCTGGAGGTCGGCGACAACCTTCTCGATGCCGCGTGCGTCGATCACCTTGATGCCCTTGGCGGACACGTTGAGCGTGATCTTACGACCGAGCGACGGAACGTAGTAAGTCTTCTTCTGCACGTTCGGGTCGAAGCGGCGCTTCGTCCGGCGGTGCGAGTGCGAGACGTTGTGACCGAAGCCGGGAACAGCTCCTGTCACCTGGCACACTGCTGCCATGTGATTACTCCTTCAATACCGTGAGACCGGACGGCCTCACCCAAGATCCCTTGTCTGCGTGCCGTCCTTGCGGGCCCGGCATGCGAACTGCGCACAGGAGTGTGCGCAGACAAAGAGTCAGTCTAGCATGGATGCCGCGGACGCTCCGCGCCCCCACCGGAAGGCCGAGACGGTCGGGTCACCCGGGATCCAGAACCGCCACGGGAACGCCTGCGTACCGGCCACACCTGCGACTCCGACCCGCGGCCCGCTCGCGACCTCGCTCAGCGGATCGTCGAGCCACAACTCGGCCTGCGCGCCGGCCCACTCCGCTCCGGTCACCGCGTCGATGCCGTCGTGGCGCGGATGCCTCAGCCCAGACACCTGCCCGAAGCGCCCCGGCCCTCTGGCCAGGTCGCGTCCTGTCCGTCCGGATCGGGATGCCGCGGCATCCTGTCCTTCGACCACCTCGCCGGCTCGGAGCAGCACACCGCCGGCGATGCCGTCCGGCGCGCAGACGACGTTGACGCAGGAATGGATGCCGTGGCTCAGGTACACGTAGAGGTGACCGGGGTCTCCCCACATCGTGGCGTTCCGCGCCGTGCGCCCCATCCGCGCATGAGACCCCGGGTCGGGCACGAGACCCGTGCCCTGCCCGTGATACGCCTCGGCCTCCGTGATCCGCAGCGTCACGGGAGAGCCCTCGACGACGGTTCGCAGCCGCCCGCCCAGCAGTCGCGGCGCGACCTCGAGGGGCAGGCCTGCGAGCTCCTCGCGAACAGCCCTGTGCAGCACGGGTCAGAACACCGGTCCCACCGGGCACCACGAGATGTCGAACCCGGTGACGGGGACGATCTCCTCGCCGGTCTCCGTGTCGAGCACGTGCGTGTGCAGCGTCTGCGGGAGCGGCGCGAGCAGGTCGTCGTACGGGTTGTTCGCGAGATCGGGGGCGACGGTGACGGCCGTGTACTGCCCGCTCGGCGACGCGCACACCTGCAGGATCGTGTCGGTGCTCGGCACCTCGATCAGCGGCGTCGCCGCGCCGTCGTCATCGACGCGGATCACGGACTGCCCGGTCGGGAGCCCGTTCTCGTCGCGCGTGACGATGTGCCGCAGCGTGCCGCCGGGGTACGGTGCGATGGTCGTCGCGATCCCGTAGTCCGGTTCGGATGCCGGCAGCGGCGCCTCCGAGCCGTCCGCGAGATTCAGTTCGACGACACTGCCGTCGGTGCGCTCGATGATCGCGGTGTACGTCCCACGGGACACGCCCATGATGCTCATCGCAGTGCCCAGGGCCTGCGTGCCGGCATCCGAGGAGAGATCCTCGAGAGCGAGCGCACCCTGCCAGTCGATGAACAGCACCGCGGCGGAGTCCGGCACGAACTCCCACTCGGCGATGCTCGCCTCGACGTCGGCGACTTCGACGATGCGCGGTTCGCCTGAGCCGTCCAGCGGCTGCGTGACGAGCACGCTCGCACGGCCGCTGGTGTCGGTGAGTTCCCGATCCGAGTAGGTGTAGCCGACGAGACCGCCGCGATCGGACACCTGCACCCCGGTCACGAAACCGTCGCCGGGGAGCGTCAGCTCGCGCGGGTCGGAACCGTCGCGGTTCATGACGAGGACGGACGAGCCCTCTTCGTCCTCGACCGCGACGACGAGCTGCGTCGTGGTCGCGCGGAAGTCGTCGATGCGCTCGGCCGTGAAGACCGGCACGGCCTTCTCGCCGGTGAGGTCGGTGCGGAAGATGCCGTCCTCGCCCTCGGCATCCCGCTTGAGCAGGAACACCTCGGAGGGCGGGGTCGTGAACGTCGTCGTGAGATCCGTCGCCGGACCGCCGCCCGTGCTCGTGACATCGGCGACCCGCACGTCGTAGGTCGTCTCGTCGTCGAGCGGGACCGTGAAGCGGATGCCGACGCTGCGCCCTGCGGCGTCGACCGTGAACGGCACGGCGGGTTCGACCGTGACCTGCTCCGGATCGATCGCCGTCAGGGGCTGGTTCGTGGTGAGGATCAGGCGGCTGCCGGAGACCTCGATCGCCTGAGCGGGGTCGATCTGCTCGGCGACGAGCCGCGGTCCCTGGGTCAGGCTGATGACGCCGAGCGTCGCCCCGACGATCGCGAGGATGCCCAGAACCGAGCCGAGCAGGATGAGGAAGCGGTGGTTGCGGGGCTCGGCAGCCGTCGGCGCCTCCGCGGGCTCCGGTGCGTCCGGGGCGTGGGCCGCGTCTGGCGCGTCTGGCGCGGCCGCCGCGTGTGTGGACTCCGCCGCCTCCGCGGGAGGGGTCGCATCGTGTCGCGTCGCGGCCCCCGAGGCGACCACCTGCGACACCTGCGCAGCGGAGACGGGCTCCGGCGCAGACTCGGGCACGGACTCGTACCCGCGAGAGGTGTCGCGAATCGCCGCGTCGAACGCCGAGAGGCGACCATCCGCGTCCCCTGCCGACGCGGCAACCGACTCACTCCCGCGGGAGGGGTCGCGATCGGCCGCCTCCGCCGCGCTGACGCGACCATTCGAGCCCCCTGCCGACGCGGCACCCGGCTCACTCTCCCGGGAGGTGTCACGATCGGCCGCCTCAGCATCAGCGACGCGACCATTCGAGCCCCCTGCCGACGCGGCTTCCGTCTCCGCAGCGGCCTCGGCTGCCTCGCGCAGCGCGCGCATCTCTGCCCTGGTCCGCGGGGTCGGCGAATCAGTACTCATACGGATCCCCCGGTTCATCGATCGGGGTGACGTCGGTGGGCTCCACGCTCAGGGTGCCATCGGCATCCGCGGTGATCGTGCCGGTGATCTCGACCCACTGGCCCACTTCGTAATCGCTCGACCACGAGGCCGAGACGACCGGGATCGACGCGGGCTGCGCATCGATCACGCAGTGCGTGATGACCAGCCTCGAGAGGTTCATCTCGTCATCCCCCTCGCCCGGGGTGACGAATCCGGTGAGCGTCACGGTCGAGCCGTCGTAGCTCTCCGGACGCGTCGCGGTGGCGAAGACGCTCGCCCAGTCCCCTACGCCGAACGTCGAGGTGTCGGCAACGCCGAGGGTCACGGTGTCCGCTCCTGCGAACAGGGTGCCGGCCTCTCCGGCCCGCGACATCGCCAGTTCGACCGAGAGGGATGCCGGGGGCAGCACGAGTCCGGCGATCACGACACCCGACGCGACGACACCCGCCGTGATGCTCCCGACCGCCGCCAGGGTGCGCTGGGGCGATGCGGCGGTGTCCGCGGCATCCGTCCCGTGGTCGTGATCGTGATCCATCTCCTCGCCGAGCGGAAGCGTGCACGACCACACCGCGCCGGTGAGCGTCACGATCGCACCCGCGACCGCGAACCAGACCGACTCGGGGCTGATGTAGAGCGACAGTCGTCCGGTGAACGCCAGGCCGAGGGTCACGACGGAGAGCCCGGCGGCGAGGCCGACGCCCAGCCACCGCGACCACAGCGCACTGCGTCGCGAGACCTGCTCAGACAAAGACGTTCACCCCGATCCCGATGACGAACGCGCTCAGCAGCACGACGCCGACGATGCCGACCAGCGTGCGGGTGGTGAAGGTGGTGCGCATCAGCGCGAGCATCTTGATGTCCACGAGCGGGCCGACCAGCAGGAAGGCGACGATGGCCCCGGGCGAGAACGTGGACGCGAACGACAGCGCGAAGAAGGCGTCCACGTTCGAGCAGATCGCGACGGTCATGGCGAGCGCCATCATCGCGACGATCGACAGCACGGGGTTCGACCCGATGGCCAGCAGCACGTCGCGCGGGATGAGGACCTGCACGGCGCCGGCGACCGCCGATCCGATCACGAGCGCCGGCATGACCGCCCGCAGCTCGATGAGGAACTGCGTGAGGCTGCGGCGAACGGGAGTGCCGTGCTCGTGCGTCACGCGGTCGCAGGTCGCGACGAAGCGCTCGGTGAGCAGGGCGTCCGGGGAGGGGTGGCGGCTGTAGATCCAGCCGATGAGGTTGGCGATGAGGAATCCGCCGACGAGCCGCGCGACGAGGATCCCGCCGTCCCAGCCGAACGCGGCGTGGGTGGTCAGGATCACGATCGGGTTCACGATCGGCGCCGCCATGAGGAAGGTGAGCGCCTCGGCCGGGGCGAGCCCGCGCATCATCAGGCCGCGTGCGAAGGGCACGTTGCCGCACTCGCACACCGGGATCAGCATCCCGAGCAGCGACAGCACGGCCCGTCGCGCCCACGCCTTACGGGGCAGCCAGCGCTGGATCGCGTCGGCCGGGAGCCACACCTGCACGACGATCGACAGCACGACGCCGAGGATCACGAACGGCAGCGCCTCGATCAGCACGCTCAGCGAAAGCGTCAGTCCGTCCTGGACCCGGTTCGGCAGCGACACCGAGTACAGCGTCGGCAGCACGAGGTCGATGACGAACAGCACCGCGAGGATGCCGAGGCCCACCGCGACCCCGACGATCGGCGAGGTGCGGCGCGTAGCGCGGCCGGGCGCGGTGAGCACGTTCACGCGGAGGCCGACTCCTGCGCCTGCTTCTTCTTCGCGCACGGGGTGCACAGGCCGAAGATGTCGACGACGTGAGCCGCCTCGGTGAACCCGTGCAGGGCGGCCGTGCGATGAGCCCAGGCTTCGACGTCCTTGGCCTCGATCTCGACCGTCAGCCCGCACGAGCGGCAGATCAGATGGTGGTGATGGCCCTGCGTCGAGCAGGCGCGGTAGAGAGCCTCACCCTCGGGGCTCTGCAGCGAATCGGCATCGCCGGATGCCGCGAGACCCGCGAGGGCGCGATAGACCGTCGCCAGCCCGATGCCGGTGTTCTCGTCCCGGAGGGTGGCGTGCAGGGACTGGGCGCTGACGAATCCGCGCGCATCGGCGAGGGCATCGCGCACGCGCTCGCGCTGCCAGGTGTTGCGCTGAGCCATGCCCCGATTCTAGGCCGCGGGCCTTGCGCGGGGCTGGGAGGCCTCTCACCCCGTCGGTCGGGCCGTGATCAGGCCTTTCGGCGCACGCGTCCCCGCTGGTGCTGGATGACCCAGCACACCACGTAGATCAGGAACGAGATCGTCGTGATGTAGGGGCTCACCGGGAGGGTGCCGGCGAGCGCCAGCAGGATGCCGCCGACCGCCGAGACGAACCCGAACAGCGCAGCGAGCAGCGGAACCGTGAGCGGACCCGCCGCCACCCGCATCGCGGCTGCCGCCGGCGTCACGAGCAGCGCCATCACCAGCAGCGCGCCGATGATGTGCACGGCGACCGCGACGATGAGCCCGAGCAGGATCATGAACACCAGGCTGATCGCCCTGGTCGGGATGCCGCGGGCCGACGCCGCCACGGCATCCAAGGAGTCGAACCGCAGCGGGTTCCACATCAGCAGCAGACCCAGCAGCACTACCATGCAGATGCCGATCAGCCAGCCGAGATCCGGGTTGGACACCGAGACGATCTGGCCGGTCAGCAGGCTGAAGCGGTTCGCGCTCCGTCCGTCGTAGAGCGACAGGAACAGGATGCCGAGGCCGAGGCCGAACGGCATCAGCACGCCGACGATCGAATTGCGGTCCCTGGCCTTCGATCCGAGCAGCCCGATGAGGATCGCGGCGACCAGCGCTCCGCCGATCGACCCGATCACGACGCTCCCGCCGAACAGCAGCGCCGCGGCAGCACCGGCGAAGGACAGCTCGCTGATGCCGTGCACGGCGAACGCGAGATCGCGCTGCATGACGAAGACGCCGATGAGCCCCCCGACGAGTCCGAGGATCGCACCCGCGATGATCGAGTTCGACAGCAGCGCGACGAGGGCGCCGTAGTCCTCGAACGAGAAGACGTCGCTCCAGTCGACCATGGGCGCGATCATGCCTGCTCCTCGTGGTCGTGGTCGTGGTGCGGCTCGGCATCCGGAATCCCGACGACGACGAGGCGATCTCCGGCGCGGAGGACGAAGACGGGCGTGCCGTAGAGGTCGGTCAGCACGCGGCTCTGCAGCACCTCGTCCGGGGTGCCGAGCACGAAGCGACCACCCGCGATGTAGAGGATGCGGTCGACGCGACCGAGGATCGGATTGATGTCGTGCGTGACGAACAGCACGGCGGCGCCATCACGGCGCTGCCGGTCGATGATGTCGGTGACCGCACGCTGATTGGCGAGATCGAGCGCCGACAGCGGCTCGTCGCACAGCAGCAGGTCGGGATGATCGGCGAGCGCCTGGCCGACGCGCAGGCGCTGCTGCTCGCCGCCGGAGAGGAGCCCGACCCTGCGATCCGCGAACTCGCTCGCTCCGACCGCGTCGAGCAGCTCTTCGACGCGTTCGCGATCGCCGCGGCGCGGCAGCGGGAATCCGAAACGGGTGCCCTGCACGCCGAGCGCGACGACATCGCGGGCCCGCATGCTGGTGTCCGGCGGGAACGGGCGCTGCTGCGGGATGTAGCCGATGCGCGGATTGCCGCGGTGCACGGGCGATCCGCCGACGCGAATGCTCCCGGCAGAGAGGTCCTGCAACCCGAGGATGGCCCTCAGCAGCGTCGTCTTACCGGAGCCGGACGGACCGAGCACGGCGATGAACTCGCCGGGTCGTACATCGAGGTCGAGCCCCGCCCACAGTTCTCGGTCGCCGCGCTGGATGGCGGCTTCGCGGATCGTCAGGATGGGTGCGGCGGCGTCGTGCGCGGGTTCGATGCCCGCCGCGCTCACGATGCGAGCGCGTCGGCGAGGTTCTGGATCGCGTCGGCCATCCACTCAGAGTACGACGATCCGTCCTCGAGCAGTTCCGTGAACGCGACGACGGGGATGCCGGCGGCCTCGGCGGTCTCCTCCACGCGGGTGGTCTCGGCACCGCCGGTCTGCGCGTTGGTCAGCAGGACGGCGGCGTCGCCCGCTTCGATGACCTCGATCGCGGCCAGGAGCGTCGCCGGCGACACGTCGGTGCCTTCTTCGACGGCCTCGGCGAATCCCTCGGGCGTCACATCGGTGAGTCCGGCAGCTGCGGCGATGTATCCGGGCAGCGGCTCGGTGATGAAGACGCCCGTGCCGGCGTACTGCGTGTTCAGTTCGGCGAGGTCGGTCTCGTAGCCCTCGAGGTCGGCGATGATGTCATCCGCGGCGGCGGCGAAGTCCGCCTCGCCGTCGGGGTCGAGGGCGGTGAGCTCTGCGGCGATGTCCTCGACGACGTGGATCATCGTGTGCGGGTCGAACCAGACGTGCTCGTTGAACCCCTCGATGTGGTCGTGGCCCTCGTGCTCGTCGGCGTGCTCTTCCTCGGCGTGCGCCTCGTCGGCGTGCTCTTCCTCGGCGTGCGCCTCGTCGGCGTGCTCTTCCTCGGCGTGCGCTTCCTCGTGCGCGTGAGCTTCGGCATCCTCTTCGTGGCCCTCGTTGCCGGGGTAATCGTGCGCGAACTCGACGGCCGTGATCGTCTCGGCATCCGACCCCTCGAGGAGGTCCTCGATGAACGAGTCGTACCCGCCGCCGTTCTCGATGACGAGGTCGGCCTCCTGCACGGTGAGGCGGTCGCGGGCCGAAGCCTCGTACGAGTGCGGGTCCTGCGAGGCCGAGTCGATGATCGAGGTGACCGAGACCCGGTCGCCGCCGATCTGCTCGGCGAGCGAGCCGTAGACATTCGTGGTGGCGACCACGGTCAACCCGTCGGTGCCGCCCGTCCCGCCTTCAGCGCTCGGAGTGGTCGAGCATTTTGCCAGAGCGAGGGCGGATGCGGACACGAGTGCGATGGCGGCGACGGACTTCTTCATACCCTCATCGTACGTTCATGAGAATGATTCTCAAAATCGAGTGGCGTGCGCTGATCCGGGGACGCGAATGGCCGCCTCGACGCGATCGAGACGGCCATTCGCGACACCAGGGTCAGGCGGTCGGTGCGATCCAGACCGTCGTCTCACCGGGGACGGATGCCACGGCATCCGCACCGCTCGAGAGCACGATCCGGGTATCCGCCTCGAGCGCGAACGGCTCTGTGCCGAAATTGCTCACGACCTGCCAGCCGTTCGGACGGACGAAGCGCAGCACGTCGGCGCGACCGCTCTCGATCCACTCCAGCGTCTCGTCCGTCTGCAGTTCGTGACGCAGAGCGAGGGCGCGGCGATAGAACGACAGCGTGGACGAAGGGTCGGGAGCCTGGGCATCCGCGGCGTACTCGGCGAACCACGCCGGCTGGGGCAGATGCGCCCCTGCCGTGCCGAATCCGAACGAGGGGCCATCGGCGGTCCAGGGCAGCGGCACGCGGCATCCGTCGCGGCCGAGGCCATCGAAGGCTCCGCCGCGGAAGAAGGCCGGGTCCTGGCGCTGTTCCGGGGTGATCCCCGCCACTTCGTGCAGGCCCAGCTCCTCGCCCTGGTACAGGTAGGTGCTGCCGGGAAGACCGAGCAGCAGCAGCGTCGCCGCCCGTGCACGACGGAGCCCGCCCTCGCGGTCGAGCTGATCCTCCGGCCCCCCGGCGGCCACCCACTCGGTGCCCTGCTTGACCGCGCGACCACCGAGCGGGGGCAGGCCGTAGCGGGTCGCATGCCGGGTCACGTCGTGATTCGACAGCACCCACGTCGTCGACGAGCCGGTGGCCCGAGCTTGGGCGAGGTTGTCGGCGATGACCGCGCGGAACTGCGCCGCGTCGAAGTCGGCGACGAGCAGGTCGAAGTTGAACGCCTGGCCGAGACCATCGGCCGAGGCGTACTTCGCGCGGCGCTCGGGCGTCTCCACCCAGGCCTCCGCGACCGCGGTCCGAGGCGGGTCGTAGGCGTTGAAGACCTCCCGCCATGCGGCGTACACCTCGTGCACGTCATCGCGGTCGAACAACGGGTGATTGCCGTCGCGCGGGATCGCCTCCAGTTCGAGGCGACTGGGCAGCGGGTCGGTGAGGTCCTTCGTGAGCATGTGGGCGACATCGATGCGGAAGCCGTCCACTCCACGGTCGGACCAGAAGCGCAGCGTCTCGAGGAAGTCCTCGCGCACCTCGGGGTTCGCCCAATTCAGGTCCGGCTGCTCGACGGCGAAGTGGTGGAAGTACCACTGGCCGTCGTCGACGCGCTCCCACGCACCGCCGCCGAACGTGGACTGCCAGTCCGTCGGCGGCTCGGAGCCGTCGACGCCTGTGCCCTCGCGGAAGATGTAGCGCTCGCGCTCGGCCGAGCCGCGGCCGGCGGCGAGCGCCTCCTGGAACCACACGTGCAGGTTCGACGTGTGGTTCGGCACGATGTCGACGACGACGCGGATGCCGCGCTCGTGCAGCGCCGCCACCATTGCATCGAAGTCCGCCAGCGTCCCGAGGCGCGGATCGACATCGCGGTAGTCGGCGACGTCGTACCCGCCGTCGGCGAGCGCCGACGGGTAGAACGGGCTCAGCCACACCGCATCGATGCCCAGCTCGGCGAGGTAGTCGACGCGCGACAGGATGCCGGTGATGTCCCCCAGCCCGTCGCCGTTCGTGTCCGCGAAACTGCGCGGATAGATCTGGTAGACGACGGCCTGACGCCACCAGGCGGGGGTCTTCTGGTCGTCGGGGGTGTCGATGACGAGCGCATCGGTCATGAGCGAGAGAACTCCTTCTTTCGGGGTGGATCGGTGGTGCGGGTCAGCCCTTGACGGCGCCCTGCGTGACGCCTTCCATGACCCAGCGCTGCGTGAACAGATAGGCCACGATCGCCGGCGCCATGGCCATGAGATACGAGGCGAACGAGATGTTGTAGTTGTTGCTGAACTGGTTCTGGAACAGGTTCTGACGAACCGGCAGCGTCTGCAAGGCCGGATCGGAGATGATCAGCGACGGCATCATGAAGTCGTTCCACGCGTACAGGAACGCGAAGATGCCGACGGTGGCGCTCATCGGCGCGAGCAGCGGGAAGATGAGCTTCCAGAAGGTCTGCCAGGTCGTGGCCCCGTCGATGCGCGCGCTCTCCTCGAGCTCCAGCGGGATCGATCGCAGGAACGCCGTGAACAGCAGCACGCTGAAGCTCAACTGGAACATCGTCGCCAGGATGATGACGCCCAGCGGGTTGTCCAGGCCGATCCGGCCGGTGAGCTGGATCTGCGGCAGCGCCACTACCGGGAACGGGATGAACATCGCGGCGAGCAGGTAGAAGAACGAGTAACGGAACAGGCGGCGGTCCCAGTTACGCACGATGGCGTACGAGGCGAAGGCCGCGAGGATGATCGTCGCCACGACGGTTCCGGCGGTGACGAGCAGCGAAATCGCCGCGCCGACGGGGAACTTCGTGAGGTTCCACGCCTCGACGAAGCCGTCGATCGAGAACGGCGCCGGCAGCGAGAAGGCGTTGCCGTCGACGGCCTGCCCCGTTGTCTTGAACGCCATCGAGATCGTGACGTACAGCGGAAGCAGCACCGTGACGGTGCACAGGATCAGGATGATCGTTCCCGACCAGTTCACCCGCTCCATGCGGATGCGCGGCTTCCTGCCGGAGGCGGTCTGAGTGGTGATGGTCTGCGTTGACATCAGAATGCGTTCCTTCCGCGCGTCAGCGACAGCTGAACGAGGGAGATGAGGACGGCCACGACGAAGAAGATGGTCGCGTTCGCCATCTGGTACGCGTAGTCGCCGCCGTTGAAGCCGGCGATGATCGTCATCGCGACGCTGCGAGTGGAGGTACCAGGCCCTCCGTTGGTGAGGCCGACGATGATGTCGTAGGCGTTCAGGAAGCCCTTGAAGCCGAGGATCACATTGATCACGACGTACCCCGCGACCAGAGGCAGCGTGATGCGGATGAGCTGCTGGAACTTGTTCGCCCCGTCGATGTCGGCCGCCTCGTAGACCTCGCCCGGCACCGACAGGAGCCCGGCGATGTAGATGAGCAGCGTCCCTGGGATCGCCTGCCATGCGGTCACGATGACGATCGCGACCCAGGCCAGGTCAGGATCGGCGAGCAGGCTCGTCTTCAGCGCCTCGATGCCCAGCGCCGACCCCAGAGCGGGCAGCGAGTTCGAGAACAGGAAGTTGAACACGTACGCGATGATGATGCCCGAGATCACCATCGGGATCACGAAGATCGTCCGCAGTCCGGTCTTGAAGCGCACCCGGGACGTGAGCCCCACCGCCAGCAGGAAGGCCGCGATGTTCACGACGATGACGGTCGCGATCGAGAAGCCGAACGTGAACAGGTAGCTCTGCAGGATCGCCGGGTCGCTGAACAGAGCGATGTAGTTCGTCAGCCCGATGAAGCTCCACTCGCCGATGCCGATCGAGTCGGTGAAGCTGAAGAAGATCCCGATGACGCCGGGCACCGTGATGGCGAGGGTGAACAGCAGCAGGCTCGGCAGCAGGAACAGGTAGTAGATCGGCTCGACGCGACGCGAGCTGCGCCGGACCTTCGCATCTCCACGGGTGACGATGGTCGTTGTCGTGCTCATCCCTCGGACTCCTTCGTCTCGGTCGATGGGGCTGGTGCCCGGAAAGCGAGCCGTGCCCAGTCGGCGTCCATCGTGGCGAGGATCGCGCCGGGGTCACCGCCGAGCACCATGGCCTGCGTGTAGTTGAAGACCGGGATCGTCTTGGGCACCAACACCGACGGGCCCTGGTAGACCTGTCCGGCGTCGTAGTACGGGATCATCCCGGCGATGCGGGGGTCGTCGGGGGCCTCGGCATCCTCGGTGGGTGTGAAGCCGAGCTGCGAGGCGTTGTAGGTCTCGATGTTCTCGGGGAGGTAGAGGTACTCGAGGAAGTCGCGCGCGGCATCCTGGTGCTGCGAGCCCTCGGGGATCATGGCCGCGAGGTCCATGTTGACCCGCACCGCGAGGTCGTCCGGATCGTCGGTCATCGGCAGCGGGAACGTGCCGAGCTCGAGGTCGGGCGCGGTCTTGGCGATCTCGCTGAACGCCCACGGCCCTTGCAGGTACATCGCCGCCTCGCCGTTGGCGAAGGCGAGGTTGCCGTCGCCGTAGCCGCGACTGGCGGCGTCCTCGTTGACGTACGAACCCGTGAGCTGCAGCATCCGATCCACGGGCTCCGCGAAGTCCTTCTGGAACGAGACGTCCGATTCCGGCCCGACCTCCGCGCCCTCGGCGGCCAGGTCGTCGAAGAACTCGATGACGTCCAGCGACCCGCCGACGGCGTAGTCGTACCAGCCCTGGCCGACCGTCCAGTCGTCTTTGAACGTGCCGTAGAACGGAGTGACGCCGGCTGCCTGGAGATCGTCGCAGAGCGCGAGCAGCTCGCTCCAGGTCTCGGGGACGTCGAGGCCGTGCTCGTCGAAGATCTCCTTGTTGTAGATGACGGATGCCGCCATCACCGAATACGGCAGCGCGCTCGTGCGGCCTTCGCAGGATCCGTACTGATCCATGAGCGACTGCAGATCCTCACGGCTGCTCGCGGCGGCGTCGGTGTCGGACAGGTCGGTGAGGGCGCAGCGCTGCACGAAGCGGGCGATCTCGTAGTTGTAGTTGGCGAGCATGATGTCCGGCGGGTTGCCCCGCACGAAGCTCGCCGACACGACGTCGACACCCGAGGTGTCGATCTCGACGCGCACGTCGTCCTGCGACGCGTTGTACTCGGCCACGAGATCGGTCATGAACGGGATCGCCTCGCGTTTGCTGAACGTGAAGCGGATGGTTTCGCGCCCGTCGGCGGAGCAGCCGACCAGGGCCGTCCCCAGCAGGGCGAATGCGGCCGTTCCAGCCGCCCATCGCGCCAAGGATGTGGATTTCGAAGACACCGTCGTCCTTCCGTGGATTTAGATCCGTAGATTAAATCTAGTGAGCGAATTTACTTCGCTGGACGGTACTCTCTCATTGGAGGACCGGGGAGGTCAAGAGCTGTGGCAGAAATCGCCGGAGACCTCGGCACCGGACGCGCGAGCGTCGGGGCCGTGCTCGACTTCGCCTGGGACGCCGGTGTCTTCACGGCGACCGACGCGATGGCGGCGACGTCTCTGACGCGCTCGACGACCATCGAAGCCATCGACACACTGGTGAGCGCGGACATCCTGCGCGAGCTGCCGAACGCGCGCGAGGCGGGCAGCTATCGTTCCGGACGCCCGGCGCGCCGCTTCGCGCTCTCGTCCGAGCTCGGCGTCGTCGTCGGAGTGGATGCCGGGGACACCCACCTCGCGGTCACGATCGCCGACCCGCTCGAGCACACGCTCGTGCATCACCGCACCGATCTCGACCCCGGCCACTCCCCCGACAAACGGCGCGCAACCATCCTCGGACGGATCGGAGCGGCGCTCGAGGAGACCGGCACCCCACGGGATGAGATCCTCGCGATCTGCGTCGGCGTCGCCGCGCCGGTCAACCGCGCGGGCGTCTCACCGCCGCACCCCCAGGGCTTCTGGGAGCGCACGAATCCCGGACTGGCCGCCGCGCTCGAGCGTTGGGCGCCGGTCGTCGAGATCAAGAACGACGCGCTGCTCGCCGCGGTCGCGGAGGGCTCCGACCCCCAAGGCGGCGCGGTCGGATGCCGCGACTACGTGGCGCTGCTCGCGGGCGAGCGCTTCGGCGGCGGCGTCGTCGTCGACGGTCAGCTGCTCCACGGAGCGCATGGCGGCGTCGGCGAGGGCGTCGTCTTCGACCACATCATCGGCGTCGGATCGGCGTTCGGCCTGAGCCATGCGCTGCACGACCGGGTGCGGGAAGCCGTCGAGGAGGGCGAGATCACGCGCACGTCGGTCGTCGGCCGCCTCGCAGACGCCGACCGTGTGGATCCGCGCGCGGTCCTCGCGCTCGCGGCCTCCGGGGATCCGGATGCGGCACTCGTCACGGGGCGCGTCGGCGCGACTCTGGCCACCATCGTCGGCGTGCTCGGCAGCATGTACGACCCCGCGAAGGTGATCGTGTGCGGCGCCGTCGCCGAGAGCGTCGAGCCGGTGCTCGCCGCCGCCCGCGGCATCCTTCCGACGCAGCTGCACCTGCCGGCACCGGAGCTGCTCGCCTCCGCCCTGGGTGCCGAGGTCGTGTCCCTGGGCGCCGTGGCGAGCGCGCGCCGTGCCGCACGCGAGCGGGCGGTCCCGCAGCTGGCCGAGCGGAGGCTCGCGGCGGGGTGATACGGGCGTCCCGGCATCCCTCCGTCGTGCGTCAGTCGACGAGGAGCGCGGGCTCCTCGAGGATCGCGGCGACATCCGCGACGAAACGGCTCATGCTGTCGCCGTCGATCACGCGGTGATCGAACGACCCCGCGACCGTCGTCACGTAGCGCGGACGCACCTCGCCGTCGACGACCCACGGCTTCTGACTGATCGTGCCCATCGCGACGATGCCCGCCTCGCCGGGGTTGATGATCGGGGTTCCGGCATCCATTCCGAACACCCCGATATTGGTGATCGTGATCGTGCCGCCCTGCTGGTCGGCCGGCGGCGTCTTGCCCTCGCGCGCCGTGAGCGTCAGGCGATTGAGCGCCCTGGCGAGGTCCTTCATGCTGAGGTCCTGCGCGTCCTTGATGTTCGGCACGAGAAGGCCGCGAGGGGTCGCCGCGGCGATGCCGAGGTTCACGTAGTGGCGCACACGGATCTCGGCGCCGTTCTCGGTCTCGACCCACGCCGCGTTGACCATCGGGTTGCGACGGACCGCCCAGATGACCGCGCGCGCGACGATCAGCAGCGGAGACACCCGGATGTCGGCGTAATCCGGCGACGTCTTCAGGCGCTTGACGAGCTCCATCGTGCGCGTCGCATCGACGTCCTTCCAGACAGTCACATGCGGCGCGGTGTACGCGCTCTGCACCATCGCGTTGGCGCTCGCCTTGCGCACGCCCTTGACGGGGATCGCCTCGCTGCGCGCCTCGGCATCCTGCGAAGCGGGAGCCGCGGATGCCGTCGGCGCCACGCCGCGTGCGACACCGACCGGCGCAGCCTGCGGAGCCGGCCTGGTCTCCTCGCGCACCTCGCCCCACTCCGGCGTCTCGATGTTGCGGAAGACGCTGGCCTGCGATGCATGCTTCACGACGTCCTCGCGCAGCACCTCGCCGTCCGCCCCGGTGGGCGTGACGGAGGCCAGATCGACGCCGAGGTCACGGGCGAGCTTGCGGATCGGCGGCTTGGCGATCACGCCCACCGACGAGCGCACCGGGCGCTGCGCCGTGCGCTTGCGCCGGGACGTCGCCCCTGTGCCGCTGCCGTAGCCAACCAGCACCGAACCGCCGCCCTCCTCCGCGGCTGGGGACTCCGGGGCCTCCGGTGCCGCGGGCGCTGCCGCCTCGGCATCCGACACGAACGAGATGATCGGCGTGCCGACCTCCACGGTCGTCCCCTCGGCGACGAGCAGCTCGCCGACCGTGCCGGCGTGCGGCGACGGGAGCTCGACGAGCGACTTGGCCGTCTCGATCTCGCAGATGACGTCGTTGATGGCGACCCGATCACCGGGGGCGACCTTCCACGCGACGATCTCGGCCTCGGTGAGGCCCTCGCCGACATCCGGGAGGGTGAAGTTCTGCGTGCTCATGTTCATGTCCTTCGACAGGCTCAGGGAGCGGATGGGATCAGTAGGCGAGAGAGCGGTCGACGGCCTCGAGGATGCGATCGGCATCCGGGAGGAAGACGCCTTCGAGCTTCGCGGGCGGGAACGGGACGTCGAAGCCGGACACGCGCAGCACCGGCGCCTCCAGCGCGTAGAACGCCTGCTCCATGACGGTCGCGGCGATCTCGCTGCCCACGCTCACGAAACCATGCGCCTCCTGCGCGTAGACCATGCGCCCCGTCTTGCGGATCGAGTCGAGGATCGGCCCGTAGTCGACCGGTGACAGCGAGCGGACGTCGACGACCTCGCAGCTGGTTCCCTCGGCATCCGCCAGCGCCGCCGCCTGGAGCAGGGTCGCGACCATGGCTCCGTGACCGACCAGCGTGACATCCGTGCCCTGACGGACGACACGGGAGGAGTGCAACGGCACCGCTGGCGCGGACAGATCGACTTCGCCCTTGATCCAGTACCGGCTCTTCGGCTCCATGAAGATGACGGGATCGTTCGAGCGGATGGCGTCCTGGATCATCCAGTACGCATCGTTCGGCGTCGACGGGCTCACGACGCGCAGACCGGGGGTGTGCGCGAAGTACGCCTCAGGGCTCTCCTGGTGGTGCTCGACCGCGCCGATGTGCCCGCCGTAAGGGATGCGGATCACGATCGGCAGACTCAGCAGCCCCTCGTGACGGTTGGTGAGCTTCGCCAGCTGCGTGGTGATCTGGTCGAACGCCGGGAAGACGAACCCGTCGAACTGGATCTCGATGACGGGACGGAACCCCGCCATGGCCAGGCCGATCGCGGTGCCGACGATCCCCGACTCGGCCAAGGGCGTGTCGAGCACGCGCTGTTCGCCGAAGTCGCGCTGCAGGTGTTCGGTGATGCGGAACACCCCGCCGAGCTTTCCGATGTCCTCGCCCATGAGCAGGACCTTGTCGTCGTCCTCCATGGCACGGCGCAGGCCCGCGTTGAGCGCCTTGCTGAACGGTATCGTCTCGATGGTCATGCCTGCTCCCCCTCGAACGATGCCTCGTAGCGCGCCAGCCATTCCCGCTGCTGGTCGATCAGCGGGTGCGGCTCGCTGTACGCGTGCGCGAACATGGAGTCGACTGTGGGCGGCTGCAGCTCGAGCGTGCGCACGCGCAGATCCTCGGCGGCATCGGCGGCCTCGGCCTCGACGTCGGCGAAGAGGGATGCCGCAGCACCTCGACCCTCGAGATACGCGCGCATGCGAGGAATCGGGTCGCGCTGGGCCCACTCCTCCTCCTCATCGCTGCCGCGGTACTTCGTGGGGTCGTCGCTCGTCGTGTGCGCGCCGAGGCGGTACGTCACGGCCTCGATCGCCCGCGGCCCCTGGCCGCTGCGCGCCTCCTCGAGAGCGGCGCGCGAGACGGCGTAGCTGGCGAGGACGTCGTTGCCGTCGACGCGGACGCTGGGGATGCCGTAGCCGGCGCTGCGCTCGACGAGCGGGACGCGGGACTGCGTTGCGACCGGCACGGAGATCGCCCAGTGGTTGTTCTGCAGGAAGAACACGGTCGGCGCCTGATAGCTCGCGGCGAACACCATCGCCTCGTGCACGTCGCCCTGGCTGGATGCGCCGTCGCCGTAGTAGACGACCACGGCCTCGTCGCGCTCGGGGTCGCCGGTGCCGGTGCGGCCGTCGAAGACGAGACCCATCGCGTATCCGGTGGCGTGCAGCGTCTGCGAACCGAGGACCAGCGTGTACAGCCGCGTGTTGCCGTTCTTGGGGTCGCTCGGATCCCAGCCGCCGTGCGAGACGCCGCGCATCAGCTTGATGATGTCGACGGGGTCGACGCCGCGGATGCGGGTCACGGCGTGCTCGCGATAGGACGGGAAGATCGTGTCCTGCGCTCGGGCGGCTCTGGCCGAACCCACCTGGGCCGCCTCCTGTCCGCGGCTCGGCGGCCACAGCGCGAGCTGCCCCTGCCGCTGCAGGTTGGTGGCCTGGGTGTCGATGGCGCGGATGACGACCATGTCGCGGTAGAACTGCTCGAGCTCGGCATCCGTGAGGGCGTCGATCAGCGGTAGATACCGTTCGGCGGCGGCGGTCGGCGCGAAGCTGCCGTCGGCGTCCAGGACTCGTACGAGTGGGGTCTCAGATGAGGTCACCCGCCCCACGCTACCCGCGCTCGCATGCCCCGTCACGCATAGCTAGGGGGCCCTTGTATCTGCCCGGAATACGCAGAATCCCGGTCAGCGGACGGATGCCGCGACGGCCAGCACCTTCTCGATCGATGCCTCTTCGCCGACCGAGATGCGGATGCCGTCGCCGGAGAACGGCCGCACGATGAGGTCGGATGCCACGAACGCCGCCGCGATCTCGTCGGTCCGCTCGCCCGTGGGCAGCCAGACGAAGTTGCCCTGGGCATCCGGAACCTCCCAGCCCTGGGCGCGCAGGCCATCGCGCAGGAGGGTGCGGCGCTCGACGATCACGGCGACGCGCTCGCGCAGCTCGGGCTCGGCATCCAGGCTGGCGATCGCGGCCCGCTCGGCGGCGGACGTGACCGACAGCGGGATGCCGGTGCTGCGTGCGGCATCCAGCACCCGCGGGTGGCCGATCGCATAGCCGATGCGGAGACCGGCGAGGCCGAACGCCTTCGAGAACGTGCGCAGGATGACCACGTTGGGGTGCGTTTCGAACAGGCGCTCCTTCAGACCGTCGACCGCACCGGGCGCCGTGACGAACTCGGCGTACGCCTCGTCGAGGATGATCAGGACGTCGGAGGGTACACGCGCCACGAACGCGGCGAACTCCGCACTGGTGACGATGGGTCCTGTGGGGTTGTTCGGGGTGCACACGATGATGGCTCTGGTGCGGTCGGTGACGGCATCCGCCATGGCGTCGAGATCGTGCGTCGCATCGGAGCGCAGCGGCACCTGCACGCTCGTCGCTCCCGCGATCAGCGGGATGCCGGAATACGCCTCGAACGAGCGCCAGGCGTAGATCACCTCGTCGCCGACGGAGGCCGAGGCCACGATCAGCTGGTAGAGGATCGAGACCGACCCGGCGGCGACGTGCACGGCATCGGCTTCGACGCCGTACCGCTCCCCCAGTCGGATGCGGAGGGCGCCTGCCGTGGCATCCGGGTAGCGGTTGACGGGAACGGTGTTCTGCAGCGCCTCGACGACCGACGGCAGCGGATCGAACGGGTTCTCATTGCTGGAGAGCTTGAACGCATCGGCACCGGCCTGCTTGCCCTGGCGGTAGGGCGGAAGAGCGGCGATCTCCGGACGGATGCGGGGCAGGATGGGCTCGGTCACGCTCTGAAGTCTACGAGCGACCCGCGAGAACAAGAGTGGTACCATTTTGGTATGGCTATGACGGTGCGGCTCCCGGCAGAATTGGATGCGCGGCTTGAGGCGGTCGCGCGCGCGCGCCACGTGTCCAAGCACGCCGCACTGCTCGAGGCCGTGACACGGTATACCGACACCGAGTCGAAAACGGCGCGCGTCCTGGAAGCGATCGACGAGATCGGCGAGCAGTACGCGGACACGATCAAGCGGCTCGAAGACGCCTGACTGTGACCGAGTACATCGAGCCCGAGCAGGCGATGGCCGTCGTCGCTCGGCTCGGACTCCATGTCCGCGATGAGGGACTGCTCTTCTCGGCTCTCGCTCGACCGTCCGCGAGCATGTTCGGCGTCGATGCCTACCCGACGCTCGAGATGAAGGCAGCGGCCTTGATCAGCTCGCTCGCGCAGAACCACCCGCCTTTCGACGGGAACAAGCGCCTCTCGCTCTACCTGACGTTCGCGTTCCTGCGGATCAACGACGTGACGACGACCTTCACGAATGACGAAGCCTTCGATCTCGTGCTCGCCGTCGCGCAGAGCCGACTCGATCTCGACGAGATCGCCGAAGCCTTCCGTTCGCACACGCGCTCGGCCTGAACGGACGTTCCGCAGAGACCGGCATGCGAGAGTGGATGCCGTGAGACACGGATGGCTGCGCGAACTCCTCGGCTGGCTCGGCGCTGCGGCGATCGCGGCGATCGTCACAGGACAGGTCGCATCGACCGCCCGCGGAGATCTGCTGCTGCGGGATGGCGATTCGCTGGTCGTGCCGATGTTCGTCCGCTCGATCCTCGAGGGTCAGGGGTGGGACTGGGCGATGTCCACGGTTCTGTTCCTCCCGGAGTCGGCGATGTTCGCGCTGCTGCGACTGGCGCTCCCCCTCGGCATCGACGCACTGCTGCTCGTGAACGCGATCATCAACGTGATCGCCCTGTACGGCGCGGTGCGACTCGTCGCGGGTCGACGTGCGCCGGGCAGGGCGCCGGTCGCGTGGTCGCTCGCCGCCGTCGCCGCGTTCGGGGTGATCGCGGTCAGCGAGACCAGCGCAGCGCGCGAGTCGGCTGAGATCGCGTCGCTGCTGCTCACGACCACCTACTACTCCGCTACCGTGATCGCCGTCATCGCGGCGATCGGGATCGCACGGCGTGTGTGCGATCGGAGCAGCCCCCGACGCGGCATGCTCGCCGCCCTCGGCATCGTGGCCGCCGTCACGACGCTCTCGAACCCGCTGTATCTGGTGTGGGCGACCGTGCCGCTCGGCGCGATCCTCGGGTTCGCCGCGCTGCGCGCGAACGATCGCGCCCGCACGCTCGCACTGCTGTGGTGGCTCGCCAGCGGGACAGCCGTCGGGCTTCTGGGTCGTATTCCGTTCACGGCATGGATCGAGAACTCGGGTCTCGGATACGCGAAACCACAGCTGTGGCCGGAGTCCGCCGCCTACTACGGCGAACTGGTCTTCGAGCGTCTCTCGACGCCGCTGGGCTGGGTTGGGGCAGTGGTCGTCACCGGCCTCGTGGTGCTCGCCGTGCTCCGCACCGTGCGGGCTTCCACCCGAGGAGAGCGGCTGGTCGCGGCATCCGCCTGGGTGCTGCCGCTCCTCGTCGTGATCGGCGCGATCGCCCTGGGGACGAACGCGGCACGGTACCTCGAGCCGGTCGTGTTCGCACCCCTGCTCGCGCTCGTCGCGGACCCGAAGACCCTCTCACGCCTGTCCCCCGTCATCGCCAAGGCCACGGCCGCGGTCGTCGCCGTGCTGCTGCTCGTCGGAGCCGGGCTCAGCGTGCCGAGGGTCGTCTCCGCCGCGACCGCGCCGGATGCCGACCTCGCCTGTGTCGTCGACTGGATCGACGATTCGGACCAGTCCGGCGCAGGTCAGTTCTGGACGGTGCGGCTGCCGAAGCTGCACCTCGAGGATCCGTCGCAGCTCGTGCAGGTCGATCATCAGCTCAACGGTTACTCGTGGCTGGTGAACCGCCGCGACTTCGACACCACCGCCGTGAGCTTCCTGATCGTCGACGACCAGACGCTGAGCTGGGAGCTCTCATTGGGCGCCATGCAGGTGAACGTCATCGAGTGCGGCCGCTACGCGATCTACGACCTCGATCCCGAAGAGGTCCCGCTGGGCTTCCCGCACTCCTGAGCCGGCGTCAGCGCGCTGGCGGGGCGCCCCACCGAAGGGTCCCATGTGGCCGCCTCACGCCGCCCGAGGCGACCACACGGGACCCCTCGCTCACTCGGCACCCGCGAGACCGCGCGGGAGGTGCCGCATGTGACCGCCTCCCGCGCCCGCAGGCGACCATACGCGACACCTGCTGCGTCAGCGGGCTGCGTCAGCGGGCTGCGTCAGCGCGCTGGCGGGGTCGCCGTCGTCGTCCCGGCGCGGAACCGGCAGGTCAGGTGCTGCGAGGCCGTGCTCTCGCCGCGCAGCATCCGTGTGACCTGCTCCCCCGCAGCCCTGCCCTTCTGCGTCGCCGGCTGCACCGACGTCGTGAGGATGTGCCGTCCGAGACCATCCACCGTGACCCCGTCGAAGCCGGTGACGCTCAGATCCTGCGGCACGCGCAGCCCGCGTTCCTCGGCGGCGCGGATGACGCCCGCCGCCAGCAGGTCGCTCTGCGCGAGCACCGCTGTCGGGCGGTGCTCCTCATCGGCGAGAAGTGCGCGGCCCGCGATGACGCCCTCGTCGATGGAGCTGTGCGCTGCGGAGATCGCCGGCGCATCGGGGAAGACCTCGCGCACCCCGTCCAGGCGATCCAGCGTCACGTCGACGGTGGCGGAGGCGAGACGCGCCGGCGTCACCGGCCCCCGACCGTGCGAGCTGTCCAGCGGCAGCGTCAGCACGGCGACGTCGCGGTGGCCGAGCCCGTCGACATGCAGGGCGACGTCGCGCGCGGCTTCCCTGTTATCGAGCGTGATCTGGGGAATTCCGTCGCCGGCATCCCCCTCGATGACGACCACAGGGATGCCGCGACCGCGCACGATCTCCAGCGACGCGCGCGTGCGACCCGAGCATCCGATGAGCACCACGGCGTCGACGGGGGCGTTGGCGAGATTGGCCGCCTCGTCTGCGGCATCCTCTCGGAGGAGCAGCACGGCGGCACCCAGATCGGACAGTCCGTCGGTGATGCCGTCCATCATCGCGATCGTGACGGGGTCGAGGAAGACGGTCCGCAGCGGGCCGTCCAGGACGACGGCGACGATGCCACTGCGTCCGGTGCGCAGCGAGGCCGCTCGCGGGTCGGGGCCGGCGTAGCCGAGGGATGCCGCGGCCGCCAGAACCCGCTCGCGGGTGGCTTCGGCGACCTGCGCCTTTCCGCTGAACACCACGGATGCGGTCGACGGTGCGACACCGGCGGCGCGCGCGACATCGGCAATGGTCGCACGACGGGGAACTGAGTCCATCCTCCGAGGATATACGGGCCGGGTTTCCAGCGCTCGAATCGATTCGATACGCTGTAGGCATGGATGCCGAACTCACCCGATCGCAGTACGTGCGATGGCGCAACGCGATCTTCGCGATCTTCCTCGCCAGCGGCGTCTCGATCGCGACCTGGGCCGCACGCGTGCCGGACATCAAGTCCGCGCTGGACATCGACAACGCGCAGATCGGCCTGCTGCTGCTCGGCATGGGCATCGCGTCGATCATCGGGATCTCCACGAGCCCCGCCGTGATGGCCCGCACCGGCGCCCGGCGCGGAATGCTCGGACTGCTCATCACGCTCGCGATCGGCATCGCGCTCATCGGTATCGGAGCGACCGTGCTCGGGTCGTTCCCCGTCGTCATCATCGGTCTCGTGCTGTTCGGCTTCGGCAACGGCTGCCTGGACGTCATGATGAACGTCGAGGCCACCGCGATCGAACAGCACGCGGGCAAGACGATCCTGCCGCTGTTCCACGCGTTCTTCAGCTTCGGCACGGTGATCGGCGCCGGCGCCGCATGGGCCGCGACGAAGCTCGACGTCGAGGTCGCCCCGCACGCCGGGCTCGTCGCCGTGCTCATCCTCATCACGGCGTTCGTCAGCATCGCGAACGTCCCGAACCGCGAGGAGACGTTGGACCCGGCCGAGCCGGGGGAGAAGCCGCACTGGCGCGAGCGCATGCACGTCGCGCTGTCGGCCTGGCGCGAGCCGCGCACGTACGTCCTCGGCATCGTCATGCTCGGCATGGCCTTCGCGGAGGGCGGCGCGAACGACTGGCTGGCGCTCGGCGTCAGCGAGGATCACGGCTTCGGCGCCGAGAACGGCGCGCTGGCGCTCACAGTGTTCTCGATCGCGATGACGACGGTGCGCATCTTCGGCGGTCCGCTGGTCGACCGCTTCGGCCGCGTGCTGGTGCTGCGCGTGCTCGCCGTGTCGGCGGCGGGCGGCATCCTGCTGTTCATCCTCGCGCCGACGCTGCCGCTCGTGTTCCTCGGTGCAGCGCTGTGGGGCGTCGGCGCCTCGCTCGGCTTCCCGCTCGGGATGTCGGCGGCGGCGGACGACCCTGCCAAGGCAGCGGCTCGCGTGAGCGCCGCCGCGACGATCGGCTACGCGGCGTTCCTGTGCGGCCCGCCGATTCTCGGCCTGATCAGCGAGCACATCGGTCTGCTGAACACGCTGTACATCCTCGTGGCGCTGGTCGCGGCATCCGGTCTCGCATCCGGTGCGGCCCGCCCGCTCACGGAAGCCGAGAAGACGCCGGTGCGCTGAGCGGAAATCGTCTCACGCTTCGCCGCGCACGCGGACCTCACCGGACCGCACGAGGGCTGCGGCATGCGAACGACTGCGTGCACCGAGCTTGGACAGCACGTTGGACACGTGGGTCTTGACCGTCGGAACCGAGATCCCCAGCCGCTGACCCAACTGCGCGTTCGACAGTCCGTTCAGGATGCCGTCGAACACCTCCCGCTCCCTGGCCGTGAGCCCGACGGCGACCGCACCATCCGTCTCCGACGCCGGCGCGACAGCGCCGACGATGGCGGCGAGCGCACGCCGCGTCACTCGGGGATCCAGCACACCGTCGCCGGCTGCGACGGCGGCGACCGCCTGCACGAGCGTCTCGGCATCCGCCGTCTTGAGCAGGAACCCGGCCGCGCCGGCTGCGAGCGCCCCGAGCACGAGGTCGTCCTCGTCGAAGCTCGTCAGCACGAGGACATCGGCGAGGCCCCGTTCGACGATCTCCCGCGTGGCCGAGATGCCGTCGCGCCCCGGCATCCGCAAGTCCATCAGGACCACATCCGGGCGAAGAGCCGCGGCGTTGCGCACCGCGACCTCGCCATCGGCCGCCTCGCCGACGACGACGAGACCGTGCGTCTCCAGCATGATCCGCAGTCCGGCGCGGATCGCCGCGTGATCGTCGGCGACGAGCACCGTCACGGATGCCGTCATGGCTGTGTCCCGTCCGGTATGGCCGCCCGCACCGACCAGCCGTCCGCGATCGGGCCCGCCGAGAACGTCCCCTCCAGCGCGCGGACGCGTTCGCCGAGAATGCTCAGGCCCCACCCGCTCCCGGTCGCCTGCGCACGCGGGGAGCCGCCACGCGACTCGATCGCGACCCGCACCCACCCAGGCTCCTGGTCGACCTCCACCTCGACGACGGCACCCGCGGCATGTCTCTCGCAGTTCGTGAGCGCCTCGCGCACGATCCGCAGCACCGCCTGCTCCATGGGGGCGGACAGCCCCAGCGGCGGCGCGCCCGCGTGCACCACCAGCCCGGAGCGGCGCGCACCGTCGACGGCTCTGTCCCAGTCGGCCGGCCCCAGAGGAACGGCGAGGTCGCTCTCGCCGTCGCGCAGCACCGCGATCATCGTGCGCAGCGCCGTGTGGGCGTCCAGCCCGGCAGTGCGGACCGCCTGGAGGGCGGCGCGATCCGCACGTTCGTCCGGGGCGATGGACAGCGCGGCCTCCGACCGGATCGCCATCGCCATGACATGACCGGCGATCGTGTCGTGCAGTTCTCGAGCCATCGACTCGCGTTCGCGACGCACGGCCGACTCCCGGTCCTGCGCCGCCTGGCGCTGGACCTCTTCGGCGCGCAGCCGATGGAGCTCTGCGAGTTCGTTCGCCTGCGACACGGCGACCGCCCACCAGTAGTCCGTGCCGAAGATGGCTCCGAACTGCAGCGCGATCACGAATGCGGCGGGGAACTCGCCTCCGGTGGCGAGCAGCGCCGCGACGAACAGGACGATCACGGCGCCGACGAGCAGCCACGACAGGATGCGGCGCGTCCGTGGCTGAGCCACGAACACGGCCGTCCACAGGACGTCCAGGAGCACGACCAGCGTCCCGATTCCGCCGATGGTGAGGATGTCCGCGATGAACAGCGCACTGACCAGCACGAGGACGATCAGGGGATGCCGTCGCTTGGCCAGCGCGAGAGCGCACGCAGGCAGGGCGAACGCGAGCGCCCACCACGACGAGAGCTCGGAACCTGCGACGGAGAACGGCCCCCAGATCCCGCGGAAGCCGAGCGCCGCGAAGACGACGCTGAGCGCTGCCATCGCAAGCGGGTCCAGCAGCCACCGATGGCGCTGGTACCACGCGCCGCGCTGCGACCGCTCCCTCCCGTGCATCACACCATGCAACCACGCACTCGTGACGCCCGCATCCGACCAAGGGATGAGCGCGGATCACGACCTTCGCCCGATCCGCCGCGGCACCAGCGCCGGAATCCTGGACGCATGGAGATCTTCGCCGGAGCCCCGATGCTGCTGTCGCTCGTCGCGCTCGCCCTGCTGGACAGCCTGAGCATCGGCACTCTCCTCATCCCCGTGTTCCTGCTGCTCGCACCGGGACGGGTGCGTGTCGGGCGGGTGCTGCTCTACCTCTCCACGATCGCGGCCTTCTATCTCGCCGTCGGGCTGCTGTTCCTGTGGGGGTTGGTGAACGTCGTCGATGTGGCGGCCGATCTGCTGTCGTCACCGGCCGGGGCGACTCTCCGGCTGCTCGTCGGCGCCGCCCTGCTGGTCGGGTCCTTCTTCATCCCGACGTCCTCGAAGCAGAAGGTTCAGGCGGTGGCCGTCGGCGGCGGCCCCGACAGCACGCCGGAATCAGCACCGGACGCCGTCGCACCCGGTCGCATCACGCGGTGGCGCGAGAGGCTGCTCGCCCCCGGCGCGACGCGCTGGGCTCTCGTGTCGGTGGCCATCGCGGCCGGAATCGTGGAGGTCGCGACGATGGTGCCCTACATCGTCGCGATGACGATGCTGGCGGACTCCGGCGTCGATGCCCCGGCCCGCGTCCTCGCGCTCGTCGGCTACTGCCTGGTGATGATCGTCCCCGCGCTCGTCCTGCTCCTGGTGCGCCTGGTCGCCGCCCGCGCGATCAGCGGTCCGCTCGAGCGCTTCGCCGCGTGGATGCAGCGCACCGCCGGTGAGACGACCGCCTGGATCATCGGCATCCTCGGATTCCTCATCGCTCGTGCCGCCGCGACCGAGCTCGGACTGTTCGATCTGCTCAGTCGATTCGGGGACGGCTGAGGTCTCGACCGGCGAGCACCAGGACATCTGTCGGCTGCAGCTCGACCTGCGCACCGGCGTCGTACTCGGTTCCGGTGAGCAGATCCGTGCCGTGGGTGTGCAGCGCGATCGTCACGGCATCCGGTCCGTGGTGCAGGAGGAAGTCGATCTGCTCGCCGTCCGGCGCGACCCGCGTCGCGAGTTCCAGCCCAGGCACGTCCGCATACGGCCCGACGAGGCCGTAGCGCTCCAGAGCCGATCGCACGATACGCGCGAGGCCCGGCTGCGCGAGCTGGGTGCCGAGGTACCAGGCCTGCCCGCCGGATGCCGCGGTGCGCCGCGTCACGACTGGTTCACCGGCGTAGAAGTCGTCGCCGTAGCGGGCGATCACCTCGGCATCCTCGGCGATCAGCACCTCGAACACGTAGCGGCCCTCGGTCGTCTCCTCCGCGAAGACGATCCGGTTGGCGACCTCCGGATCGGCGGCATCCGTCTCCGCCACCCGGATGCCGCAGAGACCGGCCAGGGGACCGGGGGCGTCCATGAGGAACCGGCGGTCGTCCTCGTCCACGCGCCCGGACAAACAGCCGGTGATGACCGTCCCGCCGCGCTCGACGACCTGCTCGAGCCGCTCGGCGAAGTCGCCCTTGATCATGTGCAGCAGGGGAGCGGCCACGACGTCGTAGCCGGCGAGACCCGCCGTCACCGGCACGACATCGACCTGCGCCCCGGCATCCCAGAACGCGCGGCCCCACTCCTGGATGGTCGGCAGATAGCGCAGCAGCCGGTTCGGGCCGTCCGCCATCTCGACCGCCCACCAGGAGTCCCAGTCCACGACCAGTGCGCACCGCGCCGGTGTGCGCGCGCCCAGCACTCGGTCCCCGAGCGCCGCCAGTTCGCCGCCGAGGCCGGCCACCTCTCGGAAGGTGCGGGTGTCCAGACGGCCGGAGTGATCGAGCACGGCGCCGTGCGTCATCTCGCACGCCCCGCGCGACTGGCGCATCTGGAAGAACAGGACCGAATCCGCACCGTGTGCGACCGCCTGCCACGACCACAGCCGCATGACCCCTGGCCTGCGGACCGGATTCACATCCCTGGATGCCGTGACCGACGGCGTCTGCTCCATGAGCCAGAACGGCGCACCGTCCTTCAACCCGCGCATGAGGTCGTGCGCGAGCGCAATGCTCCACGGCTCGTCCATGGCACGCGGGTAGTTGTCCCACGAGGCGAAGTCGAGGTGATCGGACCAGCGGTGGTAGTCGAGCGGACCGAAGAACCCCATGAAGTTCGTCGTGGCGGGCAGATCGGAGTGCTCCCGGATCGCCGCCTTCTCCTCGGCGTACTGCCGGATCGCGTTGTCGGTCGAGAACCGGGCGAAGTCGAGCGTGATGCCCTGGAACGCGGTCTTGCCCGGTCCGCCCCAGTGCTCGGTCAGCGCGCTGGGCGGCTCGATCTCGTCCCAGTCGGTGAAGCGGTGCGACCAGAACGTCGTGTTCCACGCCTCGTTCAGTTCATCGAGGGAACCGTAGCGATCGCGCAGCCAGATGCGGAACTCCGCCGCGCACAGGTCGCAGTAGCAGCGCCCGCCGTACTCGTTGCCGATGTGCCACGCGACGACCGCCGGGTGCGACCCGTACCGTTCCGCGAGACGACCGGCCGCCTGCGCTGCGAGCCGGCGGAAGTTCGGCGAACTCCAGCAGGCGTTGTGCCGCTGGCCGTATCCGTGCCGGCGGCCCTCGTAGTCGGTGCGCGTGACATCCGGATAGCGGCGGGCCATCCAGGGCGAGAGCGCGCCGGTCCCCGTTCCGAGGCAGATCCTGCGGCCCTCGTCGGCCGCGCGCTGGATGATCTCGTCCAGCACCGTGAAGTCGAAGGTGTCCTCGTCGGGCTGTGTGAGCGCCCAGGTGAACACTCCGACCGTCAGCGTCGTGATGCTCGCCGCATCGAACGCCTCGTAGTCCGCGGTCCAGACGTCCCGATCCCACTGCTCGGGGGAGTAGTCACCGCCGAACGCGATGTGATCCAGATCGGGAAGGCGTGCGGGGGAACTCATCGGGTGAACCTCTCGGTGACGTCGGCGATCAGCGGGCGTGCGATCAGGGCGAGGAGGGCGGCGAACGCCCACGCGAACAGGAGCAGGGCGAGCTCGGACACCATCAGCACCAGGGTCCCCGCAACGAGCACGAGCGACAGGATGCCGAGGGACAAGCGCCACTGCGACAGCATCCGGGAGAGCGCGATGCGCGCGGCGTCCCTCGTGCGGAAGTGGAATGCGCTGGTCAACGCGGTCATGTGCCCGCACCAGACGATCGTGACCGCCACGATCACGACGAGCACCGGTCGGATCATCGCCCCACCGGCGACGGCGTCGAGGTGAACGAGATTGAAGGTCAGCAGCGCGAGCAGCAGAGTCGCCGGGGCCGCCCAGCGCAGGGTCGCGAGCAGGTCGCGGCGGTATGCGAGCACGAAGGCGCGAGCCGGTGACAGATCCGGCGAGCGCTGCCAGGCCCGCAGCGCCGCGATCGCCGCGACGAGCGCCGGTGCGAGCGGCAGCAGGGCGAGGGTGAAGAAGGGGACGTTCGAGGCGTCGCGGCCGAGCAGCAGCACCACGACGAGCGAGGGCAGCAGGGCCACGACGAGCAGACCTTCGAGCACCAGCATCCGGTACACGAAGGCGGCGCCGCGGGAGAGCGGGCCACGGCCGACCTCGTCGGCGGCATCGGCCCTGGTACGCGTGTCCGTCATGGTGATTCCTCTGTTCGAGCGAGCCAGGGGGCGGCCGGTCGCAGTCGACCGGCCGCCCCTCGGATCACTTCTGCGTCCGCTCCAGTGCGGTATTCATGGTGTCGATGAGCTGGTCGGAACCGAGGCTCTGCATCTCGGTCACGTACGCATCCCACTCGTCGAGCGAGCGCTGGCCGGTGATGAACGCCGCGGTCGCCGCCTGAACGGCATCCTTGAGCTGCGTCTCGACGAGCGTCGTCTGCTCGAGCTCCATCTCGTTCAGTCGCGCGGCCGGTGCTACCGGGAGCACCTCCTTCGCCTCGAGCTGCGCCGCGGTCCACTCGGCGATCTCGGGCGTCATCATGGCCTGGGTCAGCGCGGCGGACGAGCCGTTGGCCAGCACGAACACGCCGTTGCTGTACCCGAAGTCCGCGTTCAGCTTCTTCGGCGCGTCCGGGTTGATCGAGCTCCAGCCGATGTCGCTGAGGAGCGCCGGGGTCCCGTCGGAGCCCCGCTCGAAGGTCTCGCCCTCGACACCGAACAGCCCGAACTCGAGGCCCTCGTCGGAGTAGTACATCCAGTCGATGAACTGCAGCAGGGCCTTGAAGTACGGCTTGTCCGCGACGTCGCTGCTGAGCATGACCCCCGAGGTGAACCGGGTGCCGCCGACGTTGGATCCGGCCGGGCCCGCCGGCACCGAGATCAGCCGGATCGGGAGATCGCCCTTACCGGCATCCGCCAGCTTCGTCCGGTAGTCCGACAGCGCCTGCGTGTTGCCCGAGATCGCCGCCGACGCGCCGGAGACGAACTTCTGGATCGCCTGGTCGTCGCTCTGCGTGATCTCGGGGTCGAGCAGTCCCTGCTCGACCAGGTCGGCGGCGTAGGTGACGACGTCACGGTAGCCGTCGGTCGCCCCGGTGAACACGAACTCCTCGGCATCCTGGTCGTAGTAGGTGTTCGCATAGCCCCAGCCAGCGGACGTGCCGTAGTTGGGCGCCATCACGTTGAGGAACGAGCCGAGCGGGGTCTGATCGGTCCAGCGGTCCGACAGCGCGTACTGCAGATCCGGGTTCGCGGCCTTGACCGTCGCCAGCTGTTCGGCGAACTCGTCCCAGGTCTCGGGGTCCTCGGTGATGCCGGCGCTCTTCCACAGGTCGTCGCGGATCATGACGGAGTACTGGATGTCGGGTACCTCGCGCAGGCCGGGGAGGAGGTAGTTCTTGCCGTCCTCCTGCTTGCCTGCCTCCAACTCCTCCTCGAGCCCCCAGTCCTCGATCTTCTGCTGGAAGTTGGGCATGTACTCGAAGTAGTCCGACACCGGCAGGATGGCCCCGCCCGAGACGAACTGCGTCTCCTGACCGGAGTAGGTGACCGAGATGATGTCCGTGGCCTCGCCGCCGCCGATGAGCAGCGAGCGCTTCTGCTCGTAGTCCGCCATCGGGATGTCGGTGCGCGAGAAGGTGACGTTGCGATCCTCCTCGAGGTGCGTGAACACCGACCAGTCGTCCTTGACCGGGTAACCGGTGTGGTCGCGGTACATGAGCGAGAAGTCGACGGGTTCAGTGGCCTTGAAGCTCGTGCCGGCCTCGAACTCCTCCATGGCGCCGACGGACTGCTCCTCGCCGATCGTGGCGCTGTCGCCGGTCTCGTCTTCGTCGGGGGCCGCGCTGCCCGTGCACGCGGTGAGCGCGAGGGCGGCGACGGCGAAGCCCGCCACGGCCGCCGATCGGATGTGCTTCTTCAACATGGTGTTCTCTTCCTGTGATTCGTATGGAACGTCGTCGTTCGACGCAGGGGTGGTGGGGAGGGTCGGCGATCAGCCCTTGACGGAGCCGAGCATCACGCCGGAGACGAAGTAGCGCTGGATGAAGGGATAGAGGCAGACGATCGGCAGCACCGTGAGCAGCATCGTGACCGCCTGGATGTTCGACGCGACCTGCGCCGCCTCGCCGGCGACCGCCATCTCGGGTGCGCCGGTGGCCGAGGCGATGAGATTGCGCAGATACACGGTGACGGGGAACAGCTCCTTGTCGTCGAGGTACAGGAACGCCCCGAACCACGAGTTCCACATCGCGACGGCGTAGAACAGCGTCATGGTCGCCAGCACCGCCTTCGACAACGGCAGCACGATGCGGAAGAAGACGCCGTACGTCGACAGTCCGTCGATCTCGGCCGCCTCTTCGAGCTCGGTGGGGAAGTTCTCGAAGAACGACTTCATCACCAGCAGGTTGAAGACGCTCAGCGCACCCGGGATCACCACGGCCCAGATGCTGTTGCGCCATCCGAGCCAGCTCGCGACGAGGATGTAGTTCGGGATCAGCCCTCCGCCGAAGAACATCGTGAACACGGCGATGCCGACGAAGAATCCGCGTCCCTTCAGGTTCGGACGACTGATGGCGTACGCGTACGTCGTCGTCAGGAACATCGAGATGATGGTCGCGACGACGGTGTACAGGACGGTGTTGCCGTAGTTCGTCCAGAACAGCCCGTCGCCCATCACGGCCTTGAACGTCTCGAGGTTGAACCCCACCGGGATGAGGTTCACCTGCCCGGCGGCGATGTAGCCCTCGGACGAGAACGCCTTGGCGACGAGGTTGATGAACGGGTACAGCGTCACCACGCAGATCAGGATCAGCGCGATCGCGTTCACCACGCGGAAGGCGCGGTATCCGACCGATTCCTTGATGATGCCGTGCTCCGGCCTCACCTCGGCGATGTCGGGTTTGGGAGGCAGGACGTCTGCTGCGGGAGTGATTTCGGTCACCATAGCGAGGTACCCACCAATCGACGGGAGATGAAGTTCGCGCCGAGCACGAGCGTGAGGCCGATCACGGCTTCGAAGAGCCCGATCGCGGTGGCGTAGGAGAACTGCGCGGATTGGATGCCGACGCGGTACAGGTACGTGGAGATCACGTCGGCGGTGGAGTAGATCAGCGGGTTCTGCAGCAGCAGCACCTTCTCGAATCCGACGGCCATGAACGACCCGATGTTCAGGATGAGCAGCACCATCATGGTGGGACGGATGCCGGGAAGCGTGATGTGCCAGGTCTGCTGCCAGCGGTTGGCGCCATCGATGCGGGCGGCCTCGTAGAGCTGGTCGTCGATCGTGGTGAGGGCCGCGAGATAGAGGATCGTGCCCCACCCGACGGTCTGCCATGCCTCGGACGACACATAGATGGTGCGGAACCATTCCGGTCTCTGCATGAATGGGATGGCCTCGCCGCCGAACGCGTCGATGATCTGGTTGATCGTCCCGGTCAGCGAGGTCAGCTGCAGCACGAGACCTGCGACGATCACGATCGACATGAAGTGCGGCAGGTACGAGATCGTCTGCACGATGCGCTTGAACCGGCGCGAGCGCAGTTCGTTGAGCATCAGCGCCAGGACGATCGGCAACGGGAAGCAGATCAGCAGCGTGAAGGTGCCCAGGATCACGGTGTTCCAGAACACCTGCCAGAACTGCGCGTTGTTGATGAACGCCTCGAAGTAGTAGAACCCGACCCACTCGTCACCGAGGATCGACCCTCCGGGTCGGAACCGGCGGAACGCGATGATGTTTCCCACCATCGGGATGTACCGGAAGATCAGCAGGAACACGAGCGGCAGGATGAGGAACGTGTACAGGCGCCAGTCGCGCGTCAGGGCCTTCCGCCAGGTGAGGCTGCTGGTGCTCTTGGTCCGGCGCAGCCAGCGCCTCCGTCCGGTGGTCGGAGTGATGACGGCTCGCGTCTCGGTCATCCGATCCTCCCGTCTGCGGCGACCGCAGCGACGGTGCTCTCGACCGCCGCCTCGCTGAGAAGCGCTCGTGTGGAGTCGACCCGACGGGCAGGTCCGGCGAGCCGCAGGGCGACTGAGCGGTGCACGTCGGCGCTGGAGCGCGCGATCTGCAGCTCGACGGCGCCCGGTTCGACAATCCGCTCGCCGCGGAGCCCCGTGAACGACGTGAGATCGGCATGAGCCGTGAATCTGACGGCGGCGCGCTCTCCCGGATCGAGCGTCACGCGCTGGAAGCCGATCAGCCGCGCCACCGGCCTGGTCACCTGGGCGACGACGTCGTGCAGATACAGCTGGACGACGTCGGAGACGGCGCGGTCGGACTCGTTGGACACCTCTACCGCGAGCGTCACCTCGCCGTCGACGGCCCACTCGACGGCGTCGCACGAGACGTCGCCCCAGGTGAGCGATCCGTAGGATTCGCCGTGACCGAACGGGAACAGCGGCGTCGGGTCGATGTTCGACGGCGCATCTGCGCGGCCGAGAGGAGGTGCGAGATAGGTCGAGGGCTGGGATCCGGCATCCCGCGGGATGCCGACGGGGAGGTGTCCGGACGGATTCGTCGCCCCGGTCAGGACCTCCGCGATCGCCTGTCCGCCGAGCTGGCCGGGGAAGAACGTCTGCACGATCGCCGCGGCACGGCCGGCGAAGGCGCCGAGCGCGTACGGCCGTCCGGACACTACGACGATGACGGTCGGCGTGCCGGTGGCGAGCACCGCCTCGACGAGGTCGTGCTGCTCACCTGGGAGACGCAGATCGGTGGCATCGCAGCCCTCGCCCGAAGTTCCCTTGCCGAAGAGACCCGCCCGGTCGCCCACCGTCACGATCGCGACATCGGCGTCGCGGGCCGCCGCCACCGCCTCGTCGAAGCCGTCGCGTCCTGGCCGCATGACGTCGCAGCCGACCGCATGCGCGACTGTTCCGCCGTGCGCGCGCTCCAGCGCCGCCCGCACCGTCGCGATGTCGATGCCCACCGGCTTGTCGAGGTGGCGCACGCCGACGTGCAGCGGGAAGGAGTAGCACCCCAGCATCCCGAACGGATCGTCGGCGAGCGGGCCGACGAGGGCGACCCGCGAGGCCGGCGCCAGCGGCAGGATGCCGGAGCCGTTGGCGAGGAGCACCACGCTCTCGCGGGCGAGCCGGAGCGAGGTGTCGCGCTGCTCCGCCGTGTCGAACGAGACGTCGTCCGCGGCATCCGGCGCCCAGTCCTCGTCGAGGAGTCCCAGCTCGGCCTTCTGAGCGAGCACGCGGATCACAGCGCGGTCGACGAGCGCTTCGTCGACGAGGCCGGTGCGCACGGCATCCCGCAGCGGCTCGCCGTAGGCGTGCACCGAGGGGAGCTCGACGTCGATGCCGGCGGCGAGCGCGAGCGCCGCCGCCTCGCCGTCGCTCTCGGCCACGCGGTGCAGAGTGCGCAGGAACGCGACGGCGAAGTAGTCCGCCACGACGACGCCGTCGAAACCCCAGTCGTCGCGCAGCAGCTCGGTGAGCACTGTGCGATCGGCCGCGGCAGGGACGCCGTCGACCTCGGCGTACGAGTTCATGACCGATCGGGCGCCGCCCTCGCGCAACGCCGTCAGGAAGGGCGGGTGGAAGACATCGGCCATCTCACGCGGCCCTGCCGACACGGGCGCGTGATTGCGCGCCGCGCGGGATCCGGAGTACCCGGCGAAGTGCTTGAGGGTGGCGACGACGCCCGTCGATTCGATGCCGCGGACGTATGCCGCACCGACGGCGCCGACCAGGTACGGGTCCTCGCCGATCGTCTCCTCCACACGACCCCAGCGATAGTCGCGCACGACGTCCAGCACCGGCGCGAGCCCCTGGTGCACGCCTGCGGATCGAAGGGAGGTGCCGATCTGCGCGGCCATCTCCTCGACGAGCCCAGGGTCGAAGGACGCACCCCACGACAGCGGCACAGGGTACGCGGTGGCCTGCCAGGCGGCGAAGCCGGCCAGGCACTCCTCATGGACCTGGGCGGGGATGCCGAAGCGGTTGGCCGCCATGATCCGACGCTGTGCGCGGGCAAGTGATTCGACGCCCTTGTCCGGAGCGATCGGGTCGGACCCGAACGGGCGGACGAGCTGGCCGAGGCCGTCCTCGATCACACCGTCGAACGTGACGCCGGCGTCGCTCATCTCGTTCTGGAAGGGAGCGACGTCGCCCCCGGAGGCATCCGCGACGACCCAGAGTCCGACGAGCTGGCTCGTCTTCTCCTCGAGAGTCATCTCGGCGACGAGGGCGCTGGCCCGCTCGGCGGCCGGAAGCGTCTGGTCGTGCCAGGCGCCGGTCACCCGCGTCATCGGGGATGGATCGATCATGTGTCTCACTTCGATGTGCGATGTCGAAACTATCGAGCCGTGGCTCGAAAGAAATGTTCATTTCGACCGTAGAGTTTGTTGCCGTTCCCGTCAATCCCGACTTTTGGCCTGAAAACGCAGGGTGGCAGTGGTCCTCCGATGCCGATACGCTTGCCGATAGTTTCGAAGGGACGTAATGGTCAAGGCACGCGCAACGATCGCCGACATCGCCGCAGAGGTGGGCGTCTCGGTGCCGACCGTGTCCAAAGTGCTCAACGGCCGGATGGACGTGTCCGAGGCGACGCGGACGCGGGTGGAGGAGGCGCTGTCGCGCCACGAGTACCGCAAGCCGGTCAGCTCGCGCACCGGGGGCGCGAAGACGAACACCTCGCGGCTGATCGATCTCGTCTTCCACCAGGGCGACAACCTCTGGTCGCAGGAGATCATCAACGGCGTCGAGCGGATCTCGGCTCCGGCACGCGTCGGCGTGGTGCTCTCCGGGCTCGGCGGCGCGCACCGCCCTCCGCAGGAGTGGATGGACGACGTGCTCGCGCGCAGGCCGCTCGGTGTGCTGCTCGTGCTCTCCGGGCTCGACGCGACGCAGCGGCATCAGCTGAACTCCAGGGCGATCCCGTTCGTCGTGCTCGACACGCAGGGCAACCCGCCGACCGACGTTCCGACGGTCGGGTCGAACAACTGGAACGGCGGACTCGTCGCCACCCAGCACCTCATCGGGCTCGGGCACCGCCGGATCGGCGTCATCATGGGGCCGTCCGACATGCTCTGCTCACGGGCGCGGGTGGACGGGTTCCGCAGCGCGCACGATGAAGCCGGTCTGCCGTGGGATCCGTCTCTCGTCCGCTGGGGAGAGTTCGCTGCGGGCTCGGGATATCACCACGCCAGAGAGATGCTGGCGCGCCCCGATCGCCCCACCGCGATCTTCGCCGGCTCGGACTACGTCGCACTCGGCATCGCCCGCGCCGCGCGCGAGCACGGCCTGCGCACCCCCGAGGATCTTTCGGTCGTCGGCTACGACAACCTGCCGATCACGCAGTGGCTGAACCCGCCGCTGACCACCGTCAACCAGCCCCTGCGCGAAATGGGCAGCCTCGCCACCCAGATGCTGCTCACGCTCGCCGACGGGCGGACGCCGAGCTCGACGAGGGTCGATCTGATGACCGAGCTCGTCGTACGAGAATCGACAGCACCACCTTCTGCCGTCTGACCGGCCCACCGACCCTGGAGCGAAGATGCCCACCGAGACCACCACAGCGCTGCCCGCAGCCACCCCCGAGGCGCACGGACTGCGCACCGCAGACGTGCGCAGCCTGATCGACGAGCTCGAAACCGCCGGGCTCGATCCGCACGCCCTGCTCATCGCCCGCCACGGCCATGTGCTGTTCCGCGGCGCGTGGGAACCGTGGGCGGCGGAGGCGCCTGCCCTGGTGTACTCGGTGTCGAAGACGTTCACCGCGCTCGCGATCGGCTTCCTCGCCGATGAGGGCCTGGTCGAGATCGACGCCCCGGTCGACCGCTACCTCGACGAGCCGAATCCGCACGGCATCACGGTGAAGCACCTGCTCACGATGAACACCGGGCACAGCCGCGAGCAGACGCTCGGGCTGCCGTTCTCGGTCCGCGGGCTGCTCGAGACTCCCGGCGAACACGCCCCCGGAAGCCATTTCGCCTACAACTCGCCCGCCAGCTACGCTCTCTCGGCGATCGCCGATGCGGTCAGCGGCGAGTCGCTCACCGACTATCTGCGCCCGCGGCTCTTCGATCCGCTGGGCATCGGTCACCGCTGGTGGATCCCGCTGGGCGGCATCGATCAGGGCTTCTCCGGACTGCACCTGAACATCGACGATCTCGCCAGGATCACGACCTGCCTCGCGGACGGCGGACGCTTCGCCGGTCGCCAGGTGATCCCCACGGCGTTCATCGCGGAGATGTCCCGGCCCTGGTCCGACACCCGCGACCCGGAGGAACCGGATGCCGAGTCGGGCAACTGGGGGCTCGGATACGGCTACCAGGTCTGGAGCAGCCGTCTCGGCTTCCGCCTCGACGGCGCGTACGGTCAGTTCGGCCTCGTCGTACCGGAGCGCGGCATCGCCATCGCCTACCAGGGCGCATCGACCGAGGCCCACCGCACGCTCGACGCGCTGCTGCGCCTCGTCGACGCCTTCTCGGACTCCCCGGTGGATGCCGAGGACACCGGAGCCGATGACGACGCGCTCGACTCGTGGACCGCGCGCGCTCTGCTCGCGCCGACGGATCCGGTTCTGCATGCCGAGGGCTGGCGTCTCACCGATGCGGACGCAGATCGGTGGCTGCTGAGCATCCCGGATACCGGTTCGGTCGAGTTCGGCGCCGACGGATGGAGCCGGACCGTGCTCGGCGGCGGCGATGCATCCCTCGCGGTCGCCGTGCGCGGCGAGCGCCGGGGCGACGCCGTGCTCGTGCATCTGGTCGTGCTGACGTCTCCGCATCGCGCGATCATCACGCGAGACGATTCGGGCCTGCAGGTGCAGTGGCACAGCACTCCGCTCTGGCGTCCGAGCATCGACACGCTCCACGTCCCGGAGTGGGTCGCGCGGACGTCGGCGGGGTGAGGACGAAGTAGGCTCGTCGGGTGCGTCTCGTCATCGCCCGCTGCTCGGTCGACTACACCGGTCGGCTCAATGCCCATCTCCCGCTCGCCACGCGCCTGCTGGTGCACAAGGGCGACGGCAGTCTGCTCGTGCACTCCGACGGCGGAAGCTACAAGCCGCTGAACTGGATGAGCCCGCCGTGCACGCTGTCCACCGAGCTCCCGGGGGACGAGGAGTCCTCCGCCGGCGTCGTCGAGGTCTGGCGGGTGACCCACAAGAAGACCGGTGACGCCCTGCGGGTGCAGATCTACGAGATCCTGCACGACACGAACCACGACCTCGGCATCGATCCCGGTCTGCAGAAGGACGGCGTCGAGGCCGACCTGCAGCGTCTGCTCGCCGAGCAGGTCGAGCTCATCAGCGAGGGCGCCACCCTGGTGCGGCGCGAGTATCCGACGGCGATCGGCCCTGTCGATCTGATGGTGCGGGATGCCGCGGGTGCGGCGATCGCGGTCGAGATCAAGCGCCGCGGCGACATCGACGGCGTCGAGCAGCTCACCCGCTATCTCGAGCTCCTCGGCCGCGACCCTCATCTGTCGCCGATCCAGGGCGTGTTCGCGGCGCAGGAGATCAAGCCCCAGGCGAGGGTGCTCGCCGAGGACCGCGGCATCCGGTGCCTGGTCCTGGACTACGAGGCCATGAAGGGCATCGAGTCGGGCGTTCCCCGCCTGTTCTGAGCCGACACGCGCTCGCCCGGAGGGGATGAGCCGCGCACGCGCCGTGCCGCGGCCGGTGGGATGATTCCGCGGTCGGAGTGCGATCCTCCGCTACCCCATGGGAGGGGCGAGTGAACACACTGGCGGCGATGCGCGATGCAGTCTTCTTCGAAGGCCCGGAGGCAGGACGGCGCTACTCGCGCTTCTGGTTGCTGATCGTCCTGGCGAGCGTCATCGCCGCGGCCGGCGTCGTCGCCGATTCGACGGCCACCGTGATCGGCGCGATGATCGTCGCACCGCTCATGACCCCGATCCTCGGAGTCGTACTGGCCACGGTGCTCGGCAGCCGGCGCAACCTGGTCCGTTGCTGGACGCTGGTCGTCCTCGGCGCGCTGTCCGCGGTCGCGATCGGGTACCTCGTCGGACTCATCGTCCCTTCGCCGGTCACTGCACTGAGCAACTCGCAGGTCTCGGGTCGTATCGCCCCGCATCTCATCGACCTGCTCGCCGCACTCGCCACCGGCGTCGTGGGAGCGGTCGCGCTGGTGCGCAAGGACATCTCGGACACCCTCCCCGGCGTCGCGATCGCCATCTCGCTCGTGCCTCCGCTGAGCGTGGTCGGCCTGACGATGGAGTCCGGCGCATGGGCGGAGGCCGGCGGCGCACTGCTGCTGTTCGCGACGAACGTCGCGGCGATCCTCGGCTCCGGCATCGTCATCCTCGCCCCGTTGCGTCACAAGTGGGAAGGCATCGACGAAGCGGATGCCGCGGCCTCGGCGTCCGCGCGCCCCTACCGCTCGCTGATCTCGATCATCGTGTCGCTCGCGATCATCGCCATCCCGCTCGCCACGACGTCGGTCAGGTTCTCGACGGACGCCCTCATGGAGACGCGCGTCCGTCAAGCGGCCGAGCCCTGGGCCGAGGAGGCCGGGTGGCAGATCGACGGCGTGACGGTCAGCGGGGGACAGGCCGAGATCACGCTCACCGGTGCGCCCCCGCTGCCAGAGACCGCCGACCTGGAGCAGGCGCTGCGCGACGCGGATGTCGCACCGAGCCATGTCGACGTCGAGTTCGTGCCGGCGTACCGCGTCGAGCTGGGCGACGAACGGGAGCAGTGACCGCGCGCCCCTAGGCTGGAGGCATGCCCCATTCCCCGTATTCCTGCGTGCTGTGGGACGTCGATGGCACGATCGCCGATGCCACACCCGGTATCTTCCCTCGACTGCTGGAAGTGCTCGCGTCCTTCGGGGAACCGGCGCCGGATCCTGCTTCGCTGTCGCGCTGGGTCGGTCCGCCGATGTACGAGTCATTCCAGACCCTCGCCGGGCTGAGCGCGCTCCAGGCAGAGGACGCGCTCGCCCGTTACCGCGAACTCGCCGCCCGTGACGGCTACGCGGCATCCGTCGACATCTACCCCGGCGTGCCGGACGTCATCCGCGCCGTCGCCGCGGCCGGCATCCCGCAGGCGACCGCGAGCACGAAGCCGGAGAATCAGGTCCGCTCCATCCTCGAACACAATGACCTGCTCGGTCTCTTCACCGCGATCTCAGGGGCGCGCAGCGGCAGCATCGGGCGCAGCGACAGCAAGGCCGACGTGGTCGGGTGGGCGATCGAGCGCCTTCAGGCGGCGGGTGCCGACACCTCGAAGCCGGTGCTCATCGGCGACCGGCACCATGACGTCGAGGGCGCCGACGAATACGGCATCCCGGTCATCTTCGCCGAGTGGGGTTTCGGCGAAGCATCCGAAGGCGACGCCGCCGCATTCCGCGCACCGGATGCCGCCGCGCTGCAGACCCTGCTGCTGACGGACTGACCCGCAAGCACAGAACTCCCCGCCGGATGCGCGGATTCGCGCCCCGGTCAGGGAGTCCTGTGAAGAAACGCCCTCAGAGGGGGCGAATGTTCTCGGCCTGCAGGCCCTTGGGGCCCTGCGCCACATCGAACTCGACGCGCTGGTTCTCGTCGAGCGAGCGGTAGCCGGAGGACTCGATGGCGGAGTAGTGCGCGAACACGTCGGCGCCTCCGTCGTCAGGGGAGATGAAGCCGAAGCCCTTCTCCGAGTTGAACCACTTGACCGTGCCCTGGGTGCTCATGTACTGCCGTTCTGCTGGTGTTGATGCCGAAGCAGGGGCGCCCCGGCACGGCTAACGCTAGTGGAGGCTGGCGCTGGCGGAAACGGGCAGAACGAAGAAGGTAACCCAAATGTTGCACGCCGGTCACGCGGCGAGCGCGACGGACGGCACCGGAGAAATGGTGTGGCCCTCACCGCGGGGGGAGCGATGAGGGCCAGAAGACGACCGGAGGGTGCGTCGGATACAGCCTAACCCGAGATCACGATTCTTGTCCCCCATTTGGGGGACAAATTTCGAAATTCGTGGCAAAATAACTCGATAGCGGCCCCCTCGAATAGCCCATTGGGGACTGAACTACTCGAGGGGGCCCAATCGCATGTGCGGATCGCCGGCTCTGGGGAGAACCGACCGTCTTCTGGGGTAAGACGGAGGCGATCGTTCCCGGTGCACATGCACCTTCACAATAGGGGAGGATGAGCGGCCGCGTCCATGGTCCGAGACCACGGATCGCGGCCCGTGAAGGTCGGGAACGACGCCGCTGGGGCCGCTAACGCCTCGCCCCCTCGGCGTCAACCCCGTCGACCCATTCGCCCGGCTCGCGCAGAGTGGATTCTCCGAACGAAGGAGGATGACATGGGCATCGATGACAAGGCGAAGAACGCCGCGGACAAGGTCGCCGGACGCGTCAAGGAGACCGCCGGCAAGGTCACCGACAACGAGAAGCTCGAGGCCGAGGGCCGGGCGCAGCAGGCGAAGGCCGACGTGAAGAAGGCCGCCGAGAACGTCAAGGACGCGGTCAAGGAGTAGCCCCGGACGACCAGGGATGCTGTCATGACCCGGTTCGGGGTCGAGGAGGAGTACTTCTTCCTCGACCCCGACTCTCTCGCCCCCACGGCGTCGGCGCTCCGCGCGAAGCGCGCTCTGACGGATGCCGGACACCCCGGCGCCTTCACCAGTGAGTTCCTCACCTGCCAGTTGGAGTACGCCACGTCGCCGGTGCGCACGGTCGATGAGGCTCGTGCGCAGCTCACCGCTGCGCGCATGGCGGCTGCCGAGTTCGCCGCAGGAGACGGCTGCGTCCTCGGTGCGGTCAGCACGCCGTTCAGCAACGGCGACGCGCACGTGTCACCGTCGACCCGCTACCGGGAAGTCGCGCGCTGGCTGGCCGACATCGCCGGTGGCCATCACGTGTGCGGCTGCCACGTGCATGTCGAGATCGAGGATCCGGAAGCGCGAGTGCGGGCCCTGAACCGCTTGCGCCCGTGGCTCCCCGTTCTCCTGACGCTCGCCGGCAATTCGCCGTTCTGGCATTCCCGGATCACCGGGTTCCGCAGCTGGCGGACCGTCATGATGCGGCGGCTGCCGACCATGGGCTGCCCGCCGATGTTCCGCGATCACGCGCATTACCGACGCCACCTCGATCAGCTCATGCGTCTGCGCGCGTCGCCGGACGCGGCATCCCTGGCGTGGGCGGCGCGACTCTCGGACCGATTCCCGACGGTCGAGGTCCGGGTGTTCGACACCCAGCTCGACCCGGACGACGCCCTGCTCCTGGCCGCGCTGGTGCGTGCGATCCTGGTCGCCGAGGATCTCGCCGTCCTTCCTCTGGACACCGATCTCATCGACGCGACGCTGTGGATGGCCGCCCGAGAGGGACTGAATGCGGCCCTCATCGACCCGGTCACCGGGGAGTCGTCCAGCGCCCGCATGCTGATCCAGGATCTTCTTCTTCTCATCCAGCCGCACCTGGAAGAGGCCGGCGACGACGAGTTCGTCCAGGACAGGATGGCTTTCCTGCGCGCCGACGGCACCGGAGCCGACCGGCAGCTCGCCGCCCTGCGCGCAGGCGGAGTGCCCGGCCTCGCCGCCCTGCTGGGCGGGAGGACCGGGCACTCGTCGCACGCGGCGTGATCAGGCGACGGCGTAGATCGCGCCGGTGATGATCAGGGTGACCAGGGTCGTCCAGCCGATGATCGCGATGCCCTGCCAGATGAGGATGCGCGTCCTGCCGATGCCGGCGGCGGCGAGCATGGTCGCCGTGAACTGGGTGGGCAGCAGCAGGGGGCCGAGCAGGCTGACCCCGGGGACGCCGTAGCGCTCGAGCGCACGCTGCAGCTTGGCACGCCGTGCCGCCTTGCGCTCGCTCTCGTCCGCTTCGCCCTCGATGAGCACGGATGCCGCCGGACCCCCGGAGCCGACCGCGACGGCCTCACGGGCCTGCACCTTCGCGTGATGCCTGCTCACGACGGCGTTGCGCGCGCCCGCACTGAGGAACACCAGGACCGCGACGCAGATGAAGTTTCCGAGGATGGCCGCGATCGCCGCCACCACGGGCGGGATGCCGCCGATGATGCCGATCGCTGCGGCACCCTCGCCCTCGATGAACGGGACTGCCCCGGCCGCCGCGACGATGAGCGGCTGGATGAACTCGGGCACCTGGGCCACGAGGTCCTGGAAGGTTTCGATGAGGTTCATGCTCTGCTCCTGTGTGGGGGCCGCAGCGGCGGTTCCGCTCGGCATGACATCAGTCCATCGCGGCCGGCCGATTCGGATAAGTGCCGGTCCGTCATCACTTCCCCTGCGTCTCTCACGGCCCGGGGGTGACAACTGTCATGGCCGTAATGTGGACGGCATGGATGCCGGAACCGCCACGAGTGCGCGACGACTCGCACGGGGGATCACCGCGACGTGGTGGTACACGGCATCCGCCATCATCGGCTTCGAGCTGCTGGTCGTCTTCCTGCTCACGTTGGCCGCCCTCTCCCGGCCGAGCACCGGCCTGGGCGGCGTTCTCATCGTGACGCTGGGCGGCATCGCATGGTGGGGTGCGACGCTGGCGCTGCTGTTCCAGTACCGCCACCGGGACGACACGGCGGGCATCGGAATGCGGCAGCGCATCCTCGTCCCGCTCGCCATCGCGGCGATCTACGCTGTGGGTGCGGGACTGACCACCGGGATGTGGATCGCAGCCGGGGTCGCCGTCCTGCAACCATTGGTGCTGCTGAACTGGCCGCGCGGCGTGCGACTGCGTCTCGTGGTCGCGGCGACGGTGGCGCTGATCGGATTGTGGATCGTCGATCAGCGCACCACGACCTTGGACGCGGTCGGCCAGTCCACCTGGTGGACACTCGCCGTCTTCGCGATCCTGCTCCCGGCGATGTCGGTCACCTCACTCTGGTGGTGGGACGTGCTCATCACGCTCGACCGCGCCCGCGCCGCCGAATCGCGCCTCGGCGCCACGCAGGAGCGGCTGCGGGTCGCGACCGACGTGCACGACCTGCAGGGGCATCATCTGCAGGTCATCGCCCTGCAGCTCGAACTCGCCGAGCGCCTGATGGCGAAGGATTCCGATGCCGCGCTGGAGCAGATCCGACTCGCACGAACCAGCGTCGACGAGGCGAGGCAGGGCACGCGCGACCTCGCGCTGCAGTTCCGTTCCGTCCCGCTGCGCGACGAGATCGCGAACGCCGTGGACCTGCTGCGCGCTGCCGGCACGTCGGCTGAATCGTCGGTGGATGCCGCAGCCGACGCCGCCCCGGCATCCGTCCTGGGTCCGGTGATCCGTGAGACGACCACGAACGTCCTGCGTCACGGCGGCGGGTCGTGGGCCCGGCTGTCGCTCACGCGTGTCGGCGACACGTGGCGGTACGAGATCTCGAATGACGCCGCCGCCTCGACGGTCGAGAGCGGCGACGGCTCCGGGCTGGACGGGATCGCACGGCGTGCCGCCGAGGTCGGCGGAACCGTGGAGGTCGATCGAGGACGAGCCGAGTTCACCGTCGTCGTGACCGTACCGGAGGCGACCCGATGATCCGCGTGCTCGTGGCCGATGACGAGGCGATGATCCGATCGGCGGTCGCCGCGCTGCTGAACCTCGAGGACGACATCGAGGTCGTGGCGGAGTGCGCGAACGGCCTGGAAGCCGTGGATGAAGCCGTCCGCCTCACCCCCGACATCTGCCTGCTCGATCTGGAGATGCCCGGCCTCGACGGGGTCGAGGTCGCCGAGCGCCTGAGCCGCCTGGTCGCGACCCGATGCATCGTCGTGACCCGCCATGCGCGACCCGGTGTGCTGCGGCGAGCGCTGGCCTCAGGCGTCTCGGGCTTCCTGCCGAAGTCGCGCGGCGCGGATGAGGTGGCCGAGGTGATCCGGCGCGTCGCCGCCGGCGCGCGCTACGTCGACCCCGAGGTGGCCGCCGACGCACTCAGCGATGAGCGCTCTCCGCTCACCGAGCGCGAGCTCGACGTCCTCCGCGCCGGCCGCCGCGGCGAGACGACGGGGCAGATCGCCAAGTCACTGTCGCTCGCACCCGGTACGGTGCGCAACCACGTCTCCGCCGTGCTCAGCAAGCTCCACGTCGCCACGCGTCAGCAGGCGGTGCTCCTGGCCGAGGAGCGCGGCTGGATCTGACGTCCGCCGGTTCCCGGCGGTGCGCGGTGCGGTGCACGGTGTCCGGGTGCGGACGCAGCAGCCCGAGTAGGCGCAGGCACGGTACGGATGCAGGGAGATCCCCCGGATGCAGGCCGATAACCCGCCAGATCCACCGACATCCGGGATTGTGACTGACATCCGTACCCGGCACAGCGGCCGTGCGGGCCGTCAGATGACGGTCGTGCCGAACAGGCTGCCGACGAGATACGTGGCCGCGAGCGCAAGGGCTCCGCCGAACACCGTGCGGATCATCGCGCGTCCTCTGTTCGCGCCGCCGATCCACGCCGCGACATAGCCGGTCACGGCCAGCGCGATCAGGACCGTGACGAAGGTCAGGCCGATCCGCAGCGGGTGCGGCGCGAGCAGGATCGTCGCCATCGGCAGCAGCGCGCCGAGGAAGAACGCGATCGCCGAGGCGAGCGCGGCGTGCCAGGGGCTGACGACATCATCCGGATCGATGTTGAGCTCGGCGGACAGGTGCGCCGACAGCGGGTCGTGAGCGGTCAACTCCGTGGCGACCTGCCGAGCGGTCTCCGGCGTGAGCCCTCGCGCCTCGTAGAGTCCGACCAGTTCGGTGAACTCGGCATCCGGATCCTCCGCGAGCTCGCGCTTCTCCTTCGCGATCAGCGCGCGCTCGGAGTCCCGCTGGCTCGAGACCGACACGTATTCGCCGAGCGCCATCGAGATCGCGCCTCCGACGAGGGCCGCCGCTCCGGCGATGAACACCGGCGCGACCTCGGCAGTGGCGCCGGCGACTCCGACCACGACCGCAGCCGTCGAGACGATGCCGTCGTTGGCGCCGAGCACACCGGCGCGCAGCCAGTTCAGCCGCTGGGAGAGGCCCTGCTCGTGCGGTTCGTCCGCGTGGGCACCGGGGACCTGGTCCGTGCTCATCCGCCCTCCGTCCGTCCCGCCCGATTGTGTCGCACTCCCGGTCCGATTTCGAGCACCGGCGCGATCACCGGTCCAGGATCGCCCTGGTGGATGCCTCAGGTCGAAGATCCAGGCGACGCAGCAGCTGCGCGTTCAGCGCCACGACGATCGTCGACAACGACATCAGGATCGCGCCCACCGACATCGGCAGCACGAACCCGATCGGCGCAAGGACGCCGGCGGCGAGCGGCACCGACAGGAGGTTGTACCCGGCTGCCCACCACAGGTTCTGCTTCATCTTGCGGTAGGCGGCGCGCGACAGCTCGATGACCGACAGCACGGAACGCGGATCGTCGCTGGCGAGGATCACTCCGGCCGAGGCGATCGCGACGTCCGTGCCGGCGCCGATCGCGAGTCCGACGTCGGCCTGCGCCAGCGCCGGGGCGTCGTTCACGCCGTCGCCGACCATCGCGACCTTGCGGCCCTCGCGCTGCAGGCCCTGCACGGTCGCCGCCTTGTCCTCCGGGCGCACGCCGGCGAAGAACCGATCGACCCCGAGTTCATCGGCGACCGAGCGGGCGACGGCCTCGGCATCCCCCGTGATCATGACGACCTGGACCCCGAGCGCGTGCAGCGCGTCGATTGCATCGCGCGATTCGGGGCGGACCTCATCGGCGAGCTTGAGCGCGCCGACGACGGCGCCGTCCCGCAGGACGTGAAGGATGATGGCGCCGTCCGCACGCCAGGCGTCGGCGACGGGCAGTTCGTCGGCGTCCTCCTCGGTGAGCAGGTGCGGGCCGCCGACTCGAACGGTCGCCCCCGAGACCGTCGCGGTCACGCCGACGGCGGGGGAGGAGGCGAAGTCGCGGCTTCCGGGAACGGCGAGTCCGCGCTCGGCGGCGCTGCGGACGATCGCCCTCGCGAGCGGGTGCTCGCTGTCGGCCTCCGCGGCGGCGGCCAGCGCCAGCACTTCGTCCGCGTCCTGACCGTCGACGACCGAGATCTCGCTCACCACGGGCTCCCCCTTGGTGAGCGTTCCGGTCTTGTCGAACAGGACGGTGTCGACGGTGCGCATGCTCTCCAGCGCGAGGCGGTCCTTCACGAGCACTCCACCGCGTGCGGCCCGCTCCGTCGCGATCGAGACAACCAGCGGGATGGCGAGACCGAGCGCATGCGGGCAGGCGATCACGAGGACCGTGATCGTGCGGATCACGGCCTCGTCCGGCATCCCGACGAGCGTCCAGACCAGGGCCGTGAGGATGCCGGCGCCCAGCGCGAACCAGAACAGCCAGCCGGCCGCGGTGTCGGCCAGGCGCTGCGCGCGCGAGGACGAGTTCTGCGCTTCGGTCACCAGACGCCGGATGCCGGCGAGCGCCGTGTCCTCGCCCGTCGCCGTCACCTCGACGCGCAGACCGGAGTCGGTGGCCACCGTGCCGGCGGTCACGTCGTCGCCGACACCGCGGGTCACGGTGCGGGACTCACCCGTGATCATCGACTCGTCCATCGCGGCCCGTCCGTCGACGATGCGGCCGTCGGCAGGGACGCTTCCGCCCGGACGCACCACGACGACATCGCCGACGACGAGATCGGTCGGGGAGACCGTCACGACCTCGCCGCCCTCGACGCGCTCGGCCTCGTCGGGAAGGAGGGCCGCGAGCGAGTCCAGCGCCGAGGTCGTCTGCGCCAGCGAGCGCATCTCGATCCAGTGCCCCAGGAGCATGATGACGATCAGCAGGGCGAGCTCCCACCAGAAGTCGAGCTCGTGATGCAGGATGCCGAGGGTCGCGCCCCAGGAGGCGATGAACGCCACGGTGATCGCGAGGCCGATCAGGAGCATCATGCCCGGCTGGCGGGTGCGCAGTTCGCTCACGGCACCAGTGAGGAACGGGCGGCCGCCCCACACGTACATCACGGTGCCGAGGATCGGCGAGACCCACGTCAGGCCGGGGATGTCGGGGAGCGAGTACCCCAGGATCATCGCGAACATGCCGGAGAGCGCGACGGTCGGAACCGCCAGGACGAGCATGATCCAGAACAGCCGCCGGAACTGGCCGACGTGGTCCGCGTGCCCGGAGTGCCCGCTGTGGCCGCCGTGCTCGCTGTGCTCGCCGTGGCCGGAGTGATCGCCGTGCTCGGACTGGCCGCCGTGCTCGCCGTGGCCGCCCACCTCGCTCGCCGAGCGCGCCCCCTCCTCGCTCGTTGAGCGAGCGGAGCGAGTCGAAACGCGCTCCTGCTCAGACCCGCCATCCCCACCGTGCTCCGCATGCTCGCCGTGGCCTTCATGATCGTGCGCGTTCTGCATGATGCATCCCTTCCGGCTCTCGTGCTCCTCCGACGGCGAGATCGTGCGGGCTCCGAGGAGTCCCGCACGATCGTCTCAGGTCACGCCGCCGTGACGTATTTCGCGGGGTCCGCGTCGAACTTCGGCGCGCACCCTGCGCAGCAGAAGTAGTACCGCTCGCCCTCGTAGTCCCGGTACAGACCGGCCGCCTCGGCATCCGCCTTGGCGACCGAACCGCCCATGACGACGCATTCGGCGACATCAGCGGTGTTCGAAGCGAGCAGGTCTTTGCGGCCTGCCGCGTCGACTCCGGCGCTTCCTCCGACGCTGCAGCAGGATCCGGCTGATGTCTCGGACATGGGGTGTTCCTCTCGGTGATGGAGTCCGGCGATGATGATCGCCGGCGAGTCAGGCATCCGTCGCCTGGCTGCGGAAGGACCGCAGGCGCAGGCTGTTGCCGACGACGAACACGCTGGAGAACGCCATGGCGGCTCCCGCGAGCATGGGATTGAGCAGGCCGAGTGCCGCGAGCGGGATCGCCGCGACGTTGTACGCGAAGGCCCAGAACAGGTTGCCCTTGATCGTGCCGAGCGTCCGGCGCGAGAGCCGGATCGCATCGGCGGCGCTGCGCAGGTCGCCGCGGACCAGCGTGATGTCACTGGCCTCGATCGCGACGTCCGTGCCGGTGCCCATCGCGAGCCCCAGGTCGGCCTGCGCGAGGGCGGCTGCGTCGTTGACGCCGTCGCCGACCATCGCGACTACCTTCCCCTCGGCCTGCAGCCGGGTGACGACGTCGACCTTGTCGGCGGGCAGCACTTCGGCGATCACCGTGTCGATGCCGACCTCGGCCGCGATCTGCTCGGCGGCGGCGCGGTTGTCCCCGGTGAGCAGGATCGGCGTGAGACCGAGGGCCTTCAGCTGGGCGATCGCCTGAGCACTCGTCGGCTTCACGGCATCCGACACCACGAGGATGCCGCGGGCGAGACCATCCCAGCCGACGGCGATCGCGGTGCGACCCTGCCGCTCGGCCTCGCTCTTCGCGGCGGCGAGATCGGCGGGAAGGGGCTGCGCCCAATCGGCCAGCAGGGATTCGCGCCCGACGAGCACGGCGTGTCCATCGACGATGCCCTGCACGCCCTTGCCCTCGATGTTCGTGAAGCCCTCCGGCACGGGCAGCGTGCCGAACTCCTGGGTGGCCGCCTTGGCGATGGCCTGCGCGATGGGGTGCTCCGAGGCATCCTCGAGGGCGCCGGCGAGACGCAGCAGGTCGGCGCGATCGACGCCGTCCGCGGTGTGCACGCCGACGAGCGTCATGCGGCCCGTCGTGACCGTGCCGGTCTTGTCGAGCACGATCGTGTCGACGTTGCGGGTCGATTCGAGCACCTCGGGGCCCTTGATGAGGATGCCCATCTGCGCACCGCGTCCCGTTCCCACCAGCAGAGCGGTCGGAGTGGCGAGGCCGAGCGCGCACGGGCACGCGATGATGAGGACCGCGACGGCAGCGGTGAAGGCGGCGGATGCCGGGAACCCAGCCCCGAGCCAGGCCGCGAGCGTCACCACCGCGATCGCGATGACGATCGGCACGAAGATGCCGGAGACCTTGTCGGCGAGACGCTGCACGTCGGCCTTGCCAGACTGCGCGTCCTCGACGAGCTTGGCCATCTGGGCGAGCTGGGTATCGGCGCCGACGCGGGTGGTGCGGACGACGAGGCGGCCGCCGGCGTTCACGGTCGCGCCGGTGACGGCATCGCCCTCGCCGACCTCGACCGGGACGGATTCGCCGGTCAGCATGGAGGCATCGACGGCAGATGTTCCGGAGACGACCACGCCGTCGGTGGCGATCTTCTCGCCGGGGCGCACGATGAACTCGTCACCCACGGTCAGATCAGCGATCGGGATGCGGGTCTCGATGCCGCCCCGCAGCACGGCGACGTCCTTCGCGCCGAGTTCGAGCAGGGCGCGCAGCGCCGCTCCGGCCTGACGCTTCGAGCGCTTCTCGAAGTAGCGCCCCGCGAGGATGAACGTCGTCACTCCGGCGCCGACCTCGAGATAGATGTTCGCAGCGCCGTCGCTGGGGGCGACAGTCAGCTCGAACGCGTGGGTCATGCCGGGGACGCCGGCGGTTCCGAAGAACAGTGCGTACAGCGACCAGGCGAACGCCGCGATCGTGCCCATCGAGATGAGCGTGTCCATCGTGGCGGCGCCGTGGCGGAGGTTCATCCACGCGGCGCGGTGGAACGGCCAGGCGCCCCACACGATGACGGGCGCGGCGAGCGTGAGCGACAGCCACTGCCAGTAGGGGAACTGCAGCGCGGGGATCATCGCCATCGCGATGACGGGCACCGTCAGCACGGCCGACACGATCAGGCGGGTGCGCAGCCCGGTCAGCTCGGCATCCGGAGCATCCTCGCCCTCGGCGCTGCCGGTGTCGGTGGGCGGGGCGGGGAGTTCGGCGGTGTAGCCGGTCTTCTCCACTTCGGCGATGAGCAGCGCAGTGTCGAAGCCGGCCGGAGCCGTCACCTTGGCCTTCTCGGTCGCGTAGTTCACGGTGGCCGTCACGCCGTCGAGACGGTTGAGCTTCTTCTCGATGCGCATGGCGCAGGAGGCGCACGTCATGCCGCCGATCTCCAGCTCGACGCTGGCGACGTCGCTCGTCGTGTCGCTCATGTGTGGCTCCTCAGGGGCTGAATCGGATGAGTGTCAGTGTCCGCCGTGTTCGTCGTCGCCGTCGGACCCGTGGTCGGGAGTGGCGTCGGATGCCGCGGCATCCAGGACGAACTGCGCGGTGTGGACCTGCCCGTCGACCTGGAAGTCCAGGTAGAGCAGGTAGCGGCCGGCCGACGGGACGCCGGCGGTGAAGTCGACCGTGGGGCCGGCGGTGTCGCCGGGCTGCGGTTCGTCGCCGTGGGCGTGGACGTGCAGGTAGGCGAGGTCGCCGTCGCGAAGGGCGACGAGGTGTCCGAATGCGCCCAGGTACGGTTCGAGGGTCGTGACGGGTTCTCCGTCTCGAGCGACTTCGACGGTGAGCGCGCTGTCTGCTCCGGCGATGAGATCGCCGGAGATGGCGACGTCGAAGCCGTCGACGGATGAGGTCGTGATGACCTCGGTCGCCGGGCTCGGCGTGAGAGTGCCCGCGACGTCCACGGTGCGCGACAGCGTCGCGGCGGTGCCGTCGGAGACGAAGTCGGTGTAGACCCGGTAGGTGCCTGCGGCATCCCAGGTCCATGGCAGCGACCAGACGCCGGTGGCGGCGTCCAGCTCGGGGTGGACGTGACGGTACTCCGTCCCGTCGTTCCGGACCACGATGAGGTGCAGCTGCTTGCCGTGGGCCGTGTCGTAGGTCGCGACCGGCTCGCCGTCGGAGGTGAGGATGCGGAAAGCGAGTTCGCCTGCCGTGCCCGTGGCCGCCGGAGTGGAGATCGGGGCGAGGGTGAATCCGGATGCCGAGATCGTCACGCCGGTCACCTCCTGTTCCTTCTGTTCTGTCTCCAGTTCTTCTTCTTCACCGGCCGCGTGGCCGGTGTCGTCCGCGTGGCTCGCCTGGCTCCACGCGGCGACCGTGCTGTCGGGCACGATCGCGCCGGCGGCCACGTAGGCGGCGCCGAACGCGACCACGAGGCCGGCGCCGTAGAGACCCAGGCGGCCTGCGGTGTTCATCAGGCGCGCACCGCTGCGTATCCGGCCTCGTCGACCGCGGAGATGATGGCCGCGTCGTCCACGGGGGAGTCGCTCGTGACGACCAGCTTGCCGTCGGAGGCGCTGACCTGGATGCCGGTGACGCCGGCGACCTGGCCGACCTCGCCGCGGACGGACATCTCGCAGTGGCCGCACGTCATTCCGGTGACCTGGTATTCGGTGGTGCTCATGGTGCTTCCTCTCGTCTCGTTCAGAGTACCCAGGAGGGGTATACGACTGATGCAACCCTATACCCATGGGGGGTATTCCCGTCAAGGCGGAGGAAGTCGCCAGAGAGCACCTTGCACCGAGCTCGGCCACCCGAAATCGGGAGCAGGGTCGACGACGAGGGTCAGCGCAGGGCGTCGAGACACCGGATCGCTTCGCGGAGCAGGTCGTACCCTTAGGATGCGCGGCGTCGCCGCAGCAGGAGCAGGGCGCCTGCACCGAGCAGCACTCCCGCGGCGATCGGGAGGATCCCGATGCTGCCACCTGTCCGAGCGAGGTCTCCGATCTTCTGGATCAGGGGCGGCGGTGCGACACCCAGGTAGTGTGACCGGTCCTCGTCCATGACACCGTCGCCCTCGACCGGATCCCCGGCGACGTCCGTGGTCCCCGGGCCGGTGCCGGTGACGATGCCGAGGTTCTCGTACTGGCCGAGGGTCGCTGTTCCCGTGGCGATGCAGGTGAAGCTCGCGCCGGGCGCGAGCGGACCGGCCACCGTGTTGCCACCCGTGCCGTCGCAGTCGATCCGAGACGCGTCTTCGACGTCGTCGGTGACGGTCACATCCGTGAGCGGGACGTTGCCGGTGTTCGTCACGGTGTACGTCCAGCGCACCTCGCCACCCACCGTCACGTTCGGGCCGCCCGGCTCGTCCGCGTCCTCGCCGTTCGTGGACTTCTCGATATCGATCGACGGTTCGATGCCGAAGTAGTGCGACGGATCCTCATCCGTGACCTCACCCTCCGGCCCGATGCCGGTCACCGCACCTGTGTTCGCGTACTGGCCGAGCACCGCCTCTCCGGTCGCGACACAGGTGAAACTCGCGCCGGCGGCCAACGGCCCGGCGATGACATTCGACCCGGTCCCGTCGCAGTCGATGTCGGACGCCACCACCTTGTCGTCCGTGACGGTCACATCCGTCAACGGCACATCACCGGTGTTGGTGACCACATACGTCCACCGCACCGCACCACCGACCGCCACGAGAGGACCCGTCGGCTCATCGGCATCCTGCCCGTTCGTGAACTTCTCGATATCCACCGCCGGCTCGACGCCGAGATAATGCGACGGATCCTCATCCGTCACCTGAACGCCCGGCACCGAGGCACCGTCGACATCCGTCGACGCCGGGCCTGTGCCGACGACAGCGCCCAGATTCGCGTACTGGCCCGCGACCGCAGTTCCGATGGCGACACATGTGAAGACCGCGCCCGCCGCCAGCGGACCAGGGACGACATTGCCCTCGCCACCCTCGCAGACGATGTCAGCGGCATCCACTCGGTCATCCGTCACCGTCACGTCCGTCAACGGCACGTTGCCGGTATTCGTCACGACATAGGTCCAGCGCACCTCACCACCGACCGCCACACTCGGACCCGTCAGTTCATCGGCATCGTGACCGTTCGTCGCCTTCTCGATATCGACCGCCGGCTGAATGCCGAAGTAGTGTGACGGATTCTTATCGTCCACCCGCGCGCCGGGAACAGGGTTGCCATCGACGTCAGTCGTCGCGGGGCCGGTGCCGGAGACCGTGCCGAGGTTCGCGTACTGCCCCAGGACGGCGACGCCCTCGGCGAGGCAGGTGACGCTTGCGCCCGGCGCCAGCGAACCGGCGATGACGTTGCTGCCGGAGCCGGCGCAATCGATGTCCGACGCGGCGACCACATCGTCGGTGACCGTGACATCCGTGAGTGGCGTGCTGCCCGTGTTGGTCACGACATACGTCCAGCGCACCTCACCACCGACGGCCACGTTCGGGCCAGTGGGCGTATCGGCGTCCTGCCCGTTCGTGGCCTTCTCGATGTCGATGGACGGCTCGACGCCGAAGTAGTGCGACGGATCCTCATCCGTGACCTCGTCTCCAGCGATCGAGTCGCCATCGACGTCCACGACCTCCGGGCCGATGCCGGTCACCGTACCCGTGTTCGCGTACTGGCCGAGCTCGGCCGTGCCGTGCGCGACGCACGTGAACGAGGCGCCAGGCGCCAACGGCCCAGGAACGACGTTGCCACCCGTCTCCGCACAATCGATGTCCGCGGCGTCGACCTTGTCGTCGGTGACCGTCACATCCGTCAGTTCCGCGTCGCCGGTGTTGGTCACGACGTACGTCCACCGAACGTCGCCGCCGACCGCGACGAGCGGGCCCGATTCCTCGTCGGCATCCTGACCGTTCGTCGCCTTCTCGATGTCCACCGCCGGCTGGATGCCGAAGTAGTGTGACGGGTCATCATCCGTCACCTGGACGCCGGGTACGGCGGTGCCGTCGACCGCGGTCGAGGCCGGGCCCGTGCCGACGACAGCACCCGTGTTGGCGTACTGACCGGCGACCGCGTCGCCCGTCGCGGTACAGGTGAAGCTCTCACGGGCCGCCACAGGTCCGGCGACGACATTGCCGTCGCCGGACTCGCAGACGATGTCCGACGCGTCGACCCGGTCATCCGTGACCGTCACGTCCGTCAGGGGCACGTTGCCGACGTTCGTCACGACATACGTCCAGCGCACCGCACCGCCGCGATTCACCACCGGTCCGGCAGGCTCGTCGGCATCCTGACCGTTCGTCGCCTTCTCGATATCGACCGCCGGCCGGATGCCGAAGTAATGAGACGGATCTTCATCGTCCACCCGCGCACCGGGAACAGAGTTGCCATCGACGTCGGTCGTCGCACGGCCGGTGCCGGACACCGTGCCGAGGTTCTCGTACTGGCCGAGGGTCGCCGTTCCCGTGGCGATGCAGGTGAAGCTGCCCTCCGGCGCGAGCGGACCGGCCACCGTGTTGCCCCCCGTACCGTCGCAGTCGATCCGAGACGCGTCCTCGACATCATCCGTGACGGACACATCGGTCAGCGGGACGTTGCCGGTGTTCGTCACGACATATGTCCAGCGCACCTCACCACCGACCGCCACGTTCGGGCCAGTGGGCGTATCGGCGTCCTGCCCGTTCGTGGCCTTCTCGATGTCGATCGACGGCTCGACGCCGAAGTAGTGCGACGGATCCTCATCCGTGACCTCGTCTCCAGCGATCGAGTCGCCATCGACGTCCACGACCTCCGGGCCGATGCCGGTCACCGCACCCGTGTTCGCGTACTGGCCGAGCACCGCCTCTCCGGTCGCGACACAGGTGAAACTCGCGCCGGCGGCCAACGGCCCGGCGATGACATTCGACCCGGTCCCGTCGCAGTCGATGTCGGACGCCACCACCTTGTCGTCCGTGACGGTCACATCCGTCAACGGCACATCACCGGTGTTGGTGACCACATACGTCCACCGCACCGCACCACCGACCGCCACGAGAGGACCCGTCGGCTCATCGGCATCCTGCCCGTTCGTGAACTTCTCGATATCCACCGCCGGCTCGACGCCGAAGTAATGCGACGGATCCTCATCCGTCACCTGAATGCCCGGCACCGAGGCGCCGTCGACATCCGTCGACGCCGGGCCTGTGCCGGTCACAGTGCCCAGATTCGCGTACTGTCCGGCGACCGCATCGCCCGTCGCGGTACAGGTGAAGCTCGCATCGGCTGCCAGGGGTCCAGGGACGACGTTCGATCCGGAGTCGTCGCAATCGATATCCGCGGCGTCGACCCGATCGTCCGTCACCGTCACGTCCGTCAGCGGCACATTGCCGGTGTTGGTCACGACATAGGTCCAGCGCACCTCACCACCGACCGCCACGAGAGGACCCGTCGGCTCATCGGCATCCTGACCGTTCGTCGCCTTCTCGATATCGACCGCCGGCCGGATGCCGAAATAGTGAGACGGGTCGTCGTCGTCGACCTGCACCATGGCGGGGTCGACGCCGGTCGCGGTACCGGTGTTCTCGTACTGTCCTTCATCTGCCGTGCCTGTCGCGACACAGGCGAACGAGCCACCCGGGACGAGCGGGCCGGCAATGATGTTGGAGCCGGTGCCGTCGCAGTCGATCGACGCGGCATCCACCTTGTCGTCGGTGACGGTGACGTTCGTCAGGTCGACCATGCCGGTGTTGGTGACGACGTAGATCCAGCGAACGGCACCGCCGACGGCCACGTTCGGACCGGTGGGCGTGTCGGCGTCCTGGCCGTTCGTAGACTTCTCGATGTCGATGTCTGGTGCGGGCATGAGGGCGAGGTCGACGGTGAAGTTGCTGAACGCATCGGGAATGAGATCGTTGCCGAGACCGGCGACATCATCACCTACGGGGCCGTTCGCCCCGGCCAGGAAGTCCCTCTCGTCACGTTCGTAGGCGAGTGTCACCGGCGCGCTCGTCAACCCGGAGGCCGCGGGGTCGCTCGAGGTCGTGTTGTTGTTGTCTCCGCCCTCGTTCACGCCGTTGTCGGAGCTCGAGCCCGCGGTGCGCACGACGGTATCGGCGAGCGGAGCGCCGGAGGCGAACATCGCCACGGGGATGTGGACGGTGTACGTGCCGGCCGGAATCGACGCGACGGACCAGCGGCCTGCTGCGTCCGTCGTGCGCGACGCGATCACGTCGCCATCCTCGTCGCGGACCTGGACGGTCACCCCGGCGATGCCTTGTTCACCGGTGTCGAACGTGCCGTTGCCGTCGGCATCCAACCAGACCAGGTCGCCGAGCGTGAAGCCAGGCATGACCACGTACGGCTCGTTGGAGAGCAGCGGTTGATTCGGGAACGTGTCCGAGTAGATCTGAGCCCGGTTCGCGTAGAGGTTGTCGAGTTCGTTGCTCGTGGAGATCATCGGGATCTCCGCCCGCACACGAGTGCCGGTACCCAGCCATCCGTCCGAGACGAACCGCACTCCGGTGACGGCAGAGAAATCCGGAGTTTCAGCTGCCGTGCGCCACAGCCCGCCGGGAGCCGAGGGATCCTCATTGGCCGCCGCCCGCGGGTCGTGGTTCAGGGTGGAGGGGTTCGCTGTCGTGTAGTACCAGGTGCCCGGCACGCCGCCGGTGCTGCCGCGGATGTACTGCGGCGCCGCGAGCGGGCCGGTCAGTTCCGAAAGCCCTTCGTAGTCCGAGGCGTACTGGCCGCGCGCCGAGCCACTGGCCGGGTCGCCGTCACCGTTCCACGGCAGGACATCGATGGTGTCGGTCGGCTCGAAAGAGATGACCGTCGATGTGTTCGCCCAGTCGAGCGACCAGGTGTAGATCTCTCCGCTCGCGACCAGCGCCTTGTCCACGTTCTTCACCAGACCCAGCTGACCCGAGCCCGTCGCCGTGGTGCTGGCGGTCGCGGTCGGAGCATTCTCGGCGTTGTCAGACATCGCCTGCACCTGATTCACATAGGTGTCGCCTGGTTGCGCGACCGTCTCCAGGGTCGCGCAGAGCTGCAGCGCCGAGGCCCCGGTGCGAATCCAGTAGTTCGCCGCGGTCGTCGTGATGTCGCCGAGGAGGAACGTCACCTCGCGGGTCGCCGGGTTGTAGCTGACCGTCACGCCGTTCGGGAGCCGATTCTCGGTGCAGGTCGGGTTGTAGATGAGGCCGACAGGAACCGTGTCGACGAGGCGGAGGTTCTCCACCACCGCGCCGATGGGCGCGTTGTTGACCCCGACGCTCAGGTTCCAGATGGCGTCCTGGCCAGGCAGGTACGTCGCCTGGCCGACCGACTTCGCGACGATGAGTTGCAGGCCCTGGTAGCGAGTCTCCTTCTGCATCGTCGTCCAGTCGTCGCCACGGGGACCGGTCGACCAGCCGCCCGCGTTCGACAGTCGTACACCCGTGAGGATGGGCTCGCCGTCGTTCGGACCGCCGTTGTATGTGCCGCGGGCCACCAGGGGCGTCCGCAGGAACAGGCGGAAATCGGCGTACTCGACATGGTCTGGGTTCACCGGGCGCATCCGGACCATGTTGACCCGGTCCGCCCAGTCGGCGCCGAACGATGCCGGGTCCGTCTCCCAGCGAGTGTCCTCGTCGCGGCAATTCTCGGTGTCATCGACGAGCGAAGAGCGGTCCACCGGGAACAGACCGCCCGAAAGAGCACCGGCCTGCGTGTCGACGCTGTTGGATCCGATGGCGTACTCGATGACCCAGTTGCGGGGGTCGGCCAGGCTGACCGACGTTGAGATTGCGGCTCCGTTCAGGCGGAACGTCGAGACGTCGAACACATCGCAGACCATCGGGTTCTCGACGGGGAATCCACGAGTATCGGTGGCCCCAGGCGCCTGGACGCCACGCGCCGGGAAGGCGTCGCCGCCGGCGAACAGAGGTGTGTCGTATCCGGCTTCAACCCAGGACTGCACCGGAGTTCCTGATGCCACGGTGCTGTTGTCCGCCCACGCGTTGCCGGCCCCGTTCGTGAAGGTCTTGCGACCCGTCATCGGCAGGTTCGCGCCGAGCTGCCGCGAGACGTCGTCGTAGACGATCCCGCCGTCCTGGTTGGTCTCCGGCCAACTGCCGGTGTTGTTCAGCAGCACCCCCTGCGGGATGTCCTCTCCCGCGTTCGGGCCGCCGTTGTACTGCCAGCGCGACTGCAGGGGAACGTAGAGTCCGAGAGTGAACGGGCCGGCCTCGACGTGACCGGCAGCCTTCGGGCGAGCCCGCACCATGTTGACCTGGTCGCGCCAGTCGGCGCCGAAGTCCGCCGCGGGGTCGGTGCTCCACGGGCCCTCGTCGTCGCGGCATCCGCGCGCGTCGGCGACGTTCGGGGCGTTGTTCAGCCCGTTGCCGGTGCCCGTCTGCGTATCGACGGTGTTCTCACCGACCCCGTACTCGATCACATAGTTGTTGAGGTCGAAACCTGGGTTCATCGTCGGCGTCCGCGCCTGCAGGTGCGGATTCGGGTCGGCGCCCGTGTTCGGTTCCAGCGGGTCTCCCGACACGCGCCACACCGAGACGTCGAAGACGTCGCAGACGACCGGGTCGGTGACCGCGATGCGGCTCGTGCTCGCGGTCGTCCAGACATGGGAGTTCACCACGTCGCCGATCGAGAACTGGTTCCAGTTGTTGAGTCCGCCGGTGATGCCCTCGTATCGCTTGTCGCCGCGCAGCGTGCCGCAGTCGCTGACGGTGCTGCGCACGTTGAACGTGCGGGTCGAGACATTGTTTCCCGTGGCGGTGGTGCCGTCCCACCCTGGTTCGAACCCGGTGTTGTTGATCGGCCAGTCGTCCGCCGTCCAGCCGTCCGTCTCGCGCGCCTCGTTGCGGAACGTGAGCGTGTCGTTCACGTTCGCCCGGCAGGGGTCGGGCACCGTCGGGGTCGGAACGAAGAATTGCACCGTCCACAGCGCGGCCTTGTTCGCATTGCCATTGGCGTTGGGAGTGAAGCTCATGTCCCAGCCATCCGCGGGCTGAACTCCCGTCTCGCACACCGGGGTGCCGAAGTTGAATGGAGAAGCCCACCCGAGGCACGAGAGAAGCACGGCGTCGGGCCAATCCGCCATCACATCCTTGAATGACAGCTGGTCGAGATTCGACGTCAGGATAGAGCCGTTCGTCTCCGCGACGTCGAAGCGGAACTGCATGTGGAAGCCGGGGACGGGTGGGGTTGCGGGGTTGTTGTCAAGCGCCCCATCAACGAATGCCTGTGAGCCATGGAGCGATTTGGCCAGATCCCACCGGGGCTCGGTGGTGTTGAACTCACGCGGAACCACGTTGTCGCCGGTCGCCGTCGTGCCGTCCCAGCCGGCCTCGAAGCCGGGGCCGACGCCGCCGGGCGGGTTGTTCGGCTGTCCGCCGATCATGTGCCAGCCGTCCGTGTCCTCGACGTTGTTCTGCCACGACACGGTTCCAGTGGGCGGCGTGTCACCATGCTGCCAGTCCGGGTCGACCGACCGATACGCATCCTCGGTGGGCACGAAGACGAACACCAGAATCCGCGTGCTGTCGTACGGCGAGTTCGCGGGCTTGCTGACCGTCATCGGCCACCCGTCGGCGCCCGCTGCCTCGTCGATCGGGCACGTGATGCTCCAACCGCTCCGCGCACCGATGTTGTCCGTGCGGCGGTCCTCGCACAGGTACAGGACGGCGTTGGGGAACTTCGTCATCCGGTCCGTGAAGGCGATCGGCCATTCCACGTCCGATCCTCCGGTGCCGCGGACGTTCTCGATGTCGATCCAGTACTGCACACGGAACCCCGGCGTGAGCACCCCGTCGATGGTGCGGCTCGAGGCGCGTGGCACGTCCTGCAGCGACTTCTTCGCCTCCCACTCGGCCGTTCCGGTCACTTCGATGACGGGGCCCTGGACCGTGCCCGACGGGGCCGCGTCGTCCTGGCCCGCGTACGCGCGGGCGGTCACCTCGCCGAACCCGGGGATCGGGGTGTCGTCGGCGAATCGGTAGGCCAACTGCACCGTGCCCACGTTCGATGACATCGGGCCGAGGTTGCACACCACGGTGATCGATCCATCTGCGGCCGTGGTCGCCGAGGAGGCCGGGTTCGCACCGTTGGCCGCGGCGAGGCAGCCCGCCGGGAGGCCGTTGGTGCCGGGACCTGCGAGTTGGAACGTGGAGTCTGCGACGTCACTCGGGTCGTTCGGGTTCGAGACCGGATTGATCGTCAGCTCGATCACGACATTCGGCACCGTCACGCCGGTCGGCAGGCCCGTGAGGGACACCGAGTAGTTCTGCAGCACCGTGTCGCCGACACGCACGATGCAGTTGTCGGGCCCGGTATCCATACCCGGTTCGGCTGCGGCATCGAAGGGCGGCGTGCCCGTCGCCGCATAGCCCTCGCAGGAATTCGGGATCTCGAGCCGGTCGATCTCCAAGGTCGAGATGGGCTGGAGTCCGGCATCCAACCCGGTCGCCTGCGTCGCGCCGGTGATCGTGAAGGGCGCCGTGACTCCGCGCTCGGGGTTGCCCACCGTCGGTACCTCTGCCCGCTGGAAGTCGTTCTGCTCGCTGGCCGTGTCGGGGAAGCGGAACGGGCCGGGAGCGACCACGCGAACGACGTAATCGCCGTCGGCTGCGTTCGCGAACGCGTACCCACCGGCCGCGTTCGTCGTGGTGGCCGCGACCGCCGTGCCGGTAGCGGCTTCGACGAGCTCCACTGCCACGCCGCTCTTGAGGCTCTCGTCCGCGGTGCGGATGCCGTCCCGGTTCGCGTCGGCCCAGACCACGCCGCTCACTCGGCTGTTCACGCCGGCGACGGCCGCAGAAGGCACGGCCACCACGCCCGCGAGAACACCGGTGAGCACCAGCACGGGGGTCAGCAGCAGCGCCAGCAGTCGCCGGATCGAGACGGGCTTGCCCTTCGCTGGATCGCGCAAGGTCGTGTTCGTCGACATCGAGTCCCCCTCGGCGTGGTGTCTCCGCCGCGCATGGAGCGGGGCGCACCAACTTTGCTCGAAGGCTATGTGCGCGTCGCCGTCAGAGGCATCACTCGAAACGCATGATGTCGATCGTCCTCGGTCTCGTCGACGAGCGACACCGAACGGTCGCCCGCGGTAGGGTTTCGCTATCGTCGACAGCGATTCGCAATCAATCTCCTATTCGTTCTTCGGCGTGGCCGGACTGTTCGTGAACTCGGTGGTTTCTGATGCCTTCTGCAGGTGACGATCTCGGGGCGCTGCTCCTGGAGAGCAGAACCGCCGCTCCCGAGTTCCCCAGTGGATTCGTTGACCGATCAGCCCTCATCGACGGAATCAAGACCGGTGGTTCACGGCTGGTGACGGTGATCGCGCCGGCCGGATGCGGAAAGACATCGTTCCTCGCCGAATGGAGCCAGAGCGAAGACCGCGCCACGGGGTGGCTCACCCTTCGAGAAGAAGACAACGACCCCGCCGCTGTCATCCGGTTGCTTGCGCACGCCTGTGCGGCATTCGCCTCCGAAGCGAACTCGGTGTTCGCGCAGATCTCCACGAGCGAAGACAGCCTGCTGGGGCGGATGGCGCCGACTCTGGCCTTGGCTCTTTCTCGCTGCGAGCAGCCGTTCGTGCTGTTCATCGACGATGTGCATGTCCTCAGCGACCTCGGCTGCCTCGACGCGTTGGAGGTCGCACTCGGTCGGATCCCGAGCGGCTCGCAGGTGGTGCTGGCAAGCCGCCAGCATCCCCCCGGTCTGGCCCGTCAGCGACTGACGTCGTCCGCAGCGCAGGTCAGCGCCGCTGATCTGCGCATCGATCGCATCGGTGCCTCGAAGATCGCCGAGGATGTCGGCGTGCACGTCGCCGCGGAAACGCTTGAGGAGTGGGTCGAGCGTTGTGATGGGTGGGCCGCGGGTGTGCACATGTGCGCCCTGCTGTCGAAGACGACTCCGTTCAGCGGCATTGGTGAGCACGACATCCTCTCCGATTACCTGTACCAGGAATGCGTACGAGACCTGCCGGAAGACACGCGTCAGTTCCTGCTGCGAACCTCGATCCTGACGGTGCACATCCCCGAGCTCTGCGATGCGGTCCTCGACCGCGCGGACTCGGCGAGCGTTCTCCGCGATCTGGAGGCGCGTCAGCTGTTCGTGACCGCCGACCCGCGGCGCCGGTCATACCGGATGCACCCGCTGTTCCGCGAGTACCTGCATGATCAACTGCATCGCGAGTGCGCATCCTCCGTTCCCGTGCTGCATCGGAAAGCGTCGCAGTGGATGGCTGAACGAGGTCAGCTTCCGGCGGCGATCGACCACGCGATCGCCGCCGGCGACTTCGGCTCGGCGGTGGGTCTTGTCACAGCCGCTGGCCTGGAAGCTTATGAAGCGGGCGAGAGCGCGACGCTTGGCCGTTGGCTCCGCGAGATCGGCGACGCCAATCTCCTCGCCAGTCCGGCGGCCGTCGTCGTCATCACCTGGTTCGCCGTGCTCGCCGGTACGGACGGCGACGCTCGGAAGTGGAGCACTCTCCTGAACCAGGTCCCCGACGATGCGGATGCCGGAGGGATGAACATCGCTTCCGCCAAGGCGATGATCCGCGCGATCATGCTGGCCGATGGCATCGAGTCCGCTCTCACCGATGCGGCCTTCGCTGTGGACACCGAGCCGCTGAACAGTCCGTGGCGCGATCCGGGGACGCAGATTCTCGGCAGCACTCTTCTTCATGCCGGGCACACGGAGCAGGGCGTGCAGACGCTGACCGAGGCCGTCCACCTCGCCGACGCGCATGGTAATCCCGCCACTGTCGTCATTTGCGAGACGGAGTTCGCGCTCGTCGCCATCGAGAAGGGACAGTGGGCGACCGCGGGTGCGCACGTCGACAAGGCGCTGCGAACGATTCGGGACAGTGGTATCGACGGATACGTCATGACCGCCTATACGCATGCCGCTGCCGCGTGCGTCGAGTTGAACAGTGGTCACCGGTCGATGGGCGAACAGTTCCTCAGAATCGCGATGTCCGAACGGCAGCGCTGTGGCAGTGCGGTGCCTCTCCTTGCCGTCCCGACCCGTCTTCTCCTCGTCCGAGCACAACTGCACCTGGGCAACAGTGATACCGCACGCATGCTCCTCGACGAGATCGCCGGGCTCCTCCCTCGCCGCGTGCCGCTCGGGGCCCTCCAGGAGCGGATTGCGTCCGCGCGATGCGCGCTCGATACGCAGGCGCGTGCGCACGAGCTTCGCACTCAGACAGTCGCCCTCACCACCGCGGAACAGCGCATCCTCCCCTATATGCAGACGCATCTGAAACGGGCGGAGATCGCGAAGCGGCTGTATGTGTCACCGAACACGGTGAGCACGCAGATGGCCGCGATCTTCCGCAAGCTGGGTGCCACGACCCGTGCTGAAGCGGTCGCGCGGGCCCTCGAACTCGAGCTCCTCGGCAGCCAGCCCGCTGTCGCCGTCGTCGACTGACGCGTTGCCGGTGCGCTCGGCCGACCCGGGCGGCCAGGGTTCCGTCCCGGGCCGGGCCTCGTCTGGGGAACGAGACCACCGGCCCGGGAGAACAGCTCTTCCGAGCCATTGCCACCGGCGCGCGCTACCGGCGGCTGATCATGAACGTCGGGAGGGCGCTCATGGCGTGAACACTATGTCGCGAGCGGAGATCCCGACATCACTCGAACGACATGATTCCTGGGGCGCATGTCGAGTTCGGGCGCTACGTTGACCCGCACGACGAGCACAGCACGGCGAAGGTCGGCGACAACGTCGTGGCCGCTCGCGGTGGCTCTTGCTGCGCTGTGCATCCTTCCCGTCTTCGGCATGGCGTTCACCCAGTGCGTTGACGGCCGTGAGTACGTCGCCTACCAGTGCGCGATGCTCGCGGATCTGCCGGCCGGTGCGCTCCCTGGTGAGGCGTCTTTGCAGGAAGCATCCGTGGCCGATAACCCATAACCCGCACCCCGCGAACTCACAAAAAAGTCCTGAACCGCGACTCGTTCGTAAACGATGCCGCGACTCAGGACCCTCGGTGCGCGAGGGGGGACTTGAACCCCCACGTCCTTGCGAACACTGGCACCTGAAGCCAGCGCGTCTACCTATTCCGCCACTCGCGCGAGTGTCTCGTTCCGAAGAACTCAACTTCCCGAGGATATCACGCGTTCAGAGGGTCGGTGAAACCACGGCCTCTCGCGGCCGATGGGAGCCGCCACGCATGCCACACGCACCCCCTCGCGGGCCGCACGGCGCCCGACTCGCACGGCCCGCCGCCCTGAGATCCCTGCAAAACCGCGGCACGAAGGCGTTCACTCAGGACACCTGACTACGATGGCCGTACCAGTCGGCATGCCAGAGGAGCCCCGTGGGACTACTTGACAGCTTTGAGAAGGGTCTCGAGCGCGCTGTGAACAGCGCCTTCGCGAAGACCTTCCGCAGCGGCATCCAGCCGGTGGAGATCGCCTCCGCCCTGCGGCGCGAGGCCGACACCAAGGCCGCGATCGTCAGCCGCGATCGCATCATCGCCCCCAACAACTACCTCGTGCGCCTCAGCCCAGACGACACCGAGCGGATGCAGTCCGTCGGACGCCCTCTCATCGACGAGCTCCTCGCCCTCCTCACGAAGCACGGCAAAACCCAGGGCTACAGCTTCGCCGGCCCCCTCTCCATCGCCCTCGAGGCGGACGAGAAGGTCGCCACCGGCACCGTCCGGGTCAACTCCTCGACCGTCGAAGGCCGCGTCACCTGGCAGGCCGTCGTCGACGTCGACGGGCACCGCCACTCGATCGCCCGCTCGCGCACGGTCATCGGCCGCGGCAGCGACGCCGACATCACCATTGCGGATGCCGGGTCGAGCCGTCGCCATGCCGAGATCCTCTGGGACGGCGAGCGCGCCATGATGCGCGACCTCGGTTCGACCAACGGCACCAAGGTCAACGGGCAGAAGGTCCGCGAGGCCCCCCTGGAGTCCGACACCACCATCACGATCGGGCGCACCGATCTGGTGTTCCGGATCGTCCCCGTGACCTCGCCGCAGCGCCGGGACGACGACGCGACGCGCGCGTTCGGGGTGAGCCCATGAGCACTCCCAGCGAACTCGTCCTCCTCCTGCTGCGCATCGGATTCCTGATCCTGCTGTGGTTCTTCGTCTTCGGCGTCGTCTACTCGCTGCGCTCCGATCTATTCGGCGTGCGCGCGCGCAAGCTCCCCGCCGAAGCAACCGCCGCACCGGCACCGGCACCCGCGGCGGCCTCGACCCCCGCGACCACCCCGGCATCCGGGGTCCCCGCCAAAGCGTCCTCGGTCAAGCCCGGCGCCCCGGCGACCGCGACCAGCGCCCACCGGCTCGTGATCACGTCGGGCCCGAAGGCCGGCATGGAGATCCCCCTCGGCAGCGAACCGATGACGATCGGACGATCCAGCGAATCCGGCCTCGTCATCCGCGACGACTACACGTCCAGTCACCACGCGCGTCTGATGCTGCGCGGCGGCACGTGGACCATCCAGGACCTCGACTCCACGAACGGCACGTATCTCGACGGCAAGCGACTCTCCAGCGGCCCGGCCGCGATCGGCATCGGCATCCCGGTCAAGGTGGGCGCCACGACCTTCGAACTGCGAGCCTGAGCGCGGCATGGTCTTCGAGGGCTCGAGCGCCGCGATCTCCCACACCGGGAAGGTCCGCTCCAACAACCAGGACTCCGGTTTCGCCGGAGCGAACCTGTTCGCCGTCGCCGACGGCATGGGCGGCCACGCCGGCGGCGACGTCGCCTCGAGCATCGCGATCCAGCGCCTCGCGCCCCTGGACACCACGTACGCGACGACCGACGACGCGCAGGCTTCGCTCCAGGCGGCCGCCACGACCGCAGCAGGCGACCTGATCCGCGCCGCCAAGGACCGGCCGGAGCTCGCCGGCCTGGGCACGACCGTCAGCGCGATCATCATGGTCGACGAGTACGCCGTCATCGGCCACATCGGCGATTCGCGCATCTATCTCTTCCGCGACGACGAGCTCACCCAGATCACCGCGGACCACACGTTCGTCCAGCGCCTCGTCGACTCCGGCCGCATCACGCCGGAGGAGGCGCGCTACCACCCTCGGCGTTCGGTGCTCATGCGCGTGCTCAGCGACATGGACAACGACCCGGAGCTGGACATGTTCGTCATGCCCACCCTGCCGGGCGACCGCTGGCTGCTCTGCTCCGACGGGCTCTCCGGCGTGGTCGACGAACTGCACATCGCCAAGGTCATGCGCCAGGGCCTCGCGCCGGGGCGCACCGCCGACACCCTGCTCAAGCAGGCGCTGGACGGCGGCGCACCCGACAATGTCACGATCGTGCTGGTCGACGTCGGCGGACAGCATCCGCTCTCCTCCGGCACCGCGACCATCGTCGGCTCGGCATCCAACCCTTCCGGCATCCTGGTCCCGGCCGCCCGCGCAGGCCGCAGCAGCTGGCTGCACCCCGTGCGGCAGGCGGCCAACGAGCCGACGCACTTCGAACCGGCCGCCGACTACCTCGAAGAGCTCATCGAAGAGGACAAGCGCCGCGCGAAGCGCCGGCGCGCCGGCTGGATCAGCGCCCTGCTCGTCGCCCTGCTGGCGCTCGTGGGCGCCGGCTTCCTCGCCTACAACTGGACCCAGACGCGCTACTTCGTCGGCGCCGACGAGGACAGCGTCGTGATCTTCCAGGGCGTGCAGCAGAACATCGGCCCGATCGTCCTGTCGACGGCCATCGAGGACACCGACATCCTCCTCGCCGACCTGCCGCCGTACCAGCGGGCGTCCGTCGAGCGCACGATCAACGCCCGATCCCTCTCGGATGCCGAGGCCATCGTCGAGCGCCTGCAGGCCGGCGCGGATGCCGTCAAGGCCGACGAGGCTCGGCAGACCGCCACCCCGACGCCCACGCCTGCCCCCACCACGGACGGGGGGACACCGTGAGCACCGACGTCGCCGCCGACACCGCGGTCATCAAGGCCCTCAAGAAGATGCGCCTGCCGCAGACGCAGCGCAACCGGGAGTTCTGGCTGCTGCTGTTCGCGTGCGCGCTCAGCGGCGGCGCCCTCACCCTGGTGCAGCTCGGCGCCCTGGGCGCGATCGACCCGATGATCCTCTTCATCGGCGGCGGCCTGGCGGTGCTGGTGTTCGCACTGCACATCGTGCTGCGGATCGTCGCCAGCGACGCCGATCCGTTCGTCGTCCCGATCGCCACGCTGCTGACCGGCCTCGGCATCGCGATGATCTACCGGATCGACCTCGCCAGGAACCTCACCGGCTGGAACGCCTACTCCTCGAAGCAGTTGGCGTGGACCGCCATCTCGATCGCCCTCGCGATCGCCCTGGTCATCGCGCTGCGCAATTACCGGGTGCTGTTCCGCTACACCTACCTGTTCGGCCTCGCCGGAATCATCCTGCTGCTGCTGCCGTTCGTGCCGGGCCTGCGGGTCACCGACGCCAACGCCGACGTCTGGGTGTCCCTCGGCGGGTTCATCTCGTTCCAGCCGGGCGAGCTAGCGAAGCTGTGCCTGGCGATCTTCTTCGCCGGATACCTCGTCCGCACGCGAGAGAGCCTGACCTCGGTCGGCACGCGCTTCCTCGGGATCACGTGGCCGCGCGCCCGCGAGCTGGGCCCGGTCATCGTCGTCTGGCTCATCTCGCTGGGCATCATCGTCTTCCAGCGCGACCTCGGCACCGGTGTGCTGATCTTCGGCATGTTCATCGCCATGCTCTACGTCGCCACCGGCAAGACGAGCTGGGTCGTCATCGGTCTCGGCCTCGTCGCGGTCGGCGTCTTCCTCGCCACGCAGATCCTCAGCTACGTGCGCGGCCGCTTCACGAACTGGCTCTACGCGTTCGACCCGAGCGTGGTCGACCCCCAGGGCGCCGGGTTCCAGATCCAGCAGGGCATCTTCGGTCTCGCGCACGGGGGTCTCATCGGCACCGGCCTCGGCCTCGGCCGTCCGCAGGTCACCCCGCTCGCGCACAGCGACTACATCATCCCGAGCCTCGGCGAGGAGCTCGGGCTCGTGGGCATCTTCGCGATCCTCAGCCTCTACATGGTGTTCATCAGCCGCGGCATCCGGATCGGCATGGCCGGCCAGGACGACTTCGGCAAGCTGCTCGCCACCGGCCTGTCGTTCACGATCGCCCTGCAGGTGTTCATCATGGTCGGCGGCGTCACGCGGCTCATCCCGCTGACCGGTCTCACGACCCCGTTCCTCGCCGCCGGCGGCTCGTCACTGGTCGCCAACTGGTTGATCGTCGCGCTGCTGCTGCGAATCTCCGACGGCGTTCGCCGCCAACCACGGGTGGTGATCGGCTGATGACCAAGGAACTCCGCCGCCTCAGCATCATCATGCTCGCCATGTTCCTGTCGCTGTTCATCGCGACCAGCTGGATCCAGGTCGTCGAGGCCGACGCCCTCGCCCAGAACTCGAACAACAGGCGCACGCTGCTGGACAGCTACGAGATCCAGCGAGGGTCCATCATCGCCTCCGGCGCGCCCATCGCCTACTCGACGCCGACGGACGACACCTACGCCTTCCAGCGGGTCTACACGGATGCCGCGATGTGGGCGCCCGTCACCGGTTATTTCAACCCGGCGCTGCAGTCCGCCACCGGCCTGGAGCGGGCCATGAACGCCCAGCTCTCCGGTACCGGCGCTGGAGCGTTCCTCTCCGAGATCGACCGCATCGTCTCCGGCCAGCCGCAGACCGGCTTCAGCGTGGAGTTGTCGTTGGATGCCGAGGTGCAGCGCGTCGCCTACGAAGCGCTGAACGGGCTGCAGGGGGCCGTCGTCGCGATCGAGCCTTCGACAGGACGCGTCCTCGCCCTCGCCTCCTCGCCCGGTTACGACACCAATCAGCTCGCCTCGCATGATGTCGCCGCGGTCAACGCCACGTACGACCAGCTGGAGGCCGCGGCCGACAACCCGCTCTACAACCGGGCCATCGCCGGCAGCCTCAACCCGCCGGGGTCGACCTTCAAGCTCGTCACCGCCTCGGCCGCGTTCTCGACGGGCGACTGGACCCCCGAGTCGACACTGCCGAACCCCGCCAGGTACACGCTCCCCGGCACGAACCAGCAGATCGCGAACTCCGGCGGCGGAACGTGCGGCCCCGGTGAGACCGTCTCGATCGCGGATGCGATCCGGCTCAGCTGCAACATCCCGATGGCGCAGCTGGCGGTCGCGGTCGGCGAGGATGCGATGCGCGAGACCGCCGAGGCATACGGCTTCGACCTGTCGTTCGACACTCCGACGCCGTCGACGGCGTCCACCTACCCCCGCGGCCTCAGTGACGACAAGGTCGCGCTCACGGGATTCGGTCAGGGCGACGTCCGCGCGACGCCGCTGCAGATGGCGATGGTGTCGGCGGGACTCGCGAACGACGGCGTCGTGATGAACCCGCGGATGGTGGACGCCGTGATCGGCGACGACCTGTCGGTCCAGACGGCGTATGAGAACACCGAGTTCGGGCGCGCCGTCGACGAATCGGTCGCCCAGGACGTCACGGACGCCATGGTCGCGAGTGTCGCTTCCGGTGCCGCGTCTAATGCGAGAATAGACGGGATCGACGTCGCCGGTAAGACGGGTACAGCCGAGAACGGCGACACAGAGCCGTACACATTGTGGTTCACAGGTTTCGCCCCCGCGGATGATCCGCAGGTGGCGGTGGCAGTCGTCGTCGAAGACGGCGGTGGTAAGGGTCAGTCCGGATCCGGCAATTCGATTGCCGCTCCGATTGCGAAGAAGATCATTGAGGCGGTGCTGAACAAATGAGGCCGACGCAGGGTGTGTCGTTCGGTGGACGGTACGAGCTTCTGTCGCGGATCGCGATCGGCGGCATGGGCGAGGTCTGGGAGGCCACCGATCATGTGATCGGTCGTACGGTCGCCATCAAGATCCTCAAGGACGAGTACATGGGGGACCCCGGGTTCCTCGAGCGGTTCCGCGCCGAGGCCCGCCACGCCGCACTCGTCAACCACGAGGGCATCGCCAGCGTGTTCGACTACGGCGAGGAGAACGGCAGCGCCTATCTCGTCATGGAGCTGGTGCCCGGTGAGGCGCTCTCCACTGTCCTCGAGCGCGACGGCGCGCTCAGCGCCGACAAGACGCTCGACATCGTCGCGCAGACGGCCGCAGCACTGCAGGCGGCGCACGCCGCCGGCCTCGTGCACCGCGACATCAAGCCGGGGAACCTGCTGATCACGCCCGACGGTCGCGTCAAGATCACCGACTTCGGCATCGCCCGCATCGCCGATCAGGTGCCGCTGACGGCCACCGGCCAGGTGATGGGCACCGTGCAGTACCTGTCGCCCGAGCAGGCGTCCGGTCACCCGGCATCCCCGGCCACCGACATCTACTCGCTCGGCATCGTGGCGTACGAGTCCCTGGCTGGTAAGCGCCCGTTCACGGGCGAGTCGCAGGTCGCGATCGCGATGGCGCAGATCAACGAGCAGGCGCCCCCGCTGCCGCCGACCGTGCCGATCCCGGTGCAGAACCTCGTCATGGCGATGATCGCCAAGAAGCCGGCCGACCGACCGAGCTCGGCGGCGACCGTCGCGCGCGCCGCGCAGGCGCTGCGGCGCGGAGACCTGAACTCCGCCGCGATCGCTGTGCCTGCCATCGCCACCGGCGGCATCGCTGACGATGCGACGCGCATGATGGACTCTGCGGGCGACGACGCCACCCGCATCCTCACGACGACCGCAGCCCTCGAGACCGATGATGCGGTCGAAGAGAAGAAGAAGAAGCGCAGCCCGTGGACGTGGCCGCTGATCGCGCTCATCGTGATCCTGCTGCTCGCCGTCGGCGGCACCATCTGGGCGCTGCTGTCCGGCGACCCGGAGGATCAGCCCACGACGCCGCCGCCGTCCTCGCCGACCCAGACGCCGCCGCCCACGACTCCGCCGCCCACCGAGGACCCGCGGGTCAACGTCGGCGAACTGGGTCTGGTGGGCATGACGTGCGACGCGGCCGTCCAGGCTGCGCAGGCCGCTGAGCTCGACGCCAGCTGCGTCACCGGCAACACGCCTGCCGCCTCGCCCGAACAGGTCGGAACCGTGCAGAGCGTCGAGCCGACCGGCATGGTCGACCCCGGCACGCCCCTCACCCTCACGTTGTTCGCCGACGTCGTTGCGGTCAACCCGCCGGAATCCGCTCCGACGCTCTCCGGCGACGCCATCGCCGGTGAGAAGGTCACGCTGAACTGGACGAACTACACGTGCCCGTCCGGCGTCCCCGCGCTGAGCGCCTACGAGGTCACCATCACGAACGCGACGTTCGCCGACGGCACCACGACCCGCAGCTTCACACCGGCCGAGCGCAGCGCCGAGATCACGATCGGCGCCGACACCGCCGGTCAGAACGTCACGGCGACGTACCAGGCCTTCTGCGGTGCGGACCGCGCCTCCGGGGCATCCCCGCAGATGACGGAGCAGATCCAGGCTCCGCCGACCCCGGCGCCCGGCAACGGGCAGGACGAGGGTGGCGCGGACGCCGGCGGCGAGGCAGACGCAGGCGCCGACGCTGAAGGGTAGCCTTAGTAGGCAGTCAGCCGTCGTCAACGCAGGGGGGTCCTACGTGTCCACAGAGCAGCGTGTCCTCGCGGGCCGTTACCGCGTCGACCAGCTCATCGGTCACGGTGGCATGGCGAAGGTGTACCGCGGCTACGACCTGACCCTGGGTCGGGATGTCGCCATCAAGGTGCTCGATCCGGAGCTCGCCCGCGACACCGCGTTCCGCACGCGGTTCCGTCTCGAGGCGCAGGCCGCGTCGCGCATGTCGCATCCGTCAATCGTCCGCGTCTTCGACGCCGGCGAGGACGACTCCGCCGCGCAGCCCGTCCCGTACATCGTGATGGAGCTCGTCGAGGGCACCCTGCTGAAGACGATCATCGCCGACGGTCCCGTTCCGGCCGCAGATGCCGTGCGCTACGTCGACGGGATCCTGGAGGCTCTGGAGTACTCGCACAAGGCCGGCGTGATCCACCGCGACATCAAGCCGGGCAACGTCATGGTGACGCCCAAGGGCCAGGTCAAGGTCATGGACTTCGGCATCGCCCGCGCGGTGTCCGATTCCTCGTCCACCGTCGCCGAGACGACTCAGATCATCGGCACGGCCGCCTACTTCTCGCCCGAGCAGGCCAAGGGCGAGCCCGTCGACGCACGCACGGACCTGTATTCGACGGGCGTGGTGCTGTACGAGCTGCTCACCGGGCGCCAGCCGTTCCGCGGCGATTCTCCGGTCGCGGTCGCATACCAGCACGTCAGCGAGACGCCGGTGCCGCCGACCGAGGTCAACGAGCTCTCCCCCGGTGCCCTCGACCCGATCGTGCTGCGGGCCCTGGCGAAGGACCCGTACCAGCGGTATCCGGATGCCGTGAGCTTCCGTTCCGCGCTGGACACCGCGTTCGGGGGCAAGGCGCCGAGCAAGAAGCAGATCGGCGCGCTCACCAGCGAGCTCTACGGGCCGAGCCCTCGTGCCGCGCAGGAGACCGCCCGCACGCTGCGTCAGCTCTCCAGCGACACGACGATGACGCGGACGCAGTCCGGTCCGCCGGTCGCCTGGATCTGGGCCGGCGTCGCGCTGCTCGCCGTGCTGCTGGCATCGGTGCTGTTCTGGGTCGTGACGGTGCAGGGCCCGAGCGTCGAGAGCTCGTCTCGGACGATCCCCGACCTCGTCGACGTCAGTTCGGAGCGCGCGCAGGAGGCCCTGGAGGAACTCGATCTCGAGGCAACCCTCGTCGTGGAGCCGAGTTCGGACATCGCAGAGGGCAACGTGACCAGAACCGACCCCGAGGCCGACACCACGGTCGCTCAGGGCACCGAGGTCACGGTGTACGTCTCCAGCGGTGCGGAGATGGTCACCGTGCCGCGGCTCGTGACGATGTCGCAGACGGATGCCGAGAAGTCGCTGAAGGACGCCGGGCTGCAACTGGGCACGATCCGCCAGGTCAACGACAAGGATCAGGCTGCCGGGTTCGTGCTCGAGGCCAGTGAGGAAGAGGGTGCCGAGGTGGCGCCCGGCACGACGGTGGATCTCGTCGTCGCGAGCGGATCGGTCACCCTGCGCGACCTGACCGGCTTCACGCTGGATGCCGCGACCGAAGAGCTGGAGACCCTCGGTCTGTCGGCCGTTCCCACCGCCGACACCAGCTGCTCGGCTGTCGACCCGCCGACGGTGACCTCGATGTCGCTGGCCCCCGGCGACGTGCCGGTGCACTCGACCGTCGAGCTTCGTTACTGCACGGGCGAGTAGCCGCCGAGCGGGGTGAGGCCGGCGGCGCGGGCCACGGCATCCGTGTCGCCGACCTGGGCGAGCCAGTTGGCGAGCAGGCGGTATCCGCCCTCGGTCAGCACGCTCTCGGGGTGGAACTGCACACCGAGGACTGGCAGCGATCGGTGCGCGATCGCCATGACCGTGCCGTGCTCGGCCCGCGCCGTGACGACCAGCTCGTCCGGAAGATCCGCTTCGGCGAGGGCGAGCGAGTGGTAGCGTCCGGCGGCGAAGGGCGACGGGATGCCGTCGAACAGCGCCGACGAGTCGTGGGTGACCTGGGAGACCATGCCGTGCATGAGCTCCGGCGCCTCTGCGACCTCGACGCCGAAGGCGGCCCCGATCGCCTGGTGGCCGAGGCAGACGCCGAGCACGGGCATCGGCCGCTCGATCGCCCGCTCGACGACCGCGACCGAGGCGCCGGCGTCACGCGGCCGGCCGGGACCGGGAGACAGCAGGACGGCATCGACGCCGGTGAACAGCTCGTCGATGCCGTTGGCATCCACGGCATCCGCTTCGACGACCGTCGTGACGGCACCGAGCTCGTGCAGATAGCCGATGAGGGTGTGCACGAAGCTGTCGTGGTTGTCGACCACGAGAACCCGCACGGTCATTCCAGGTCGACCTCGCCCGGCGTGATGATCGGCGCGATCCACGGGAACACGTAGAAGAACAGCCCGTAGAGGACCGCCGCGACGAGCACGATCAGGAAGAACACCCGCAGCCACCAGGGGCCGGGGAGGATGCGCCAGAGAGCTGCGTACATCAATTGCTCCTCATCGTGATGGGGCTGCGACCTGGGCCACCGGGGCCATGGATTCCGGGGCGCCCTCAGCGCGGGGCTGGAAGCCCTCGTACACGGCGTACGCGATGATCCGCTCGGCGAGCGAGTACAGCGGTGAACAGGCGGTCAGGGTCAGATAGCGTTCGCCCGTCTCGGCACCGGGCATCTGCGGGACGTCGAGGAGCACGTCGACCTGCGAGGGGGTGACGTACTCGAGGGTGCGGAAGCGGTACGTGTACCAACCCTCCTGCGTCTCGACCACGATCGCGTCGCCCAGGCGCAGCTTGTCGATCCGGTTGAGCGGCGCTCCCCAGGTCGTACGGTGTCCGGCGACCGAGAAGTTGCCGATCTGGCCCGGCATCTTCGACTGGTCGTAGACGCCGATCCAGCCGTGATCGAGCGTGACGGGACGTGACGTCCCACCGGCGATCGCGACGTTGTAGTCGTCACCGAAGCGGGGGATGCGCATCTGCGCGAGATACTCGCCCGCTCCCGGGTGCTCGAGGAGCGGCGGCTCGTACCAGGTCTCGCCATCCTCGGTCTCGACGACAGGCGGCGGCTCAGGGGGCGGTTCGTTCTCCCACTCGGCGGTGACAGCGGCGCCCTCGGAGTTCTGCTGTGCGCCGATGATGATGTCGCCGATCCACATCTGCCAGGCGACGAACAGCATGACCAGCACGCCGGCCGTGAGCAGCAGCTCCCCGAGCACGCTCGTGAATGTCGCGCGAGGGCGCTGACGTCGACGGCGCGCACGACGAGTCTCGGGCACGGCGGAAGCAGTCACAGGCGCGATCCTATCCGCTCCGCGTGTACGTCCGCCCGGAGGACGTGGGTGTTATCGGGGCTCATGGGTAGAATGGGCCCCATGGCACGAGACCGCAAGAGCGAAGAACCCGTCGTCGAGCGCGCTGACGGCGAGCAGGCGCCCAACCCCGTGTGGTTCAAGCCCGTCATGGTCGGCTTCATGCTGCTCGGGCTCGTCTGGATCCTCGTCTTCTACATCTCGGGTATGCAGTGGCCGATTCCCGGCATCCAGTCCTGGAACCTCGCGATCGGCCTCGGCATCGCGCTGATCGGCTTCCTCATGACCACGCGCTGGCGCTGACGCCTCATCGATTCTGCGAAGAACCCCCTCACCGACGCGGTGAGGGGGTTCTTTCGTTTGTTCGGAAGAGAGTTATCCACAGGCTCATCCACAGGCTGGGGAGAATTACACCGGTGTTATTCACACCCCCGTGGGCTCGCTCAGCGAACGAGGAGGGCCGGCGGGACGAGCACGAGAAGCGCGATGAGCAGAAGCCCCAGCGCCACGAGCCAGAGGATCTGCCAGACGCGCTGATCCCTGCGTTTGGTGCGCGTGAAGATGAGCGCGACGAGCAGTCCGACCACCGCGCCGCCGATGTGCGCCTGCCAGGCGATGCCGGGCAGCACGAATCCCATCACCAGGTTCAGCCCGATGATGACCAGGATGCCGGTGATGTTCGCACCCATGTGCCGGCCGATGATGATCAGGGCGCCGAACAGGCCGAAGACGGCACCGGATGCGCCGACCACCGACTGCAGCGGGTCGATGCATGCCACCGCCACGGAGCCGCCGACCGCGCTGAACACGTAGAGCGTGAGGAAGCGCCAGCGCCCGAGCATCGGCTCCAGGGTTCGCCCGATGATCCAGAGCGAGAGCATGTTGAAGCCGATGTGCCAGATGCTGCTGCTGTGCACCAGGGCGGCGGTGAGCACGCGCCACGGTTCGAAGACGCCGCCGTTGAGGTCGGGGTACAGATAGATCGAGTTGAAGAGCAGGGCGCCCTGGATGGTCGCACCGATGCCGGGGATCAGCGTCAGCAGCCAGATGAACACCGTGACGGCCATGATCGCGTACGTGACGATCGGCCTGCCGGTCGCGGGCGCCAGGACCGAGCGCCGGCCGCTCCAGCGCCGGTCGGCCTTCTTCTGGGCCGGCGTGCGGTTCTGCTTCTGCTCCTTCAGGCACTCCGGGCAGATGACGCCGACGGCCGCCTGCGTCTGGCACTCGGGGCAGATGGTGCGCAGGCAGCGCTGGCAGAGCACGAAGCTCTGCCGATCCGGATGCCGATAGCAGAAGTTGTCACGATTGCTCGTGAATTCGGTGTTCGTCATCCGGATCGGCGAGCGCGGTCGGTCAGGCCGCGACGATGTCGATCGACTGCAGCACGACGGGCTCGAGCGGACGGTCGCCGGGCGCGGTCGGGACGGCGGCGATCGCGTCGACGACCGCGCGGGACGCGTCGTCGGCGACCTCGCCGAAGATGGTGTGCTTGCCCATCAGCCAGCTGGTCGGGTCGGTCGTGATGAAGAACTGCGAGCCGTTGGTGCCCTCGAGCTGACCGGTGATCGCGTTGCGACGCAGACCCGCGTTCGCCATGGCGAGCATGTAGGGCTCGTTGAAGTTCAGCTCCGGGTTGATCTCGTCGTCGAAGTTGTAGCCGGGGCCGCCGACGCCCTGGCCGAGCGGGTCGCCGCCCTGGATCATGAAGTTCGGGATGATGCGGTGGAAGATGACGTCCTTGTAGAGAGGACCCTCGCCCGGCTTGCCGGTGGCGGGATCCGTCCAGTCCTTCGAACCGTCGGCGAGGCCGACGAAGTTCGCGACCGTCTTCGGGGCGTGGTCGCCGAAGAGGTTGATGACGATGTCACCGTGGTTGGTGTGCATGGTTGCGACGTGGGAAGCGTGAGGCATGCCCCTATTCTCGCAGAGGCCGCCGAGGGATGGCCTGGATGCCGCGCGTGATCGCTTAGCGCGATCAGTCGACCCTGGCAAGGGTGCCCACAATCTCTGCCTGCATCCAGTCAGGTCTGGCATGATGGGGAATCCGTACTCCAATGGACAGGAGAGCATCGTGAGCCTCAGCCGAAAGCGGAAGAAGGAACTGCGTCGTCTGCAGAACGACGCGAACAAGCTGTGGGAATCGCAGCAGGAGCTCGTCGGCCAGGCTGCGGATGTCGCACGCGAGGCCGGCCGTCAGCTCGGCAAGATCAATCGCGAGCAGGTCGTTCCCGTGGTTCAGGACACTTACAACCGCAGGGTGGCACCGGTGGTCGACCAGGGCGTGCGCTTCGGCAGGCACGTCGTGGATGACAAGGTCGTCCCGGTCGTCGGCGGCGTCGTCGGTTCGGCGCTCTCGGCATGGGACATCGCCAACGCGAAGCGCCATGGAATCACCGTGTCGCCCGTCGCCCAAAACAAGGGCCCCGGCCTCGGTGCGATCGTCGCCATCGTCCTCGGCGCCGCGGCCGCGGTCGGCGTGCTGTACGCCGCATGGCAGGCGCTGCGCGCCGACGACGAGCTCTGGGTCGCGGACGACCCGCTGTCGCCCCCGAACGCGTGACCGACCCGCACTCCAGGGTCAAGGATGCCGCGGCCGCCCGTGGTCTCGAGATCGAGATCCGCGAGCGGCCGCAGGCGCGCAGTCTCCACGAAGCCGCCGAGATCCTCGGCATCCAGCCCTCCGGGATCGTGAAGACGCTCGTCGTGAAGCGATCCGACGACACCTACCTGTTCGCGCTGGTACCCGGCGGCCGGTCCATCTCGTGGCCGAAGCTGCGCGCCGTCGTGGGTGTGAACAAGCTGCGACTGCCGGAGCCGGAGCTGGCTCTCGCCGCCACCGGCTATGAGCGCGGCACCATCGTGCCGATCGGCAGCACGACCGAGTGGCCGGTCTTTGCCGACGCGTCCATCGTCGGTCAGCGAGTCGCGATGGGGGCCGGTGCTCACGGCTACAGCCTGTTCGTGAACGCCGACGACCTCATCGCCGCCTACAGCGCGACGGTGGCCGACATCTCGGAGCCGGAGAAACCGCGGGACTGACCTCGGGCTAGAGGATCCCCGCCTTGCGCAGCGCGATGTCGACGAGCTTGACGCGGTGCAGTTCGCCCACCGCCGCGACGGTGAACCAGCCGGCCATGTCGGTCGAGCCGTCCAGCTCGAAGCGCAGGCGCCCGCCGGTGACCTTGGCACGGTAGATGATCCGCAGGGTGTGCAGCGGGGTGTCGGCCTTGTGCACGCGTCGACCGGCCGGGATCACCCGCGAATGGATGCCGAGCAGTTCGCCGACCTCGACCGAGTACCCGGTCTCCTCACGGAGTTCGCGGCGCACGGCATCCTCGGGGTCCTCGCCTGGTTCGAGTCCGCCACCCGGCATCGTCCAGGCGACCCGACGGCCCTCCGTCCAGCGGGCGAGCAGGATCCGATCGTCGTCGTCGGTGACGACCGCGTACGCGGCGACTCTCAGGTCCATCCACTCACATTAGCGGCCGCCGACTCGCCCGATGGGTCTCGTGTCCTAGGCTTCTGGCCATGCCGAACATCAGGGTCGAACTCCTCCCCGGTCGCTCCGTCGACCAGCGCCGCGCCTTCGCTCAAGCCGTCACGGATGCCGCGGTCGACGCCCTCGGCGCTCGACGTCAGGACGTGCGCATCATGTTCGAGGAGGTCGCCGCCGACTTCGTCGCCAACGGCGGGGTGCTCGCGAGCGAGGACGACTCGCGCGCCGCTCAGGTGACGAAGGTGACGTCCGGCGGGAGCTGATTCGCCCGCTCGGGGCTGGACTAATTCCATTAACTTGATTTAGAGTTGATCGCATCGATGCCGAGCACCCGCAGAGAGGCGATCACGTGGCTCCCGAGCCGTCCACGAGCGATGACTTCATCGCGGTCGACGTGTACGCGACGTACCCGCACTGCAACAGCTTCCTGCCGGACGGCTCGCGCATGGTCGTCGGAGACGCCGAGCGGCCCGCACTGCACATCGTCGACGTCGAGCGCGGCGCCCGCCCTGAGCTCCTGGTCGATCTGCCACCAGCCGGCGACGCGATCGCCTGGTTCGACGTCGCCCTCGAGGTTCCGCTGCTCGCGATGGCCTGGGCAGGTCAGGTCCTCACGCTCGACCTGACGGATGCCGCGGCGCGACCGCGCACCGTGCACACCGGCGACCTCGACGGCCTGGTGGGGATCAGCCCCGACGGCTCGCGGATCGCGGCCATCGAGCAGCGCGGCACCGAGCGCACGCTGCTCGTGATCGACGCCGAGACCGGGAGGGTCGACGATCGCGTCTCCCTCGCGTCGCACGCGAATCACGTGCAGATGAGCCCCGCCGATCCCTCCTGGATCGGCTGCGCCCACGAGGGCGCCGCCGCCGACATCGCCGACCGCGTCCGGGCGCACCACCCGGCATCCGCACCGTCCGGACGCCTCCTGTTCGACCAGCGCGCGAACGCGGACGACCCCGCGCACCCGTTGCAGGTCGGTCATGAGCGCTGGATGTTCCACCGCACCGGGGCCGTCCTCGTCGCCTACGGAGACGGGCCACAGACACGCGGCGTGTGGGAGGCTCCGGTCGACGCACCGGCGCGGCTCGTCAGCGCCGGCGAGCGGGATTGGCACGTCGGCATCAGTCGCGACGGCTCCCGCGTCGTCGTCGACACCACCGGACCCGCCGACATGCCGGGTCACGGCTGGCAGGATGCGGGTGATCGCAGCTCGATCATCGTGATCGACGCCGGCACCGGCGCGCGCACCGCGGTCGCCGAGACGCGGTTCGCACAGCATCCGTTCCATCCGCACCCGAGTTTCACCCCTGACGGCCGCGCGGTCGTCCACAACCACATCGACGCCACCGGTCGCCGGGGCGTCGCTCTGCGGGAGGTTCCCCGTTGACCGGCCGACTGCTGCTCACCTTCGACGACCGTCACGTGGCATCGTGGCTCGCGGCTCGACCGCTCTTCGACGACGTGGATGCCGAGGTGACCTTCTTCATCATGGAGGCCGATCTGCTCGACGACGACGAGCGCGCGGGTCTTCAGACCCTGCTCGCCGACGGTCACGCGGTGGGCTCGCACGGAGCCCGGCACCGCAACGCCGACGAGACCATCCGCGAACACGGAGCGGACGGATACCTCGCGATCGAAGTCGATCCCAGCATCCGGGTCCTGCAGGAGATCGGCGCCTCGGCGCGTTCGTTCGCCTATCCGAACTCCCGCCGCGATGACACGTCCGACCAGGTGCTGCTGGCTCGGTTCGATCGGCTGCGGACCGGAGGCCGGCGGACAACCGACCGCGAGCTCGCCGTCCGCACCATCGTCCCCTCCGACGCGATACCCCGGGTGCTCCCGTCCCGAGGCTCAGACACCGGCCGCGGAGATCAGGTCCACCCCGCGGATGCCGACACGATGAGCTTCCTGTTGCGCGAGACAGCGGAGCGCGACGGTGTGCTCGTGCTGTACGCGCACGACATCGCCGCGCAGAGCGCGTTCAACCACATCGAACCAGACCGCCTCGCGGACATCCTGCGCGAAGCCCGACGCCTCGGGCTCTCGATGCAGGGCTTCGACCGACTCCCGACACCCGAAAGCACCCCCTCATGACCACCGCGCTGTTCACCGCCGATCCGCAGACCCTCGACGCCGCACGCCGCTCCGGCGACGCCGACTACGACCCGGGCAGCGACCTGCTGCTCATCGACGCCACGCCGAACCCGATCCACACCCGGATCGTGTCCGGACGCGCGCATCGCATCCGCGACAGCCTGGCCTATGTCCTCACGCTGCTCGAGCTCGCCGCCACGGGCGACGAGACCGTCGGCGGCGAGCGCCGCGTCGATCGGGCGGCCAGGGTGATGGACGCCGTTCTCGACCTGCAGGACACCGACCCCGCGAGCGACACGTACGGCCTCTGGGCGTACTGGGCCGAGGAGCCGCTGTCCGAGATGAACCCACCGGATTGGAACTGGGCCGACTTCATGGGCGAGTTCCTCGTGCTGATCCTGCGTCGCCACGGCGCGGAACTCGACGCCGGACTCTGCGCTCGCGCCGAAACCGCCCTGGCTCACGTGGCGCACTCGATCGTCCGCCGCGATGTGGATCTCGACTACACGAACATCGCGGTCAAGGGCACGTTCGTCACGATCGCGGCCGGCGAGATCCTGAAGGATGCCGAGTTCACCGCCTACGGGACAGCACGCCTCACTCGACTGCACGCATCATTGCTGCGGCTGGGCAGCTTCGCCGAGTACAACTCGCCCACCTACTGGCAGGTCGTGCTGCAGGCCCTCACCGGGCTGCGCCAATACGTCGACAACCCCGCGCTCCGGCCGCTCGCCGCCGAGATCGAGCGCGTGGCGTGGAAGCACTTCCTGGGGCACTGGCACCCGGCCACGGGTCAATTGTCGGGTCCGATGGCCCGGTGCTACGACACTGATCTGCACGTGCGTCCTGGCGTCCTCTCCGTACTGCAGAAGGTCGCGCCGGAGACGTGGTCCGTCCTGTCGGGTGTCGACCTCGCCGCCGACATCCACCTCGTGCATGACGCGGTGCTCGACTACCGGATCCCCGACGACCTGCGTCCGCTGCTCGACCGCGCGGCGCCGGGGACGATTCGCGAGACCTTCGCGGACATGTTCTACATCGACGGCCAGGTCGCAGGGATCTCGGAGGTGGCAGCAGCCGGCATCCCGTCGGTCGTCGTGCCGACGGTGGGCGCGACCTGGCGCGAAGACGGCCTGAGCCTGGGCAGCGTGAACTTCAGCGACACCTGGGTCCAGCGCCGACCCCTGCTCGGGTTCTGGACCGAGCCGGGCGACGACCCGACCGTCATCACGGAACCCGCGCGCTTCATGAGCATCGAGGTCGTCCGAGACGGGCACGGGTTCGCCGGCGGCTCGTTCCGCTCCGTGCAGCAGGACGGCACCGTGCTGTGGGCGCTCAGCCTGGCCACCCCATCGGGCGACGCGCACATCCACCTCGACACGATCCCCGCGGGGGTTCCCGTGCGAACTCGCGAACTCCTGGTGCGCTTCCGCATCAGCGGGCTTCCGGCGACGGCCGCCATCCGAGTCGACGATGCGGCGCTCGCCCCCGGTGAGGTCGTCGACGACGTCGAGCGCGTTCGGATCGACACCGCAGGGCTGCATCTGGACTGGCGGCTCGCATCGGCCGTCTTCGATGGAGCCGAGCGCCGCGCCCGCGTCGCCCTCGACGACGATCTCCTGATCGAGATCCCCTGGATCGCCAGGACGGATGCCGAGGATCTGACGATCTCCGATCTCGGCCCGACGTTCGCCGCGGGAATCGTGCGCATGAGCGCCGCTCCCGTCGAAGAGGCGGGCATCACGGCATCCATCGAAAACCAGCTGCTCATGTTGGCGGGCGAAGGACTGTCCCTCACAGCGCCGACTCTGCCCGGATCGCGCCTCGATCACGCGAGGATCGCGCTGATCGACAACCACTCCTGACCGAATCACCCCACCCGGAACCGAATCCCGAAAGAATCGAGCCATGGCCCAGTTCGACATGCCCATCGACCAGCTCCACGAGTATCGTCCCGAACGGGAGGAACCCAGCGACTTCGACGCCTTCTGGGAGGAGACGCTGACGTTCTCCCGCGGACGCGGCGAAGCCCTGTTCACGCGCCTCGACACCGCGCTTCGCAACCTCATCGTCGAGGACGTGACGTTCCCCGGCTTCGCCGGCCACCCGATCAAGGGCTGGTTCGTCCGCCCGGCCAGTGAGATCCGCGGCACGGTCGTGCAGTTCATCGGCTACAGCGGTGGACGTGGTGTCCCCGAGCAGTGGACTCTGCTGCCGAGCGCCGGATACGCCGTCTTCGTCATGGACAGCCGCGGGCAGGGCAGCGGCGGCAACCCCGGGTCCACCACGGATCCCGTCGGCAGCGGCCCGCGCATCGCCGGTCAGATGTCCAGCGGCATCGAAGGCCAGCACGAGTACTACTACCGCCGCGTGTTCACGGATGCCGCGCTCGCGGTCGACGCCGTCCGCAGTCACCCGGCCGTCGACCCGACCAAGGTGGTGGTCGCCGGCGGCAGCCAGGGCGGCGGGATCGCCGTCGCGGCGGCCGCCCTCAGCGACGGTCTCGCCGGGGCCATGATCGACGTACCGTTCCTCAGCCACTACCGCCGCGCGCTGCGCATCACGGACGCGAACCCGTACAACGAGCTCGCCCGCTACATGCAGACCCGCCGCGGAGAGGAGGAGGACGTGTTCCGCGTGCTCAGCTACTTCGACGGGGTGAACTTCGCCGCCCGCGCCAGCGCTCCCGCGTTGTACTCCGTGGCGCTGTACGACGCCGTGTGCCCGCCGTCCACCGTTTTCGCGCAGTTCAACCACTACGCGACCGAGGACAAGACCATCGAGGTCTACCCGTACAACGGCCACGAGGGCGGGCAATGGGCGCAGTCCCGGCGGCAGCTGGAGTTCCTCGACGAGCTCTTCGGGATCGAGGCTGCCGAGAACGCGGCCTGACGACGATCAACGGATGCTGTGACGATCCACGGACCTTTTCCAAGGATTCATCCGTTTTTCGTCACAGCATCCGTTTTTCATCGCCGCCGAGGAGGGTCCTCACCCTTTGATCGCGCCGGCCTGACCCGCGCTCCTGAGGAACTGCTTCTGGAAGATCAGGAACAGCACCACCGGCAGGATCACGGAGATGAACATGCCGGCCATGAGCAGGCTCATCTCCGCCGAGGCCGTGATCCGATAGAGGCCGACGGACAGGGGCTGCAGGTCGGGGCTCGGCAGCACGAGGAGCGGCCAGAGGAATTCCTTCCACGCACCGATGATCGTGATGAGCGACGTCACGCCGATGATCGGCTTCGACATCGGCAGCACAATCCGCCAGAAGATCTGGAACGGACCTGCGCCATCGATCTTCGCCGCCTCGAAGACGTCCTTCGGCAGGGTGTCGAAGAAGCGCGTGATGAGCAGCACGTTGAAAGCGCTCGCGGCACTGGGCAGCCAGACCGCCCAGAAGGTGTTGATGAGGTTCCAGTGCAGCAGCGGCATGTCGAGCACGGTCACGTACTGCGAGATGAGCGAGACGACGCCGGGGATGAACAGGGTCGCGAGCACGCCGGCGTTGACGACTTTCGCGTACTTCGGCTGCAGGATCGAGATGCCGTAGGCGCCGGTGAGTGCCACCAGCATCCCGATGAACCACGTGCCCGCCGCGATCCAGACCGTGTTCATCAGGTATTTGCCGATGTCGATCTTGAACCACGCATCGGAGAGGTTCTGCCACTGGATGCCGCTGGGCCACCATGCCCACGGCTCGCGCAGGATGTCCTGCGTCGTCGACAGCGCCGCCTTCGCGAGCCACAGCAGGGGACCTGCGGAGATCACGACGAGGAAGATGATCAGCAGCGCGTTGAGCAGGGTCAGTCCCACGCGCACGCGGGTGTTCCGCCGCTCCAGGTCCGAGACGTTCGTGCGATCCTGCTGATCGCCCTCCTTGCGGCGGCGGCGGCGCGGCGCGAGCGTGCGGTCGACGTTCTTGCCGGTCACGAGCGCCTCGGTGGTCGGGGGAACGAGGGTGTCGGTCATGACTTGCTCCAACTCCGGGTGAGCCGCAGGTAGACCGCGGAGACGATGGTGAGCACGACGGCGAGCAGGAGACTCAGCGCGGTCGCCTTGCCGTAGTCGCCCTGCTGGAACGCGTAGTTGTAGATGAGCATCAGAATCGTCGTGGTCCGGTTGACGGGTCCGCCTCCGGTCATGACGAACGGCTCCGTGAAGACCTGCATCGTGCCGATGATCTGCAGCAGCATCATCAGGAGCATGATCCCGCGCATCTGCGGAAGCGTGATGTGCCAGAAGCGGCGGGCGACCTTCGCACCGTCCATCTCGGCGGCTTCGTAGAGCTCCGGCGGCACGGACATGAGTGCGGCGAGATAGATGATCGTCGACTGTCCGAAGCCGGCCCAGGTGGCCTGGATGACGATGTCGAGCATCGCCGTGTTCGGATCCTGCAGGAACGGCTGCGGCGGGATGCCGAACACGCCGAGGACGGAGTTGAACAGTCCATCGGGGGACGGGTCGTAGAACTGCTTCCACAGCAGCACGGCGACGACGGGCGGGATAATCACCGGCAGGTAGGCGAGCACACTGGCGAACTGGCGGCTGCGCCGCATCTCGGCCATGAACGTGGCGAGCAGGATCGGCACCGGGAAGCCGATGATGATCGCGAGACCGGCGAAGAGCAGGGTGTTCGCGACCGCGGTGCCCAGGAGCGGGTCCGCGAGGACACGGGTGAAGTTGTCCAGACCGACCCAGGTGGGCTCGGTGACGAGGTTCGTCTTCTGCAGTGCGAGCTGCAGGCTCTTCAGGATCGGCCACCAGGCGAAGTAACCGAACGTGAACAGCAGCGGGACGAAGAACAGGAACGTCGTGATGCCGCCACCGCGCACCCACGTCCACAGGCGTCGCCCCAGCGGCTGCGCACGGCGGCGCTGCGCCGCGGTCGTGACTTCGGTCATACGTCGATCCTGTCGTCTCTGAGGGATGGGGCCCCGCCGCGCGCTGTGTTCGCGGGCGCGGCGGGGCAGTGGATCAGCCGGCGTCGACGAGCGCCTGGACCGCGGTCTGGGCGTCTGCGAGCAGCTTGTCGATGTCGGCGGACTCGTCGGTCAGCACCGCCTGGGCGATCGGGTCGAGCGCGGCGTAGATCTCCTGTGCCTTGATCGCCGGTTCGGCGACGACCGGCAGCTCACTGGTCAGGTACGCCGTGTAGTTGTCTCGGTCGACGTTGATGTACTCGTCGATCCAGCCGAGGAACGTGTCGTACTGCTCCTGGTCGACGATCGGCAGTTCGGGAGCGCCGACCGGGCGGCCGTCCGCGTTCTGCGAAGAGGCCCACTCCACCGCGGCATCCTCGTCGAAGTAGCGGTTGAACCAGCGGAACTCGGTCCACTTCAGCGCGGCGGCCTGCTCGTTCGGCGTCGCCTTCGGGTTGAACCACTGGATCGCGCCGCCGCCGAGCGCACCGAGGCCCTCGGAGCTCTGCGGCAGGGGAGCAATGCCCACGTCCTCACCGGCCATGCCGCGATTCAGGACCAGGTTTCCGTAGCTCGCCCCGCCGTTCACCGTCTGGCCGACGTTGCCGCCGCCGAGTTCGTTGAAGATGTCGTCTCCGCCGAGCAGGAAGTTCGCTCCGGCTGCGTTCGCCTCCCAGCGGACGTCGTGCAGGAACTGCAACGACTCCTTCATGGCGTCGGTGTCGATCGTGACGGCGACCTCGTCGCCGTCGATCTCCTGGACGAGCGAGCCGTTCGAGTACGACATGGTCGTCAACAGCCAGCCGCCGGCGTTGTTGGTCGTCGGGATGATGAAGCCGGTCTTGCCGGTCTTCTCCGTGATCGTCTTCGCGTTCTCGAGGATGCCCTCCCAGTCCGTGGGCACGTCGTCCGGGTCGAGACCGGCCTGCTCGTACAGCGCGCGGTCGTAGAGGAGTGCCATCGTGTAGGCCTGTCGGACGATCCCGTACTGACGATCGTCCTTGGTGACGGCGCCGAGCAGGTCCGGGTTGAGGGCCGAGAGCACGTCGCTCTCGGCGACGAGGTCGGTGATGTCCGCGGCCTGGTCTCGTTCGATGAGAGCCTGCATGTCGGTGAACGGGATCGCGACCGTCGTCGGAGCCGTGCCGCCGACCAGCAGCGCGTTGAACGTGGAGGGATCGTAGGTCGTCTCCTCGCCCTTGACCGTGATGTTCGGATAGAGTTCCTCGAACGCCTCGACCTGCTCGTTGAAGATCTCCAACGACTCGGCCTGGTCGGCCGTCGGCATCTCGCCGACGGTGATGGTGACCTCGGCGTCGGGATCGAGTGCTTCGGCGGGTTCGTCCGCATCACCGGAGGCGGAGCACCCGGCGAGGGTGAGCCCGGCGATGGTCGCGAACGCGGCGATGCCGAGAGCGCGCCTCTTCGCTGATGTGTGCATTGCTACTCCTTCGTAGGGGAACTGTGGTGCATCTCTGGGTACTCCGCGACGTGTCAGCCTAGCCACGACGCGTCTCTCACCGGGCAACGCGCAGGGTGAGGAGCTGGAAGGGTCGGAGCACCACGCGAGCAGTCGCCTGCTCGAGCTCGGCTCCGACGGGGGGCTCGATCTCACGCTCGAGCAGATCGACGACGAGGATGCCGCGGGCGTCCGCTGCGTCGATCGTGATGTCCGTCGTGACCTTGGCCCCCTCGGACTCGTACAGCCGCACGATGAGGTCACCCGAGCGATCCTCGGCGAGCTTGACGGATTCGACGCGCACGGCGGGGTGCGAGACGGCCACGAGAGGTGCGGCCTCACGCGCGCCGGTGACAGTGCGAGCCGGCAGGTTCATCCGGTAGCCCTCGTCCACGGCATCTCGGATGCCGGCATCCGGCCGGATCGCGATGGCGATGTCGTGCACGCCCTGGTCGGCCTCTGGGTCGGGGAACATCGGCGCGCGCAGCAGCGACAGGCTGACCGTCGTCGTCGTCCCGCCATCGGCGCGGGTGTCACGGCGCACGTCGTGCCCGTAGGTGGACTCGTTCGAGATCGCCACGCCGTAGCCGGGCTCGGCGATGTGCACCCAGCGGTGCATCGAGATCTCGAAGCGTGCGGCGTCCCACGAGGTGTTCGTATGCGTCGGTCGGAATACGTGCCCGAACTGCGTCTCGGCAGCCGTGCGGTCGGCGTGGATGTCGAGTGGGAACACGAGCTTCAGCAGCTGCCTCCGCTCGTGCCAGTCGATGTCGTGGCGGATCGTCAGGGCATCCGCCCCAGGCTCGAGCGTGACGGTCTGCACGATGCGCGAGTCGCCGAACACGTGCTCGATCTCGACCCCATTCTCGACCGGACGAATCGCCTGCGGTGTCGTGAGATCCGTACCGACACGGCGGTAGTGCTCGTCGATGTCCCAGGCATCCCACTTGTTGGGGATATCGCGGAAGAGGCGGAGCAGATTGCCGGCCTCGCCAGGCGCGATCGCCTCGCGGGCGGTCTCCGCATCGACGAGCGAGACCAGCAGACCCCGGTCGTCGATCACGGCGCGCACGCGATCGTTGTCGATCACGACACCATATTCCCCGCGGGTGATATTCGTCTTCCCGTTCGCCGTGGCGGCGCTTCCGATTCCCAGAGCGGGCACTCCGGCATCCGACTGCGGGCGGGCGTTGAGCACGAACTCCTGGTCGCCCTCGCCCACGAGCGCCGCGACGGACGCGGCGATCGTGCGCTCGGCGACGTCGGCGGCCTCGGCGTACATGCGCGCAACGTCTTCGTACACCCAGGCGATCGAGCAGCCGGGGAGCACGTCGTGGAATTGGTTGAGCAGCACGTGGTGCCATGCGCGCTCGAGTTCGTCGTAGGGGTACTCGACTCCCTCGCGGACGGCGGCGGTCGCGGCCCACAGCTCCGCCTCGCGCAGGAGATGCTCGCTGCGCCGGTTGCCCTGCTTGGTGCGGTGCTGAGACGTGAGCGTGCCGCGGTGCAGCTCGAGGTACAGCTCCCCCGACCACACCGGCGGGTTCGGGTACTCCTCCTCGACACGCTCGAAGAACCGCTGCGGTGAGTCGATGACGACCCGCGGAGAGCCCTCCAGCGAGCGCAGGCGACCGGCGGCCGCGATCATCTCGCGCGTGGGTCCGCCTCCGCCGTCTCCCCAGCCGAACGGGATGAGCGAGAGAGAGGACTCCCCGGCCTCACGGAAGCTGCGCTCCGCGTGTGCGAGTTCCGCCCCGGAGAGCTCGGAGATGTACGTGTCGGCCGACGGGAAGTGCGTGAGGACACGGGTGCCGTCGATGCCCTCCCACAGGAAGGTGTGGTGCGGCATCTGGTTGGTCTGGTTCCAGGAGATCTTCTGGGTGACGAACCACTTCGAACCAGATGCCGCCATGATCTGCGGGAACGCCGCCGAGTAGCCGAACGTGTCGGGAACCCAGACCTCCTGGGTGTCGACCCCGAACTCCTCGAGGAAGAAGCGCTTGCCCGCGACGAACTGTCGCGCCATCGCCTCGCCGCCTGGCATGTTGATGTCCGGTTCGACCCACATGCCGCCGACCGGGATGAACTGCCCGGTCGCGACCTTGTCCTTGATGCGGGCGAACACGTCAGGGTAGGAGTCCTTCATCCACTTCAGCTGCTGCGCCGACGAACAGGCGAAGCGGAACTCCGGATAGACGTCCATGAGGTCGAGCACGTTCGAGAAGGTGCGGGCGCACTTCCGGACGGTCTCGCGGAACGGCCACAGCCAAGCGGAGTCGATGTGCGCATGTCCGATCGCGACGACCTCATGCGCGCTGGCGGATGCCGGGCTGGCAAGGCCCGCGGCGATGACCGCCCTGGCGTCGGCCGCAGTGCCGGCGATGTCGCGCGGGTCGGCGACGTCCAGCATCCGCTCGAAGGACCGCAGGATCTTGTGACGCCGTGGGTTGTCGGTGCCGAGCTCGCGCATCAGGCCGTCAAGCGTCCAGACGTCACGGGCGAGCTCCCACACCGTCTCGTCGAGGAGGGCGACCGAGAACTGCGTCGCGCGGTACAGCGGATCGTCGCCCGCCGTGGCCTTGGCGCCCATCGGCGTCGGGAGGAAGTCGTAGTCACCGGCGACGTCCGGGTTGCCTGCGGCCTCGACGTAGAACTCGACGTCGCGCCGCCCGTCCCAGGGCAAGTAGGCGGCTCGGGGCGACACTGCCTTGAGGATCGTCCCGTCGGCGCGGTAGCCGAGACCCTCGGCCTGGAATCCAGGGCGATCACCGAAGAACCCGAGGTCCACGAGCATCTCGACTCGGGTGTGCGCCGGAAGATCGCCCGCGGCATCGAACCACTCGGCAGGCACCTGGCCGGTCGCGCGGAACCACACCGTCGACCACGGCCGACCCCAGGCATGGGGGAGCCGGATGGGCGCATAGTCTGCGGCCAGGGCTTCGGATGCCGGGATCGGCTCGTCCGGGACCTCGAACGCGGCGACGTCGAGCGGGCTGACCGTGCGGTAGATCGCAGGCGTGAGGAACTCCGCGATGAAGCGCTCGAGGCGAGCTTCCACGATGAGCCGGTTGTCGTGCACTGCAGGTCCTCTTCGTCGAGAATTCGGGTGGTGATATGACTCTAAATCAACTTGATTGAGTTAGTCAAGCGGAGCGAGTCGAAACGCAGTCCAGCCGCAACCGCGTTTCGACTCGCTCGGCTCCGCCGTCCTCGCTCAACGAACGAGGTGAAGGGAGCCTCTAGCCGACCAGTTGCACCGACTTGAACAGCGCCGGGTTCTTCGGCGCGGCGCCGACGCCGGCGCCCCACTCCAGATAGCCCGCTCGGGAGTCAGTGCCCGCGACGTCGCCATCCGCGTCGTTCGCGAGGAACGACAGACCCCACACACCGCTGGGCGGTGCGTCGAACCCGAGCGAAGACCACGGCACCGAGACGTCGTACGTCGTGGTCCCGGCGTCCTCGTCCCGCACGATGTCGGCCGACGCACCAGGCGTGGGCCCCGCCTTCTGACCGGCCGGTGGCGTGAACGTGTAGACGACCGGCCCGCTGCCGTACAGCGCGGCGCCGATCTCCACCCGCTCGCCACCCAGGACGGTCGGGAACAGATCGTAGGTGTTGAACTGGACCGAGTCCGCCTGCCAGCTCAGCCCCGGGTCAGTCCGATCCGCCAGATGCACGTCGTCCGTGATGGTGGCCCGCAGGACGAGCGCGTCGGTCGTCGTCGTGTACTGCAGCGTGCCGCCCAGATCGGCCGTTCCGGTGCGCGTGCCGCCGCGGATGGACACCCACTTTCCGAGCGTGTTCATATCGATCGGGTCGAGCGTCTGCGCGCCCTCCTTCTCGATCGGCGAGAAGCTCAGCGAGCCGGAGTCCGAACGGGTCAACGCGCCGGAGTGCGCCTGCACGTCGTAGCTCTGCGTCGCGTAGAACTTCGGGTCCGTGATCGGCACCGACACTGTCTCCGTGCCGCCGCCGGCGATCGTCACCGGATCACTCAGAGTGCCCGACACCGAGCCGACCTTCCAGTCGATCTCGTCCAGGGTGATCTCGGCATCCGATGCGTTGTTCACCACGCTGATGTCCAACGAGGAGGCGTACCCGTCCGCGGTCGTCGCGATCGACGGCCGGGCCGACACGACGTACGGGTCGACGACCTTGGTCGCCGTACGGACCTCGGAGACGAGCCGCCCCTTCTTGTCGGTCACGGTGACGACGACCTCGCGCTCTCCGAGCCGGGTGACGCCGGGCAGGGTCAGCGACACCGAGCGCTTGTCGGCGAGGTTGACCTTCTTCTCGACTCCGGATGCCGAGACGGTGAGCTCTCCGCCTTTGATGTCCGCGCCATCGGCGACGGCCACGGTGATCGGCAGCTCGGCTCCTTGCACCGAGGTCTCCGCGACATCCGTCGTCAGCTGCGCAGCCGCCGTGACGACCTCGACGACACCGGTGACGAACACCGGTGAACCGGTCAGCGCGATCGTCGACGAGCCCTTGGGCACGTCCTTCGTCCGGCCGAACTGGTCGGTCAGCGTGTAGCCGCTCTCCGAGCTGATCTGCACGGAGTCCGTGCCGGTGCTCCAGAGCACACGCGTCGAATCCGCGGCATCCGAAGCTTCGTACTGCAGGCTGTACAGCGAGTCGGAGCCCAGGTCCTCACGCCCGGTCAACTCCTTTCCGACCGTCTGCCGGATCGCCACGGCCTGCGAGACGAAGCCCGGCTTGGGGCTGATACCGTGCACGGCGCCGTAGGTGTAGTTCTCGCCGGGGCACTTCCAGGCGAAGCACGCGGTGTCGTCGGCGCGGTTGATGAGACCGAAGCGGTCCTCGCGCTCGCCCGAGTTGAACCCGTCGTCGTACAGGTCGTACCAGAGGTACTCGTCGGCACCGGCGAGCTGCGCGAGCAGCGGTCCACGGATCGCGTAGTCCGCCTGCTGCGCGAGAGTCGAGCCGGCGTCGTGCGTCGGCCACCCGTTCTCGGTGATGCGGATCGGGATGTTCCGATCGCCGTCGGCCTCGTCGATCATGGCGGCGAGTTGTGAGATCTCGGCGAGCTCGGGATCGACCTCCGGCGGAGTACCCGGGCCGTTCTGCGCGTAGCCGTAGTAGTTCGTCGCGTACGTGTCGAGGTGATCGAGTCCGCCCTGCGCGATGAAGTCCTGCGCCCAGGGGAGCTGCACCCCGGCGGTGATCGGCGCGATCACGTTCGCCTCGGCATCCGCGTCGTGCGCGGCCTTGTGAGCCGGCCGCAGGATGTCGAGATAGCACGCCGCAGTCAGGCCGCACGTGCCGTTGTTGAACCCGGACGAGTTGTACTCGTTCAGAATGCCGATGTCGTGCGAGTCGCCCTCGCCGCTGTAGTACTCGGCGGTGGCCCCGACGTAGGCCGCGAAGGCGGCGATCGCCCCGTCACTCGCCGGAGTGCGGTTGTCGTCGTACAGAGGGTTGGCGAGGCCGGCGTTCCACATCACCTGCTGCCCCCGCTCGGCGAGCTCGCCGACGACGCGCGTGCCCTCGCTGTCGAAGGTGTACACGCCCTTCGCCTTCTCGACCTCACCCCAGGTGGTCTCGATGCGGCTCTTGCCGTAGCCGGCCAGGACCATCGCGTCCATGAGCTCATCGGTGTGCTCGGTCGGCTGATGACCACGGTGCAGTTGCGTGCCGAAGAACGCGTCGTCGGCGTTCCAGCCGGCCGGCGGGTCGTCGAGCACGGCGAGCGACGTCGTCCGCGTCACGGGTCCGGATGCGGGGTTCGCCGTGACGGCCAGCGTGTAGTAGCCGAAGGGCAGATCCGTCAGGTCGATCGAGCCGGCGCCGTCCGCGACCTCAGCGGTGCCGCTGCGCAGTTCCACATCGTCCGCGTCGCCGAGGCGCCAGCTGACCTCGTCGGCCGGGGTGGCGACATCCACGGAGGCCTCTCCCGTCTTGAAGATCAGCGAGGGGCTCATGATCGCCAGCGAATCGAGGGCGGCGACCGGCGCATCCGTGAACGTCACGTCCACCTTCGAGAAGCAGACGTCGGGCATCGCGCCCTGTGACGCCTTCACGTTCAAGCGGAAGTCGTACCCGTTCGCCCGGTTCGCGAAGTTGATGTTCGTGAGTTCGAAGGCCGTCGATTTCCACGTGCCGGTGTCAGTGAGCTGCTGGTTGCGGGATCCGGTCCAGGCGCTGCTCTTCGAGTCGTAGTGGACGTCGAAGCCACTGGTGCCCGCATCGAAGTAGTCGACGCGGACGATCGCCCGGGTCGCGTCATCGGGGATCACCTCGTCCGCGACATCCACGTAGAGGTACCGGACGTACGGGTCGTTGAGCATCTGCCAGCATTCCCGGCCGTCCTTGGTGGTGGCGACCATCTCGGGGGTGGCGGAGTTGTCGCCGGGCTTGACCTTGACGACACCATCTAGCTGCGTCTTCGCAGTGAAGACCGCGGTGGCGTCGGCGGCGGCCGCCGTGGCCACCGCCGGGGCGGCGATCAACCCCGCCGAGATCAGGGCGACGGCGAGGCCGCCCGCCCCGATCGCTGCTCTTCGTCGTGTTCTGGGCATGCGGAACTCCTTGCGTCTGACGTCGTCGTCGTGCCGACGTTCGTTGTCGGGAATGGGGTGCGGATTCGAAGAATGACTTACTTCCTCAAATGCATGGATTAAGTTAGACCGAGACGGATGCCGGACACAAGGGGTTTCGGAAATCCCACCGGACCGCGCGTTTTATCGAACCATTGGAATAAGGTGGAGGGCGCGGACCGCCGTGACGGCAGGTCTCCGAGCGATTCGAGGAGCTTCCGTGGCGCAGAGCCAGAGTCGCGGCACCAACATGCCGCGCGTCGCCGACTTCAACGAGGCCGTGGTGCTGGGCGCGATCCGGCGCGCCCCGAACGGACGCAGCCGCGTCGAACTCACCGAGGAGACCGGCTTGTCCGCGCAGACGGTGTCGAACATCTGCCGACGCCTCCTCGACCAGCAGCTCATCCTCGAGACGGGCAAGCAGGCGGTCGCCTTCGGCAAGCCGCGGACGATGCTCGAACTCAATCCGGAGGGCAGCTACGCGATCGGGGTGCACATCGATCCGGCTGTGATCACCTACGTGCTGCTCGATTTCACCGGCCGCGTCGTCACAGATGCGAGCCACGCGACGCCCGCCGCCCAGGACCCCGATTCCGTCCTCGCGTTGATCAACGATGAGATCGCGAAGCTCATCGAGCAGGCGCCGATCGATCGCGAACGCATCCTCGGCATCGGCATCGCCTCGCCCGGTCCGGTCGACATCGAGCGCGGTCTCGTACTCGATCCGCCGCACCTGCCCGACTGGCACCGCGTACCGCTGAGGGATGACATCCAGGAGGCGACCGGACTCCCCGTGCTGCTGGACAAGGACGTCATCGCCGGGGCCGTCGCAGAGCAGTGGGCCGGTGGGGCGGAGGGCCCGCGCAATTTCGTCTTTCTGTACATGGGAACCGGTGTCGGCCTCGGAATCGTCATCGACGACCTCGTGGTGCGAGGCATCTCCAGCAATGCCGGGGACATCGGGTTGCTCCCGGTCTCCTCCGACGACTTCGGCGACCGCTACTCGCATCCGCTGCGCGCGTTCTGGCAGGCCGGATCCCCGCAGAGCCTCGCCGAAGAAGCGGTCGAAGCAGGGGTCCTCCCGATCGACACCGACTTCTCGACGCCGGCCATCTCCGAAGCGGCGTTCCGCTCACTGTGCGCACTGGCCGATCAGGGGGATGCCGGTGCCGGCGAGATCCTCGATCGAGCCGCGCGCTCGACGGCATCCGCGATCCTCACGGTCACCAACATGCTCGATGTCGACACCGTCGTCATCGGCGGGGCCATGTGGGAGATGGTCGATCAGCGATTCCTCGATGTCATCCGACCGCTCGCCGCATCCGGTGGCGTCACCCGGCAGCTGCACGGAGTCACGATCTCCGGAACCTCGCTCGGCGCGGACGTCGCGGCCGTCGGCGCCGCCTGCCTCGTGCTCGATGACCGGTTCTCGCCGCGTCCGTCCACGCTCCAGTTGAACCGATGAGCGGCACCGTCCCCGAAGAGCTCACCGAGTATCCGCTCTCGCTTCTGCTGACGCCTCCCCCGGCACTCCGGGTACCCGACGACTTCGACGCGTTCTGGCAGGACACCTTCGCCGAGTTCGGCATCGGTGCGGTCGCCTGGGAGGTCACCGAGGCGCTCGAACCCACCTCCACGCACCGAGTCGACCGGATCCTGTTCGGCTCGTCGACCGGCGAGCAGGTCGTGGCGTGGCTGGCGCTGCCGCACGGCCCTGTCTCCCGGGGACGCGTCGTCGGACACGGATACGGCGGCCGAACCGAACCAGCACTCGACGGAATCCCCGCCGACACGGCCGCGATCTTCCCGGTGGCTCCGGGCCAGGAGGCCAACGCCCCCGGCCGGTTCCCCGCGCTCTCGGCGCGGCACGTGCTCGCCGGCATCCAGCACCGTGAGACGTACTCGCACCGCTACTCGGCTGCGGACCTCTGGCGCGCGGCGACCGTCCTGCTGGACGCCGCTCCGGATGCCTCGGTCGCCCTCGACTACGAAGGCGGCAGCTTCGGCGGCGGGATGGGCGCGCTCGCACTGCCCTGGGACGAACGTTTCCGTCGAGCATCCCTGGACGTGCCCAGTTTCGGACATTTCCCGATCCGGCTCAGCCGACGCTGCACCGGCAGCGGCGAAGCGGTGCGGTCGTACCTGCGGCGTCATCCGGAGGCGCGACCGGTGCTGGACTACTTCGACGCGGCGATCGCGGCATCCCGGATCCGCATACCCGTGCATGTGGGGGCGGCCGTCGTCGATCCATCCGTCGACCCACGAGGGCAGTTCGCGGTGTACCACGCGCTGGCCGGGCCGAAGCGGCTGACCGTGCGGGGCTCAGGGCACCTCGAGGGGCCGATCGAGGAGCTCTCCAACCGGCTCTTCCGGGAGGGCACCGAGGACTTCTTCACCGCCGCGCACATCGATCAGGAATAGAGAAGTCACGGCTCCTCCGGCATCCCTGGGCTGATCCCAGAACCCAGCCCCCGACATCATGCGGTATGGTCTTGTCCATGACATCCCGTTGGTATGCGTATTTCGAGTCGGCTCTGGAGGGGCCGGCGCTGATCTAGCGCATACCGACACCTTCAGAGCCGACAAGCCAGAGCATTCGCTCTGGCTTTCGCCGTTTCGGCGGGCTCTGCACGGGGTCCGCCCTCACCAGGACAGGACCCCTGCAGATGAACGATCCAGCCACCATCGATGCCACCGCGGATCTCCACGTCGCGGCCTTCACCACGGTCCCGACGCCATCGGAGATCGCCGCCGAACTGCCGGTCGGCGATGAGCGGGCGGCGCTCGTCTCGCGCACCCGCGACGAGATCCGCGCCATCATGGCCGGCGAGGACGACCGCCTGCTCGTGATCGCCGGCCCCTGCTCGATCCACGACCCTGAAGCAGGGCTGGAGTACGCGGGTCGTCTCGCCCTCGAGGCCGAGCGGCACCGCGACGACCTCCTGATCGTCATGCGGACCTACTTCGAGAAGCCCCGTACGACGGTCGGATGGAAGGGTCTGATCAACGATCCGCACCTGGACGGCAGCCATGACATCGAGGCAGGTCTTCGGATGGCTCGCGCCTTCCTCCGCGACGTCACCGCCCTCGGGATGCCGTCGGCGACCGAGTTCCTCGAGCCGATCAGCCCCCAGTACACGGCAGACCTCGTCTCCTGGGGCGCGATCGGCGCGCGGACGACAGAGAGCCAGATCCACCGTCAGCTGGCATCCGGCCTGTCGATGCCGATCGGCTTCAAGAACGGTACGGACGGCGGGCTCCAGGTCGCTCTGGATGCCGCAGCCGCAGCATCCTCTCCGCAGGCGTTCCTCGGGATCGGCTCCGACGGACGGGCGAGCCTGGTCACGACGACGGGCAACCCGGACACCTCCGTGATCCTGCGCGGGGGGGCGGACGGACCCAACTACGGCCCCGAGCATGTCGCGCGCGCGTCGTCCCGCTTGGCGGCGGCGGGGCTCACGTCACGTCTGATCGTCGACGCCAGCCACGGGAACAGCAGCAAGGACCACGTGCGTCAGGCCGAGGTCGCGCGCGAACTCGCCGCACAGATCTCAACCGAACCAGCGGCGATCGCAGGCGTCATGCTGGAGAGCAATCTCGTCGCTGGGGCGCAGAAACTGGATGTGACGAAGGGTCCGGCGGGACTCGTCCGCGGTCAGAGCGTGACGGATGCGTGCATGGGCTGGGAGACGACCGCCGACGTCCTCACCGGCCTGGCCGCCGCGGTGCGCGCCCGGCGGGTGTGAGGCGCCGTCGGATCAGACCTTGAGGACGTTCAGCAGCTGCCAGCCGTCGGGGACCTTCGCCCTGAGCGAGTCCATGTCCTCCGCCTCGATCTCGGTGACCTGGTCGCGGCGCGCGAACGTGCCGACGGCCTTCAGGATTGCGGCGCCTTTGATCATCTCTACCGGAGAGGAGACGAGATCGAACCCTTCAGGTCGCTGCGCAGCCAGTTGCACCTGGACATCGGCGAGGTCGGCCGCCTCGATCGCGACGGAGCGGGATTCCACAGGACGCATCAGACCGATCAGCACCCTTCGATCCTAGGAGGTGCCTGGCATCGTCCCCGACGACGCTGGCAGACTGGTCGCATCCGAGAGGAGAACGGCATGCCGGATTCCAGACCCGAGATCGTCTTCGCCACCCCGCAGGATGCCGAGACGCTCACGCAGCTGCAGATCGACTTCGGCGATGAGTTCGACGAGCCGGAGCCGCCCTTCGAGGTGCTTCTTCCTCGTTTCCGTCGGTTCCTCGCCGATCCGGCCGGGTTCGCACTGCTCGCGCGGCGGGGCGGGACCGCCGTCGGGTACGCCGTCGTCGCGCTGCGTCCCGCGTTCTACAACGAGGGCGGGCACGTCGCCACGCTCGACGAGCTCTACGTGCGCCCGGCGCTCCGGTCTCAGGGCATCGGTGCGGTCCTGCTCGCCGGTGCCGTCGAGGAGTCCCGCCGGAGGGATGCCGGTGAGATGCACATCAACGTCGACTCGGGCGATGCCGACGCGCGCCGGTTCTATGAACGACACGGCTTCCGCAACAGCCTCCCCGGCATCGACGAGCCGGTGCTCTGGTACTTCGCGGAATGGGATTCCGACTGAACCACCTCACTCCGGACCGTTCGGATGAGCGAGGTCATAGGCGCGCGCGAGTTTGGCCGGTACGACCAGACGCCAGGCGTCGACGACCAGTTCCCGAGCCTCAGCCGGCTCCAGCGCGGCGAGATCTGCGCGCACCCAGTTGAAGCGCATGTCGGATGCCGAGGGCATCTGGAACTTCCGCGCATCGCCCCCGACCAGAGCTTCCCGCTCCTCCTTCGGAAAGGCGAACTCCATGACGCTCTCGTCGAGCGAGAACGCGACGTACACGAGCTGCCCGACGCGGAACTTCATCCGCCCGCGCACGCGCACCTGATACGACCGATCCAGCTCGGCGCCGAGCGCCAGAACGTCCTGCATCACAGCCACGCTCGAACCTCCGTCGGGAAGGAATGCTGATCGTCTGCGATCATGCGCTACTGCGAACGATACCCTTCACGGTGGACGCCCCCCCCCCCGAACGGGCGGTCGCCGACATCGGAGGAGTTCGGGGATGAGGAACCTCCCGACGAGGCCACGTGCTCCCTTACGCAGCGAAAAGAGGATCTTCGATTGCCTGAGAGTGGATACTGCATCTTCATGAACGGCTTGCCCGGCTCGGGGAAGTCGACGTACGCGCGGAACTTCGTTGCGTCCCGACGAGGCTGGTTGAACCTCGACGTCGACGTGCTGCGGGGGCTCCTCGGCACGGCGACGACGGACTTCCTGCATGCGGGTGCCGAAGTGAAGCCCCTGGCGATGGCGGTGCTCCGAGCGCACCTCTCCTCAGGCGGAAACGTGATCTTTCCCCAGCTCTTCTACGTGCCTGAGGAGGCCGCCGAGTTCGAAGCGGTCGTCGAAGCAAGTGGAGGACGCGTGCGGCGGACGATGCTTCGCGAAGACGTCGGCGAATGCTGGCGCCGCGTCGAAGAGCGCGCCCATCAGACGCCCCACGGCTCGATCGATCGGAGCATCCTCGCTCTGCTGGCAGAGTCGGGTGGGCAGAGCGAACTGCAGCGCATCGATGAGCAGCTCGCGGCCTGGTCCGACCTTCCGGACCCGCCGCGCATCATCCACACGTCGACCCCCTTCAGCGAGGTCGCAGCGTTGGCGCGGTGACGACGTATCATCCGGGTATGAGCGCACCCGCAACTGTCAGAACTCGACGAGGTTCCCACGTCAGCACGTTCGGAATTCTCATCGTGGGCGTCCTCGTCATCCCGTTCGCACTCAGCGCTCTGTTCAACAGCTATGGCGCATTGACGTACGAGAGCGCGATCCGCATGGGGTTCGCCACCGCCGCGGGTCAGACCATCGCGATCCTCAGCGCCATCGGCGTAATCGCTCTGGCCGTTGCCCGGCGCAAAACGGTCGACCATGCTGCCTTTCTGATTCAGGTGGTCGTGCTGACCTTCATCGCACTCGCGATCACCGTCAACGCATTCGGGGTGATGAGTTCGGCCAGCGAACTGCTGCTCACCCGGCTGGATCTCGTGGCCGAGACAGCCAAGCTCAACGGGTGAGAGAGCCTTACTCTCCCGGCGCGGGCACGTCCCGCAGAACCCGGTAGCGCAGGTGCACCTCGCTGGCGAACGCGGAGGTCTCCAGACGCTCGAGGCGGAGCTGACGCTCCAAACCGGCGAAGAGCGGGATGCCTTCGCCCAGCACGACAGGTACGACGTGAAGGCGGAGTTCGTCCACGAGGCCGAGGGCGAGACACTGCCTCGCGACACTTCCACCCAAGAGGCTCACCCACTTCTCACCGGCATCGTGCTGCGCGCGCTGCACGGCCTCCTCGATGTCGTCCACGACGAAGGAGAAACTGGTTCCGTCGTGTTCGACGACCTCGTGCTCGCGGTGCGTCATCAAGTACACCGGCACCTTCAGAAACCCACCGTACGGGATCTCCCCGTCCTCGATCGTCTGGGTCTTGTTCGCTCCCCCGACGATGGCTCCGATGTCGGAGCAGATCGCCTCCACGACCTGTTCGTCCTCTGGCGCGACGGGAAATCCGTTCATCCAGTCCATCCCGCCGTCGGGATCCGCCATGAACCCGTCGACGGAGACCGTGGCGTGGATCATCACCTTTGACATGTTCTACCCCTTTCTTGAGGTGAGTCGCTCGACTCACCATAGTGGAACATATCCTGCACGCTGAGGTGAGTCAAGTGGCTCACCTCAATGCGATAATGAAGCATGACCCGGAAACTCTCCGCTTACCATCAGCAGATCGCCGCAGACAATCGTGCGGCGATTCTCGCTGCGGCCGCAGGACCGTTCCTCGATAACGGGTACGACCGCACATCGCTCGCGGAGATCGCCAGGCAGGCCGGCGTGTCCAAGGCCACACTGTTCAAGCAGTTCCCCACCAAGGCCGAATTGTTCGAAGCGACGGTGCTCGCGGCCGGGAGCATGCCGGGCACCGAGCAGGCCGCACCGGATCCAGCCGACTTCGTCGGCGGACTCATGATCCTCGGGAAGGCCTACGTCCAGCTGCTCGATCGCCGCGAGATGATCGATCTCATGCGGATCGTGATCGCGGAGTCCCCGCGATTCCCCGAACTTCGCGAGCGGACCTTCGACTTCGGCACGCTCCCCGTACTCGCAGCCCTCGGCGACTTCCTCGTCGCGGCACGCGTCGCGGGCACCGCCGACATCGATGACCCGGATGTCGTCTCTGCGCAGTTCCTGGGGATGATCGCGACCATGGTCTTCTGGCCGAAACTGGTCCACGGCGGATGGACGCTCACCGACGGCGAGAAGGAGCAGGTGGTCGATCAGGCGGCGCGGACGATCGCCGCGCGATGCGCAGGAGAAAGAGAGAACCGGTCGGACTGACTGTCCGACCGGTTCTGAGTGTGGAGCCTAGGAGATTCGAACTCCTGACATCCTGCTTGCAAAGCAGGCGCTCTACCAACTGAGCTAAGGCCCCGTAAGGGTGTTCAGTTGGAGTGTGGAGTGGGGCTACCAGGACTTGAACCTGGGACCTCTTCATTATCAGTGAAGCGCTCTAACCGCCTGAGCTATAGCCCCGTCAACCTCCAAGAGATTACCCGAGATTGACGAAAAAACCGAATCGAGACGGGTCAGTCCCCCGCGCGTACCGTGGCCGATCCGGCGGAGACCTTCGCGTCGATGGTGCTGGACGCGCTGGTGGAGGTTTCGACGCGGTTGTCGAACGACCCCGCGCTGACCTCCTGGGTCACGTTGTACACGTCATCCGGCACCGTCAGCTCCAGCGATCCAGCGCTCACCTCGAACGTGATCGCGTCCGGAGTGGTGCCGGTGAACTCGGCCGTCAGGCGCCCGGCCGAGATACCCAAGTCGGCCTCACGGACGTCCGCCAGTTCGATCTCGGCACGGCCCGCGCTGATGTCGGCATCCACAGACGTGGCGGATCCCTCCAGCGTCAGCGCCCCCGCACCGACGTGCAGATCCACCTCGCCGAATTCACCCGCTGCCTCCAGGCTGCCGGCTCCGAGGTCGAGGTCCAGATCGAGGCCTGCACTCTGCAGGCTTTGCGGCAGGGTCAGTACGACGCGCTCGTCGTCGCCCCACCAGTCGCCGAACCACCACCCGAAGGTGCGGTTCGGGCTGCGGACGAGCAGCTCGTCCTCGTCGCGCTCGATCGTCCACGTCCCACTGTCCCCGTCGACACGGAGCTCGGCCTCATCGACATCGCCGAACTCGACCGTCACATCACTGGCGCCGACCTCCATATCGAGCGACTGGATGCCGGTGGCATCCGCGGTCGTCGCGAAGCTGTGCTGGTTCAGCTGGTTCCCGGCCGCGAAGGCCGCAGTCGCTCCCGACCCGAGCAGCGCCACTCCGCCGATCACGGCGAGGACGATCCCGATCGGTCGGCCAGCACCCGACGCGGACCTGGCCGGCCCAGCCGGCGGCGGAACGGGTCCGCCGGCCGGGGGAGCGGATGCCGTGGGCGGAGCCGGAACCGCGTTCACCGCGGCGTCCGGCGTCGCCGGGGGAGGAGTCAGCGGGATCTCGTGCCCGCCGTTGTCGTTCGTGCTCATCGTGCCGCTCCTGTCTGTCCGGCGGCCGGGCCGCCGTTGTTCTCGATGTGGGCGAGTGCCGCCAGCACCCGCCGGTTGCCCGATTCGTCCTGCTCGAAGCCGAGCTTCTGGAAGATCGATGTGATGTGCTTCTCGACGCTCGCCTCGGACAGGAAGAGAAGTCCTGCGATCGCCTGGTTCGACTTCCCCTCGGCGATCAGCGCCAGCACCGTGCGCTCGCGCTCGGTGAGCCGCAGCATCCGGTCGTCCTTGTTGCGTCGTGTCAGCAGCTGCGCGACCACTTCGGGGTCGAGCACCGTCGCACCGTCCGCGATCCGCTCCACCGACGTCACGAACTCCGACACATCGGCGACTCGATCCTTCAGCAGGTAGCCCAGCGGCCCTCCCTGCGCGGCGATCAGCTCGCTCGCGTAGCGCTCCTCCACGTACTGCGACAGCACGAGGATCGGCAATTGGCTGCGGCGGGATCGGATCTCGAGCGCCGCGCGGATCCCCTCATCCGTGAAGGTCGGGGGGAGGCGGACGTCCAGGATGCAGAGATCGGGCGCCTGCTCGGTCACGGCGTCGTGCAGCCCGTTCGTGTCGGAGAGTGCGGCGACCACCTCGTGGCCGGCATCCTCGAGAAGCCGGACGAGGCCCTCGCGCAGCAGGACGGAGTCCTCACAGATCAGGATGCGCATGGCACGCTCACCTCCAGGCTGGTCGGACCGCCCTGCGGGCTGTCGAGTCGGAACGTGCCGCCGGCGGCGAGTACGCGGTTCGAGATGCCGTCGAGGCCGCCCCCGGGCTGGATCTGCGCTCCACCCATGCCGTTGTCCTCGACGCGGGCCCACAGCACGCCGTTCTCTCGACGGCGCACGATGACGCGGCAGTCGCTGGCTCTGGAGTGCTTGGCCGCGTTCGTCAGCGACTCGGCGATGGCGAAGTACACAGCGGCCTCGGCATCCCGACTGCACCGGCCGTCCATGCGGACGTCCAGGTGCACGGGGATGTGCGACCGGCCCGCGAGGGCCGAGAGGGCGGCGTCGAGGCCCCGGTCGTCCAGGACGGACGCGTGGATGCCGCGGGCGAGCTGGCGCAGTTCGGTGATGGCCGCCTTGGTGGAGGTGTGCGCCTCGGAGATCAATTCTTTGGCCTTCGCCGGGTCGTCGTCGATCTTCTGCTGGGCGAGCCCGAGCGTCATGCCGACCGAGACGAGGCGCGGCTGGACGCCGTCGTGGAGGTCCCGCTCGATGCGGGTGCGCTCGACGTCCGCGGCGCGGACGGCGCCTTCGCGCTGGGCGCTGGTGGTGCGCACCTGCTCGGTGAGCTCGGCTTCACGGCTCGGCACGATCAGCGCGCGGGTGATCACCCGGTGCAGCAGGGCGAGTCCGATGATCGCCGCTGCGGAGATCACGACACCGAGGATGCCGAACAGCGGCGCCCACTCGACCAGGATCTCGCTCCCGTACGGTCCGTCGACGGTCCCGTCGACCGCCAGGGGTGCGAACGCGATGATGGCCGACCAGATCATGCCCCAGAACAGGCGCAGGATCAGGGCACCGGTGATGCAGGCGAGGACGAAGTTCGCCAGCGCGCGCCACATCGAGCCGTCGACGGCCTGCCGCCCTAGCGCCCGGACCCAACCGCCGAAGCCGGGGCGGGTGCGCGGGCGCCAGCGAAGGGCGGGCAGGTTCAGATCGTAGAGGCTGCTGACGCGAGCCACCTCGAACCACGCGACGCCGAACATCGCGTACACGAGCCCCACGAAGAAGATCAGTCCGATGCCGAACACGAACACGAGGGCGATGCTGGCCGCGAACAGTCCGCTCAGGATGCCGAAGGCGATCGATCCGAGCACACCGAGGGCGATGAGCTGCAGGATGGTGAGGAGCAATCGCACCGGCGGCCGCGCTGCGACCGGCGCTGCGGGTTGGGCAGTCTGATTCGTCATGCCCATAACGCTACGGTTCCGGCGTTCGCGCGCATACCGAGCCACCCGGACAGCTCGCTTCGGGTTTTCCCTACTTCCGTCTTTCCTCACGACGGCGTCGAACGACGGAAGGCGGATGCCGAAGCATCCGCCTTCCGGTTCCGATCGGCTCAGCGAGCCGTCGATGTCAGTTCGAGGTGAAGCCGACCAGCAGACCGCCGGTGACCTTGACCGCGAGGTTGTAGATACCCGCGACCACCGCGCCGAGCACGGTGAAGACGATGAGGTTCAGGATCGAGACGACAGCCGCGAAAGCCATGACCTGGGGAAGGCCGACGGTCTCGGACAACGAGAACGCGCCGTCGGTGAAGCTCCCGAGGATCTCATCGACCTGGGAGATGACACCCGTCGCCTGCAACACCATGTACACCAGGAAGAACGACACCATCGTCACGACCGCGAACGCGATCGCGCCGAGGAACGCCAGCTTCACCGCGGACCAGAAGTCGACGTAGACCAGGCGCAGGCGAACCTGCTTGCCCCCGGACTTGCGCGTCGATTTCTTCGCGAGCTTGTCGGCTACTGTGCTCATGCGTCTTAGTTTTCCTCAGGAGTCTGTGTGTTCTCGGAGTCGGGCGTCTCGGGATCCGCGTCGGACTCTTCGTCCTCGGCGAGGCCCCGCTCTCCGTTGCGGGCGATGGCCAGGATGCGATCATCCGCAGATGTCCTCGCGAACACCACACCCATGGTGTCGCGGCCCTTCGCCGGGACCTCGGCCACGGCAGAGCGTACCACCTTGCCGCTGGACAGAACCACCAGAACCTCGTCGTCATCCGCGACCATCAGGCCACCGGCGAGCGTGCCGCGATCGTCATTCAG